>DXFQ01000134.1 GCA_019114365.1 Candidatus Parakkermansia intestinigallinarum | reverse complement strand
CCCGCGCCGTGCCCCCGCTTCTCCTCCCGCCGCGCTCGGCGGCTCAATCTGCCGAACGGACAGCTTTTGGACTTTTCGTCGCTCTTGTTATGAGTTAGAATCATTCCATGCAGCAGGACGATGGCTCGATTCGCATACGCGGGGCTCGCGAACACAACCTCAAAAACGTCGACGTCGACATCCCCCTCGGGGCCCTGACCGTCGTCACGGGCCCCAGCGGCAGCGGCAAGACATCTCTAGCCATGAGCACCCTCTACGCCGAGGGCCAGCGGCGCTACGTCGAAACCTTCTCCCCCTACGTGCGCCAGTTCATGGATCGCATGGATCGTCCCGGCGTCGACGCCGTGGAGAACGTGCCTCCGGCCATCGCCCTCGGCCAGCGCAACTCGGTGAAAAATTCGCGCTCGACCGTCGGCACCATGACGGGGCTCAACGAGTACCTCAAACTCATTTTTTCGCGCCTCGCCATCGGCCGCGACGCCGAAGGGCGCATCGTGCACCCGGCCACGCCGCAGAGCCTTGCCGGAGACCTGCTGCGCGAGCACGGCGGAGCCGACGCCCTCGTCGCCTTTGAAGTCCGCGTCGTCGGCAGCTTTGATGAGATGCGCTGCGCCTTGGAAGCGCAGGGCTACCTGCGCGTGCTCGTCGGGCAGGGCTCTCTCGACGAGGCCGAGGCCCTTGCGGAATCGGTCTTGCCCGGGCGCCCCGAGGTGCTGCGCCTGAGCGAAGCGAAAGAAGAGCAGCTTGGCGGCGAGGCTTGGATGCTGCTGCAGGATCGCGTCAAACTGACAACCGAAAACCTCCCGCGCCTCACCGAAGCCCTCGAGACGGCGCTGCGCCTCGGCCAGGATCGCGTGTTTGTCTCCCTGCGGCAGGCAGACGGCAGCTTCGGGCGGCTGCGCCTCTTTCGCAGCGACTGGTATCCCCTCGAAGAACCGAGCCCCGGGCTCTTCAGCTCCAACTCACCGCTCGGAGCCTGCCCCGAGTGCAAAGGCTACGGCCGCGCCATCTCGTACGACTACATGCGCGGCATCATACCCGAGAAAAGCATCCTCGACGGCGCCCTCAAGATGCTCTCCTCGGCGACACTCTCCGCCTGCTTCAACGACTTCCTCGCCGCCAACAGGCGCAGCTGCGCCGTGCGCCTCGATATCCCTTGGCGCTACCTCAGCGAAGCGGAGCGCAACTGGGTCTTTTTCGGCAACGCCGGAGATTGCGACCCTTGGGAGGCCGAAGCGCGCGCCCTCTGGTACGGCTACAAAGGCATCTTCGACGACATGGAGAAACACGCTCACAAGATGAGCGTGCGCGCCTTCCTCGCCTATTATCGCGTCTACAGCATCTGCCCGGCCTGCAAAGGCGGCCGCCTGCGCCCCGAGGCTCTCGCTTTCACCATCGGCGGCCTGAGCGTCCCCGAAGTTCAGGCCCTGCCCATGGACGAGCTGCTTGGCTGGATCGATGCCAACGTCTTGCCCGGCGTCGGAGCCGACCGCTCGCTGCAGCAAGCCGTGCGCGAGCTGCGAAGCCGCGTCGCCTATCTCTGTGACGTGGGCCTCGGCTATCTGGCGGCCAACCGCCTCACGCGCTCGCTCTCGGGCGGCGAAGTCGAGCGCGTCAGCCTCACCACCTGCCTCGGAGCCGCGCTCACCGACACCCTCTTCGTGCTGGACGAGCCGACCGTCGGCCTGCATGCGCGCGACACCGCACGCCTCATCAAGGCCATGCGGCGCCTCTCCGACCGCGGCAACACCTTGGTCGTCGTCGAGCATGAAGAAGCCGTCATGCGCGCCGCCGATTACATCGTCGACATGGGGCCGGCCAGCGGAGCCGAAGGCGGCCGCATCGTCTACGCCGGCTTGCCCGAGGGACTGGACGCCGCCCCGGCCTCGCTGACCGGCGCCTACCTCAGCGGGCGGCGCAGCATCCCCCTGCCGGCCGAGCGCCGACGCCCCGCGGGCTACCTGCGCATCCGCGGCGCGGAATGTCACAACCTGCACCGCTTCGACGTCGACATCCCGCTGGGCGTCTACTGCTGCCTCACCGGAGTATCGGGCAGCGGCAAGAGCACCCTGGCCTGTCAAGTGCTCTACGGCCATGTCCACCCCGAGGAGCTCGACGACGAAGAGCGCGTGAGCGTCAGCTCCGTCGAGGGTCTGGACGCGCTCGACGATGTGCTGCTGGTCGACCAGAGCCCCATCGTGCGCACCCCGCGCTCAACCCCCGCCGTCTACATCGGCGTCTTTGAAGAAATCCGCGCCCTCTTCGCCGCAGAGCCGGCCGCGCAGGCTCGCGGGCTCAAACCCGGCTACTTCTCCTTCAACAGCGGTGAAGGGCGCTGCCCGCGCTGCGCCGGCCTCGGGCAGGAGAAGGTGGAGATGCAGTTCCTCTCCGACATCTTCGTGCCCTGCGCGCTCTGCCACGGCGCGCGCTACACGCCTCAGGCCCTCAGCATCCGCCTGCTCGGCTACAACATGGCCGAGCTGCTGGCACTCGACGTCGCGACGGCCCTCAAGCTCTTTGCCGCCGAGCCCGGCGCCCGCCCGCGCCGCATTGCCGAGAAACTGCGCGTGCTCGTCGAAGTCGGCCTGGGCCACCTCGGCCTCGGGCAGCCGCTCAACACGCTGTCGGGCGGCGAGAACCAGCGGCTCAAACTGGCGCGCATCCTCGTGGACTCCATCGGCAACGACGCTGCGGCAAAGGGCAAATTGCTCATCCTCGACGAGCCCGGCACCGGGCTTCACTTCAGCGATCTGGAGCTGCTGCTCGGCGTCTTTCGCCGCCTGACCGAGAGCGGCAACAGCGTGCTGGTCATCGAGCACAACCTCGAACTCATCAAATGCGCCGACTACGTCATCGACCTCGGCCCCGAAGGCGGCAGCGGCGGCGGACACATCGTCGCTCAGGGTCGCCCCGAAGACGTCGCCGCCTGCGAGGCCAGCCGCACGGCCGCCTACCTGCGCCCGGCGCTCGCGGGCTTGCCGGCCCCCGTCGATGCCCTTGACCGCCTGCCCGCCGATACCGAAGAAAGTCGCGGCGTCATTGCCCTGCGCGGAGCCCGCCACCACCAGCTCAAGAACATCGACGTCGACATCCCCCGCCGCGAAATGACCGTCGTCACCGGCCTGTCGGGCAGCGGCAAGAGCACCCTGGCCTTCGACATCATCTTTGCCGAGGGCCAGAAGCGCTTTCTGGACGTCATGAGCCCCTATGCTCGGCAGTTCACGGAGCAGATGGAGACCCCCGACATCGACCGCCTCACCGGCCTGCCCCCCACGGTAGCCATCGAGCAGAACCGCACCCGAGGCGGCAGCAAATCCACCGTCGGCACCGTGACGGAAATCTGGCAATACCTGCGCCTGCTTTACGCGAAACTCGGCACGCCCCATTGCCCGCAGTGCGGCGTCCCCCTCGGCCGCCGCTCCACCGACGAAATTCAGCAGCTCGTCGGGCTCGAACTCGAGAAGCGCCCGCGTCGCCTGCTCATCGCGGCTCCCGTCGTGCGCAACCGCAAAGGCCACTACGCCGATCTGGCGCGCTGGGCCGCCCGCCGCAAATACCCCTGGCTGCGCGCCGACGGCAGACTCGAGGCTCCCGACGACTTCACCCCGCTGGATCGCTACGCCAACCACGATATCGACATCGTACTCGCGGACGTAGCGGTCGAGGGCAACCGCGTGAGCTGCAACGGAGCCGACTGCGACTACGCCGGCCTGCTCGAACTCGTCAGCCGCGCACTGGAGATGGGCGACGGCTACCTGCGCCTGAGCGTCACACCGCGCAGCGCAAAAGCAGCGGAAGAACACCGCCTGCTCGGCACGCGCCTCAGCTGCCCCGAATGCGGCGAAAGCTACCCCGACCCGGAGCCCTCCACCTTCTCGTTCAACTCCCCGCACGGATGGTGCCCGCACTGCCTCGGTCACGGCCGGGTCGGCTCGGCATCGTCGCGCGAGCGGCAGGGAGACGACAAACTCAGCCGCCTCGAGCTCGAACTGCGCTACGAC
>DXFQ01000133.1 GCA_019114365.1 Candidatus Parakkermansia intestinigallinarum | reverse complement strand
GTATCAGAGGCAGAATGGGCAGACATTCAGAAAAAACTCGCCCGTGTCGAGCAGCGCGCGGAGTACGTCCGCATTACAAAGAAGGAAGTACGTTCCCGAGGGGAGGTTGAGACTTATACCTACCCCCTTAGCCCGGACACCAAACGAGCCCTCTTGGAGGAATGGAGAAGTGCCGGTCCTTGGTCCGAGCGCTACAGCGACCGCATCATCATCAATCCGGCTGTGTTTTACCTCCTCGAGTTCTTGGATGAGCATCAGGAAATTGTCGCGGCGATGCCGATGAATTCCTGGAATGCCGGCTGGTATCAACCCAAGGGCCAATCGGACTACATCCATGTGAGCGACAAGATCTTTTCCGTGTTCCCGGAGGCGGAGTAGGATGGCGAGGCTCGGCGAAATGCCGTCGGCCTCGGACGCCACCCGGCCATTGCCCGTTGTTTCTTTGTCGGAAATCGCATGAGAACAGGGGCTCCGCGCGTATCCGAGGGGGCTCCGCGCACTTGCGGCGCGGAGCCCGGCAGGGGAGCTATTGCGCGTGCTTTCGGGAGGGTTCTTCTCCCTCGAGGTCGATGCCGGCTTTCCGGGCTTTGAGGCAGATTTCCAGCACGTTGTAACGTCGGCGAGCCTGCGACAGCAGCGCTTGAACGTCCTTTGAAATCTCCAAGTCTTCATAACAATAATCAGGGAAGAAGGGCAGGGCTCCCTGATCGAGCATGAACTTCACGAGAATGTCATCGTTGCCGATGACGGCGGCATAGAGCGGTGACATCTCGAAGGCGTGGTGTGCCCAGTAGGTGTCGTTGATTTCATCGGGGTACATTTCGACCCTCTTGATGAGTTCTTGACGGGCTTCGGCCACGCGCTCCGCGCGCTTTTGGACGGAGCTGCCCGCATGCGGTCTGCGAGCTTCGCGGATGGCTTCGACGTAAACGAAGCAGGCTTCGAGGACGTGGCCGCAGTAGCGTTCTTTGTCGAGTGGGGCGTAGAACGGCTCGTCGGGATTGCCGGGAAAGGCGCCTCCGTCAGCTCGGGCTGTGCCCGGCAGCAGGGTGAGGGCAGCGAGGCAGATGAGTAGTGTTCTTTTCATGTGTGTGGCGTGGGTTGTTGGTGAGGGGGTGGAGAAAGGTGTTATTTTTGCTTCTGCATGGCTTTCTTCAGCAGTGAGATGCTCGTTTGGAGGCCGAAGGCCACCGAGCTGAACTCGTATGCGGAGGCGGAGGCTTCTTGCGCGGTTTGCAGCGGGGTGCGCCCGGCGGCGTCTCGGGCCTGCGGGTCTGCCCCCGCGTCCAGAAGGAGGTCGACGAGGGCGCTGAGGCCGGCGCCGGCTGCCTTGTGCAGCGGGGTGCTGCCGTCATGTTCTCGGGCGTTCACGTCGGCGCCGAGTTCAAGGAGCAGGCGGGCGATGGGGGCTCGCCTCTCGCTGATGGAGCGGTGAAGGGGGGTGCACCCGCGGTTGTCCGCGGCGTTGGCGTCGGCTCCCGCCGCGATGAGGCTGCGGACGGTGTCGGCGCGACCGTCATCGACGGCTGCATGCAGCGGGGTGGCGCCGTCTCGGTCTCGGGCGTTCGGGTCTGCTCCTCGTTCGGCGAGCCGCTGCACGGTGTCGCTCCGGCCCGCCGAGGCTGCGGCATGCAGCGGGCTGCGGCCTTGCGCGTCTTGAGCGCGGGGATCGGCGCCGGCGGTGATTAGGCAGAGAGCCGTGCCGCTGTGGCCTCGCTCCGCTGCCATGTGCAGCGGGGTGGCGCCGACGTGGTCGCGGGCGTTTGGGTCTGCCCCTTTTTCGGCGAGCAGCTGGGCGCAGTCGCTGTGGCCGGCGCCGGCGGCGGCGTGCAGTGGGCTGCGGCCTTGGCGATCGCGGGCGGCGGTGTCGGCTCCGGCGTCGAGCAGCTGGCGGACGGCCTTGCCGTGGCCGCCGTGCGCGGCGAGGTGCAGGGGGGTGCGGGCTTCGGTGTCTGCGGCGTTGGCGTCGGCTCCGGCGTCGAGCAGCAGGCGGACGAGGTCGCTTTGTCCGCAGTCGGCGGCGCGGTGCAGCGGGCTGCGGCCATCCGCGTCCTGCACGCGGAGGTCGGCTCCGGCGGCGAGCAGTTGTCGAGCGCCGTCCGTGCCTGCCGCAAAGGACGTCAGATGGAGGGGGGCGGCTTGGCGGGCGTTCCGGGCGTTCGGCGAGGCCCCGGCCTCGAGCAGCAGGCCGACGGCGTCGGCGTGGCCGTTCTGGGCGGCGAGGTGCAGGGGAGTATAGCCCTGAGCGTTGGCGGCGTTGGCGTCGGCTCCGGCATCGAGCAGCAGGCGGGCGGTGTCGCTGCGGCCTCCTTCGGCGGCTTTGTGCAGCGGGGTGTCGCCATAGGCGTTGGCTGCGTTGACGGCGGCGCCTTTCTCAAGGAGCAGGCGAGCTGTACTGCTGTGTCCGCGGCGGGCGGCGAGGTGCAGGGGGCTTCCCTGCATTCGGCTCGGGGCGTTGGCGTCTGCTCCGTGTTCGATGAGTGCAAGAGCGGTCGTGTCACAGCCGGCGTCGGCGGCGCTGTGCAGCGGGGTGAAGCCCTGTTTGTCTGCGGCGCTCACGTTGGCGCCCTTCTCAAGGAGGAGGATGAGGCTGTCTCGCTGCCCTCTTCGTGCGGCTTCGTGCAGCGGGGTGCGGCCCTGCGCGTTTCGGGCGTTGATGTCGGCCCCGCGTTCCAGAAGCAGGATGGCGGTGGCTCGGCGGCCGTTGAGAGCGGCTTCGTGCAGCGGGGTTCCCATGCCGTAGGCTGCTCGGATGTCGGCTTTGACGCCTCTGTCGAGGAAGATTCGCACGATGTCCGTGCGGCCTGCCGAGGCGGCGAGGTGCAGGGGTGTGCGGCCGTGGACGTCAAAGGCGGCGTTGACCTCGGCGCCTTTGTCGAGCAGCAGGCGCACGATGTCGCTGTGGCCAGCACCGACGGCGAGGTGCAGGACGGTGCCGACATTGCCGAGTCGGGCACGGGCGTCGGCGCCGGCCTCCAGCAGTTTGCTTACCGCCTCCGTGCGGCCTGCCTGCACGGCACTGGCGAGCGATTCGTTGTCGGCCGCAGCTCCGGTGCTTGGGGCGGGTGCCGGAGCTGCGTCGGCTCGGGCTGTGCCCGGCAGCAGCGCGAGGGCGGTGAGGGCAGTGAGGTATGTGGTTTTCATGAGGGTGGATTTGAGGGCGAGGGCAGTGGGAGGCCAGCGACGAAAGCGGGCGTTTGCGGGTGCGCTGCGGCGGGCTTATATAGAAGGTACGTCAGCCGGTCGGGTATTCTTACGGCTTAGGCGTAAAAAAATCAGATTAAATTTTCGACGCGCTCTGCTCGCGGCGCTTTTTGCCCCAGTGGCGCGGCTGTGTTCGTTCCCGCTGTGCACGGGCGGGCGCAGCACGGAGCGCGGGGTGTGCTCGCCGCGTCGGCTCGGCTACGGGGGCGGCGGAGTGCTCTCGGCTCCGGGTGGGGCTTGGACGGAGGGCTCAATCGGGGGCTTCAGCCCAAGGGGAGGTCTCTTCGCGAGGCGCGGGTGATGCGGTCGTGGTAGTCGAGGACGGGGTCGGCGATGCCGCACCCCACGCTGTCGATCAGCCGACATACGGCGAGATGCGCGGTGCGCTCTTCGTACCGAGCGACCCAAGCGGCGGAGGCTTCCGGGGCTTCGAGGGAGTCTGCGGCTTGGGGGAAGTGGGGCAGGCCGAGGTGAAAGGGTTTGGGGCTGAGGCGGGCGCGCCAGCATTGCTGGCTGTCGCAGAGTTTTGCGTAGAGCGGGTCGACGTTCAGGGCGGCAAAGAGGCGGCGCTGCTGCGCGGATCCGAGCTCGACGCCGCGCAGGATGATGCGCCAGCCGTGGGCGGTGCGGTAGAGGCGGGCGCCGAAGTGCTCGTCGCGCCGACTCATGTCGATGAGGGTGGCGAGGAGGCGCTGTTCGTCGCGACGGCCGTGAAAGAGGGCTGCCAGCCTCTGTTTCAGTCCGCGCGGCGGAAAGCGGTCCACGTCAGCGAAGCAGAGGCGGGTGGAGTTGAGGACGAGGCAGCCGTAGCGGTTGCGGGTGACGACGTTTTCGGGGTCGAGGCTCTGCTCGAGCGCTTCGAGGATGTCGGCGCTGTAGGGGCCGCTGTCCTTGCCGTCGAGTCGGCGCAGGCTTCGGCGGAAGCTTTCGATAGCGTCGGCGGAGGCTTTCGGCTCGGCGAGCAGCTGCTCCCAGAGGCGGGCACGCTCTTCGAGTTTCTCGCGGGCTTCGTCCATGGAGTTGTTCGAGACGCCGCGCAGGCGCACGAGGATGCCGTTGCGGAAGCGGCGGCGCTCTTTGATCCAGAAAGGGGGGATGTTCATGGCTACGGTGGCAGGCGGGCGGCAGAGCCCTCGCCGGCGGGGACTTTGGCACTATAGCAGACGCGCTTCGGGCTGTCAATGCCATGAAGCGGGGATGCGGCACGGCTGTTTGTTAGGCGTTGCCTTGGGTGATGATTCGTCGCCGCTGCGGGTAAAATCCTTGAGGGAAGCCGCCGCGCGTGCTATGCTGGAGGTGTCAGATGCAGCAGGAGAGGATTGTATGCGCTTGGTGACTTGGAATTGTGCGGGCAAGTTTCGCGAGAAGTTCGAGCTGGTTTCCCGGCTCGAGGCCGATTTGTACGTTATTCAGGAATGCGAGGATCCGCAGGTCTGTCGGCACGAGGCGTACCGAGAGTTCGCTTCTCACGGCCTGTGGACGGGTGAGAAGCCGTACAAGGGGCTCGGGGTTTTTGCGCGAAACGGTACATCGCTTTCGCGCTTGGATTGGGAGCCGTACTGCCTGCGCCACTTTTTGCCGGTTCGGGTGAATGATTCGTGGAATCTTTTGGCGGTCTGGGCGGCGAAGCCCCACATTGAGGAGTATTATGTTTATCACTGCATTCACCGGGACAAGATGGATGAGCGCACCGTGGTGATCGGCGATTTGAACAGCAATCAGCGCTGGGATACCAAGCACAACGCGCGTTCACACTCGGCGGTGGTGCGGATGATGGCGGAGGCGGGGCTTGTTTCGGCCTGGCATGCTGCTCACGGCGAGGAGCAGGGGCGCGAGAGTGTGCCGACCTTTTATCTCTACCGCCGCGCGGATCGCCCGTATCATATTGACTACGCCTTTGTCGCGCCGCAGCGTCTTCTTTCGTGCGAGATTGTGCAGGATGAGTGTTTTGCCTGCTCGGATCACCGTCCGCTGGTGGTGGATATCGCGCTGTGAGGGCTGCGCTTATTCGCATGATGCGGTGCCGCCGCTGCGGGCTGTTTGCCCCGAGGGAGGGGAGGCTGCATGAGGTGCTTGGACGGGCGGCCGGGGCGCTTGTCCCCCGCGCCCGAGTGGGGAAAAAACGAGGGAAGCTGAGAGGGCGTCGGGGGGCGCGGAGGGGGCGGCAACGAAAAAGAGGCGCCGTCGGGCGCCTCTTTTGCCGGGTGTTGCCTGTTGCCGTTCGGCGCTTACTCGTCGTCAGCCATGTTGACGGCCTTATGAATCCGCTCGACGCAGAGGTTGATTTTTCTCAGAACGTCAATGTCCTTTTGTCCCTCGAGTCCTCGCTCGCAGGTTGCCACAGCAAGTTTGCCGTCGATTTGGGTCAGGATGACGCCGTACTTTTTACGGAGTTCCAAGGAGAGGCTTTCGATGACCTCGTCGTCCGGCATCTCGACGTCGATGAAGGTGTAGGCGACGACTCCTTCGATTGGGTGTTGGGAGTCGGCGGATGAAAGGGGCCTTTCGTTTCGGCCGGAGAAGATAAAATGGACGGAGCGGATTCGGATGATTTCGGTTTCTCGGTCGATGCTGACGTCGAGGTTTGCATCACGTGCCCCCCTCGATGAATTGGGCCGGCGTGAGAGCTGAAACGGGAAGTGCGAGACCGAGTGCGATGCCGGCGAGGGGGCGAAGCTGGGTGTTCATTGTGCGTTTCGCTGAGGAGTTGTTTGATTGTGCGAACGTCGTTGATGCGGGGGGCAGGGAGGGCGTGTGCGCGAGCTTAGCGCTTCCTACTCCGAGTTTGCTGATTCTTGTCGGGTGTGGCAACCGGCTTTTTTCATCACCGACGCAGGTGCGCCGCAGGCATCATTCGGTCTCGGGCTCAAGCTTCGCTTTCGCTGTCTTCGCTGTTGCGGAAGTGATCGACGGCGTCGCTGAGGAAGCCTTCGGCAACGAGCAGTTGGGCTTCGTGCCGCGGAATGCCCCGGCTGAGCAGGTAGAAGAGCTGCTCTTCGTCCATGGGGGCGCTGGCGGATCCGTGCGAGCAGCGCACGTGATCCGCGAGGATTTCGAGGCCGGGCAGGGAGTTGACGGTGGCGTTTTCGCTCAGCAGCATGTTGCGATTGGCCTGGTAGGCGTCGGTTTCATGGGCGCCGGGGGCGACGTAGATATTGCCGGCGAAGGTGGCGGTGGCGTCGCCGTCGACGACGTTTTTGTAGAGGAGGTTGGTGGTGGAGTGCCCCGTGAGCATCTCCTGCCGCGTGTGCTGGTCGAGCACTTGCTCACCGCTGAGGCGGTTGGCGGAGTAGAGTTCGATGTTGGCCGGGCCGTGGAGAACGGTGGCGATGCTTTCTTCGCGTGCCCAGCTGAGGCCGCGGTGCCGGGTGAGCTGGCGCACGTTGGCATCGACGGCTTCGATGTTGGTGATGTGCATGGCGCGGGGGCCGTCGCCTTCCGGGGCTTCGCCGCTGACTTCGAGTTCGAGGCTGATGTCGGCCCCGCGCTGGGCCATGATGCTGCGCAGGGCGACGAGGGTGCCGCTGCCGCGCACGCTGTGGCGCTCGATGATGCGGGCCTTGGCTCCTTCGGCCGCCAGAATGAGGGTGGCGGGGCTGTAGAGGCTGTCGGTCTCGTAGTCGATGACGATGGGGCGCGTGATTTCTCCTTCGATGTAGAGGCAGCAGCCTTCGCCGAAGCGCTCGAGGTGCAGGGCGACGATTTTGTCGGAGCCGATGCTGCGCAGGCTCATCAGGCTCGCCTTCATGTCCGCATCGAGAGGCGCGGCGCAGCCTTCGGGAGCCTCGCAGGCGCAGCGGCCTTCGTTGCGTCGGCCGCTGAGGGCGGCGACGAGGGCTTCGGCGTAGAGGTGAGGGCGGCCGAAGCGCCAATTTTCGTTGAGGCGATCGGGGGTGCGGGCGTTGCGCAGGCGTGCTTCGTGCTGAGCTTGTTCGAGGGCCAGTTGCAGGCTTTGGGTGGCTTCGCTGTCGGGAAGATCCATATGTTGAGCTAGGAAGGGGGGAGGGTTGGCGGCGTCAGCCGATGGAGTCTTCCATTTCAAGGTCGATGAGGCGGCGCAGTTCGACGGAGTACTCCATGGGGAACTCTTGCACGAGGTCGTTGATGAAGCCGTTGACGGCGAGGCTCATGGCCTGCGCACGGGTGAGGCCGCGCTGCTGCATGTAGAAGAGCTGCTCTTCGTCGACTTGGGAGACGGAGGCTTCGTGCTGCACGGAGCCGGTGTTGCCGTTGACGCTGATGGCGGGGTAGGTGTCGGTGCGGCTGGAGGCGTTGATGAGCAGAGCGTCGCATTCGGTGTTGTTGCGGCAGCCCTTCATGCCTTTGAGCACCTTGACTTCGCCGCGGTAGCTGGCGCGTCCTTCGCCGATGGAGATGGATTTGGCGACGATGTTGGAGCTGGTCTCGGGGGCGGCGTGAATCATGCGTGCACCGGTGTCCTGATGCTGGCCGCTGTGGGCCAGAGAGATGCTGACGACTTCGCCGCGCGCGCGGCGCCCGCGCAGCACGACGGCGGGGTATTTCATGGTGAGGCCGGAGCCGAGGTTGCAGTCGATCCAGCGGATTTCGGCGTCCTCCATGGCGAGGCCGCGCTGGATGACGAGGTTGTAGACGTTGGTGGCCCAGTTCTGGACGGTGACGTATTGGATTTTCGCGCCTTTGAGGGCGACGAGTTCGACGACGCCGGAGTGCAGGGTGGCGCTGTCGTACTTCGGCGCGGTGCAGCCCTCCATGTACATGAGTTCGGCGCCTTCGTCGGCGATGATGAGGGTGCGCTCGAATTGCCCCATGGCTTCCGAGTTGATGCGGAAGTAGGCTTGCAGGGGCTGGGCGAGTTTGACGCCTTTGGGGACGTAGATGAAGGAGCCTCCCGAGAAGGCTGCGTGGTTGAGCGCGGAGAATTTGTTGTCGCCGACGGGGATGACTTTGCCGAACCAGGGGCGGAAGATGTCTTCGTAGTCGCGCAGGCCTTCGGTGGAGTTGACGAAGATGACGCCTTTCTTGCGCAGCTCTTCCTGCATGTTGTTGTAGGCGGTCTCGGAGTCGTACTGGGCGTCGACGCCGGCAAGGAAGGCGCGTTCCTGCTCCGGGACGCCGAGGCGCTCGAAGGTGCGCTTGACGTCGTCGGGGACTTCATCCCAGCTCTTGCGGGGGGCGACGCCGTGGGCGAGGTAGTAGCGGATTTTGTCGAAGTCCACGCCGCTGATGCCTTCCGGCGCCCAGTGGGTGGGCATGGGCATGTCGCGGAACTTTTTCAGCGCGTCTTTGCGGAATTGACGCAGCCAGTCGGGTTCGCCCTTGGCGTCGCAGATGTAGTCGATGGTGTCTTCCGTGAGGCCGTAGCCGGCGTCGAAGCGGTGGTTTTCCGGGAAGGAGAACTCGCCGCGCGTGTCGATGCTGAAGGGGGAATCCGCGGGCGTCCGAAGGTCGGCGGCGGGGTCGGGTGTTGTCTCAGACATGGCTTTCAGGCTTCGTCCTTGAGGAAATCAAAACCGTTTTGCTCGATGTGCTCGACGAGTTCATAGCCGGCCGTGCGCTCGATGCGTCCTTTGTAGAGAACATGCACGACGTCGGGGCGTATGTAGTCGAGCAGGCGCTTGTAGTGAGTGATGACCAAAAAGCTGCGGAAGGGGGCGCGCATGGCGTTGACGCCCTCGGAGACGATGCGCAGGGCATCGACGTCGAGCCCGCTGTCGGTCTCGTCGAGGATGGCGTAGGTGGGTTCGAGCATCATCATCTGCAGGATGTCGTTGCGCTTCTTTTCGCCGCCGGAGAAGCCTTCGTTGACGGCGCGCGCGGTGAACTTCGGGTCCATGCCCAGCTGCTTCATGCGGTTGCGCAGGCTCTTGTAGAAGGCGACGGTGTCGAGGTTCTCGTCCTGCGGCAGGCGTGCCTGAAGGGCGGCGCGCATGAAGTTGGCGTTGGTGACGCCGGGGACTTCGACGGGGTATTGGAAGGCGAGAAAGAGGCCGGCGCGGCTGCGCTCATCGACGCTCATGGCGAAGAGGTCTTGCCCGTCCATTTCCGCGCTGCCGGCGGTGACTTCGTAGTCGGGATGGCCGCAGAGGACTTTCGAGAGGGTGCTCTTGCCTGAGCCATTGGGCCCCATGATGGCGTGGACTTCGCCCTTGGGTATCTCGAGATTGATGCCGTTGAGGATTTCCGCGCCGTCTTTGACGCGGGCATGCAAATCTTTGATGATGAGGCTCATGATTTTGTTTGTGAAGGGGGCAGACAGTGCTCGGGGATGATGCCGTGCAGGCAGGCGTCCATGCTGCGCACGCAGACGCCTTCCGGCAGGTCGAAGACGTCTTCGATGCGTATGCCGGGTTTGAGTTTGACGTCGATGACGCGGTTGCTGCTGTCGTCGAGCACGTGGACGTGCGGCACGAGGTTCGGGCAGTAGCGCGAGGGGCCGTTGTCGAAGCGCAGCTGGTTGATGAGCCCGGCTTCGGACATGGTTTCGAGGCAGTTGTAGACGGTGGCCAGCGAGATGCCGGCGCTGTTGCGGCAGGTGCGCTCGTAGATCTGCCCGGCCGTCGGGTGGTCGGTGGATGAGATGATGGTCTCGAGCACGGCACGGCGCTGGCGTGTCATGCGCACGCCGGCCATTCTCACCATGGAGCAGGCGAGGTTGCGCGCGTTTTTGCTGCTGCTGCCTTTTGTTTTTCTCATGTCGGTGCGGGGTGGGGGTATTATAGCGGCTTTGCAACGCCGAATCAAGGCTAAATAGAGCCTAGTTTGGAACGGATAAAAACAAAGGGCCCTTTGCCTGTCGGTGCGCAGGTCAGTTCCGCCGCCTGAGGCTGGCGGGCAGGATGTGAAGTTGCTCGCGGTATTTGGCGATGGTGCGGCGGGCAACGCTGATGCCTTCGGCCGCGAGGGCGGCTTCGAGTTTGGCGTCGGAGAGGGGTTTGCGCGGGTCTTCGCTGCGGATGAGCTCGCGCAATCGGGCCTGCACGGCTCCGGCCGAGACGCTCTCGCCTTCGTTGCCGGCGGGCAGGGCTGCGGTGAAGAAGCGGCGCAGTTCGTAGACGCCGTGGTCGCATTGGAGGTATTTGCCCTTGGCGGCGCGGGAAACGGTCGAGAGGTGCAGGCCGGTGTCCTGCGCGATGTCTTCCATGCGAAGGGGGCGCAGGGCGGCCGGGCCGTCGGTGAAGAAGGGTTTTTGGCGGCGGACGATGGCTTGGGCGACGCTGAGGATGGTTTGCTGGCGGTCGCTGATGGCTTTGATGAGTTCGCGGCCCTCGCGGAAGCAGCGCGAGAGGTAGCGCCGCAGGTCGGTGTCGTCGGCGCGCTCGGCCAGCATGTCTCGGTAGGCGGCGGAGAGGCCGAGGCGGGGGAGTCCCTCGTTGGTGAGCTGCACGACGGGCTGTCCGTTTTCGAGGCGGACGATGAGGTCCGGGGTGATGACGTGCTCTTCGGCTCGGTTGAAGATGCTGCCGGGGTCGGGGTTGAGGCGGGCAATGCGGCGGGCGGCGCCAGCGACGGCTTCTTCGCTCTCGCCGAGTGCGCGGGCGGCTTCGGCGTAGCGGTGCCGCACGAGGTCGTCCCAGCGCTCGCGCAGCAGTCGCATGGCCAAGCTGTCGCCTTCGTCGGCGCGGAGGAGTTGGAGTATGAGGCTCTCTTGCAGGCTGAAGGCGCCGACGCCGGCGGGGTCGAGATCCTGCAGGGTGGCCAGGGCTCGCTCAAAAAGCGGGCGGGAGGCGCGGAGTTCGCGCTCCGTTTGTTCGCGGGTTTCGCTGAAGTAGCCTCGGTGATCGAGGCGGTCGATGAGTTGCAGGCAAAGTTCCGCCAAGGGGGCGGGCAGGGCGCTTTGGCGCACCTGCTCGCTGAGGTGTTCGGCGAGGGTGACGGGCTCGGAGATGTTCTCCAGAAAGGCGCTGTGGCGCTGCGTGGCGGCTCGATCGAGGGAGGGTGTGTCATTTTCTCCGCTCGCGTCGTGCCGAGTGCGGTCGGCGGCGCGGTCGCGACCGCCGCGCTCGTCGCCTTCATCGCTCTCGTCGCGGTGGGGGGGCGGGAGTTCTTCGAGGGCGGGGTTGGCGGCGATGGCTTGCGAGGCGATTTGCGCGAGCTCGGTGTTGGTGGCCTGCAGGGTGCGCATGAACATCTGCATGGCTGCCGTGGCAACCATGTTCTGCCGCATGCCTTGCTCCATGCCTTGCGAACTCACGCGGTGTTTCTTAACACATCCGCGCCGTTCATTCAAGCGCAAACAGGGCGGAGAAGCTTCTGCCCGCTGCCCGAATCTTCCGCGCCGAGGCTCTTTTTCCGCCTGTTCGCCCGAGCGAAACGGCGCTGCGATGGCAGCGCCGTTTGTTTGTCGTGCAGTTAACCCGGGACCTTGCCCCGGAGAAAGGCGTCATGAAAATTGATCGGCCAAGCGCTCGACGCAGCGGCGCAAGCGCGAGTCGGTTTCAATCTTCTTTTCGATGGTGCGCGCCGCATGGATGACCGTTCCGTGATCGCGACCGCCGAAGGCCGCGCCGATTTCCTGCAGCGAGCTCTGCGTGCAGCGGCGCGCAAGGTACATGGCCACCTGCCTCGGGTGGGCGATTTGGGCGGTGCGGCGGCGTGCGGTGAGGTCGGAGACGCGGATGTCGAACTCTTCCGCGACACGCTTCTGGATGGCCTCAATGGTGTTGCGGTCGTTGCCGCGATCGTTGTGCAGAAGATCGCGCACCTGCTGCCGAGCTTCCGAAACACTCGGGCTGTGATGGGAAAAGGAGGCCAAGCTTCCGATGCGCGTCAGGGCACCGGCCAAGCTGCGCACGGAACGCGTGATATTGCTCGCCAGAAATTCGAGCACCTCATCGCCCACCAGATCGCTTTTCCACTTGCTGCGCATGTTGCGCAGGATGGCCAAGCGCGTTTCGAAGCAGGGGAGTGCAATGGAAGCGGTGAGACCCTGTTCAAAGCGCGTGCTGAGGCGCGGGTCGAGGTCGGTGATCTCGTGCGCGGCGCAGTCTGCGGTCATGACGATTTGCTTGCCGCTGTCGAAGAGAGAATTGAAGGTGTAGAAGAACTCGTCCTGAGTCTTCTGGCGCTTCGAGAGGAACTGGACGTCGTCGATGAGCAGCACGTCCGCTTCGCGGTACTTGCGCCGGAAGGCGCGGATGGCTGCGTTTTTCTCGTCGCTGCGGCTGCCGATGGCGTCGATGTAGGCATTCGTGAAGTCCTCGCAGGTGACGTAGAGCACGCAGACCTCCTCGCGTTTTTCGCGGATGGCGTTGCCGATGGCATGCAGCAGATGCGTTTTGCCCAGCCCCGAGGCGCCGTGGATGAAATAGGGGTTGAAGCGCGGCGCCGTATCAGAGGCAACGGCCTTGGCCACTTCGTAGGCGAACTCGCTGTTCGGACCGACGACGAAGTTCTCGAAGCGGAAGTCCTCGTTGAGACCGCTGTTGACGTACGAACGACGCTTGGCGCTGCGCTTGCGACTCGAGCGCTCGGCTCGAGGGGCATTCGCCGCGGCCGTGGTGCCGGCATGCGCGGCGGCGGTGTGCGCCTCAGCGGCATCCGCGGCTTGTGCGTCGGGCTGACTGCCGTCGGCGTCGTCCTGCTGTTCGATGAACTCGACGTCGCGAGCTCCGTCGAGCACGCGGGCCGCCGCGGCCGTCATCGAGTCGAGGTAGTAGTTCTGCACCCACTCGATCATCATGCCCCGCGGGTACTCAAATACAAGCTTGCTGCCCGTGTCCGTCAGCAGTTTAAGCTGGGTCAGAAAGGTGGAACCAAACGATCCCTCCCCCAGGCTGTTGTCCGCTCTCATGGTGTTCATGATGCTCTCCCACAAACCTGCTGCCTCGCTCGTTTTGCTCATGTGTGTTCCTTTTCTATCTGTGGCCCGCCGATCGTCGGCCGGGCGCCTTTGCGGGGAGAACTATCGCACGCCCTCCCCCCTTCTGCAAAGCTTTTTTTCTCTCGGGCCTCTCGTGCCCTTGCGCTCATCTGCCCGTTCTATGAGCGTTCCACACGTTGAGAAAAAGTTTCTCCGAGACCTCGGCCTTAGTAAGGAAAACTTGACTTTTATGAGCTTGGCCATGATGGCATCTCGGATGCTTGTGGAACAAGGGAAAAATTTTTTCAAATTACTTATTATCAACAATGAAACTAATTTTGGAACTCCGTGTGCACGGCGGCGGGCGTGTTAGGTCGGAGCGGCTGACAAAGGGGTCAGAGAGGGAGCTTGATGAAGTGCTGCCAACCTGAAATCAAAGGTGTTACGGAGCTGCGCGTGAGATGCCCGACGGGGGTGATGGGGACGGGGGGCTCGAGGCGGCGGAGGCGTTCGAGCTGGGCGTCGTCGAGGGTGAAGAGCAGTTCGTAGTCTTCGCCGTCACTGATGGCGTGCCGAACGCTGATGCCGGGGTGGCAGGGGATGGCTTCCGTGTCGAGTTCGTAGCCGCAGCCGGAGGCGGCGGCGAGGCGAGGCAGGTCGCTTCCGAGTCCGTCCGAGAGGTCCATCATGGCGCCGGGTCGCAGGTCATGAGAGAGCAGGTATTCGGCCAGTTCGAGTCGCGGGGTGAAGGTCAGGTGGCGTCCGCTTTCAAAAGAGCCGCCCAATTTGCCGCTGACGCAGAGGGTGTCGCCCGGGCGCCCACCGCTGCGCAGAACGGCTTTTCCGCGCCGGACGCGGCCGGTGAGGGCGACGTTGATGATGAGGCCGTCCGCGGGCAGCGACGAGGTTTCTCCGCCCGCTATGGAGACGCCGAAGGCCTCGGCCAGCTCGGCCATGCCGTCATAGAGTCGCTCGGCATCGCGGACGGCGCGCGAGGGGTGCGCGAGCAGGGTGACGAGCGCATGGTCGGGCTGCCCGCCCATGGCGGCGATGTCCGACAGGGTGCGGGCGAGGGCTTTGCGGCCGATGAGCTCGGGCGGTGTATCGCGTGTGAAGTGCACGCCTTCGATGACGACGTCGGTTTTGAGCAGCAGGTCGTATGTGTCATCTCCGGCGACGACGGCGCAGTCGTCACCGGGGCCGACGATGAGGCGGTCGTTGCTGCTCAGGTGGTCCAGCAGGCGTTGCAGCGCTGCGTTTTCCCCGAGTTCGGCGAAGCTGGCGCGGTCGGGAGTCATAAGAGGACGAGCATGCCGAAGTTGAAGGCGTTAAAGAGCGCGTGCAGAACAATGGGCAGCCACAGGCTCCTGCTGCGGTAGTAGACCCATGCCAAAGTGAAGCCTAGGAAGCTCAGCGGCAGAAACTGCGGCAGCGCGAAGTGCAGGGCACCGAAGAGCAGTCCGCTCATGACGGCGGCCGGCACAAAGCCGCAGCGATGGAGCAGAGTGGTGAAGACGAAGCCGCGGTGAAAGACCTCTTCGCAGACGGGAGCGATGAGGAGGGTCGAGACGCCGAGGGCGGCGAGGTGAGCGCCGCCTTGGGCGTTGATGACTTCGCTGCTGACCTGCTGTATGGCAGGCGCGCCGCTGAGATTGACAATGAAGCCGTACAGACCGCTCAGCTGGTAGAGGATGATGAAGGCGAAGACCCCGGCCAGCCCGGTGCCGAGCAAGCGTGCGGCGTTGAGCAAGCTGATGCGCCGCCTGCCGGAATGCGGCAACAGAGCCCAACGGAGCAGCAGGGGAGCATAGATGACGAGGGTGAAGGCGATGTTGCTGATCTCGAGACTCAGCCCCGAGCCGGACTCTGCGGGAGTGTCCGCCGCTGCATTAGCGACGCCGACGGGCAGGTAGAGCAGGCAAAAGAAGAGGTAATAGAAGAGAGCCGTGGCGGCATCGCCCGGATTCGGGAAATGGCCTCGATGCAGCACCGTCACCGACGTGCCGCGCTTCACGCCTGCCGCATACATCAGCAGGGCGCCGATGAGGCAAAGGCCGGCGATGAGCAGCGCGAGGCGAAGATCTTGACTCATGCGCGGCGAGAGCGGGGTGCGTGTGCGGAGAGGGCAATCCTCATGCCGTTATTTTCTCATGGTGAGCACGAGCCGCTGAAGCTCCTGTGCCAGCTTGACCGAGCCGTAATACTGAGCGGCTGAGAGGCGGCTGCCCTGCTCCCTGATTCTGTCGTTGAGATCCCGCACCGTGCTCAAGTAGCGATCGCAATAGGCTCGACCCTCCTCTTCATCCAGAGCCGGAAGAGCGGCGAAGCCCTGAACCCACTTTTGAAGCTCTCGGCTCAAGAGGCCGAGCCTGTCGGCAACTTTGTCGGCACTCTCGCGATCGCCGACGCTTGCCATCATGGCCTCGAGGCTTTCCAGCAGCTGCACCCCCCTCGCAATGTGGCGTGCAATCGGATCCTCGGCCGCCGAAGGCGCTGTTCCGTCCTCTTGCGAGGCTTCAGGCAGCTCCTCCTCGGCAAAAAGCTCATCATCGGGCATGGGCGGCAGAGGGTGGTGAGCCTGATCGCCTTCGGAGCTTTCCTCAGAGGAATTCGGCGTCATCAGCAACCCGTCAGCCGAGGGCGGCTCTTGCGCGGCCAGGTTGAGAGCCAGCCCGGGAAGCAGCAGAAGACAGGAGAGGCGCATCATTGTTCCAGCATCATGATGAGGGTTTGAAATTGCTTGTTGAACGCGGTGGAGTAGTAGCACTGCGCGCGTTGCAGGCGAAAAATCTGCTCATAGAGTTTGCCCCACTCCGTGCGCATGCGCATCTCATAGCGCTTGCGCACGAGGGCGCTCTGCTCCGGGGTGAGCTGCCGGATGCCGCGCATCGCATCGCAGACCTCGTAGACGCCGGACAGCTCGCGGTAGAGCGGCTCCGCAGCGGCATCAGCGGTAGCTTTGTCCGTCACGGAGCTGAGCACGGGCAGCAGCTTGGCCGGCAGAGCGCAAAAACTCTCCATCGCCTCTTCTATCTCGGGCGAGAGTTGCTCTGCGGCTGTGCTGAGAGGAGCCGCCAACGGCACCAAGGCCGCCCACGCGACGATCGGGAGACTTTTCATGAGCCCTAGTATAGGCGCAAGCGATGAAGCTGTCAACCCCGAGAGCGCGAGCTCACGCCGGGTCTTCGCCCTCCTGCTGCTCGCCGCTCCCGTCCTTGGCGTCGTCCGTCTTCTTTTCGCCGTCGCCCGACTCCGCTTCTTCCCCGGGCTCCGCCTCGCCTTCTGCGGATTGACCGTCACCGGCCGCATCGCCGTCACCGGCGGCATCGTCGGCATCGGGCAGATCTTCATCCGTCTGTCGGGACAGCTCGTCTTCAATCGAAGCGATCATGTTGTCGACTCTCGCCTCAAAGCTGCGAACCTTGCGATCAAGGTCGGTGATTTTGCGTTCGAGAGAGAGTTTTTCGCGGTTGCGGTTGCGGGAGCGCGTGCTGACCTCGCGCTTGAGCACGCGGAGCTGCTCGTTGAGGGGCTCGCGGTACTCCTGCGGGAAGATGTTGTTGCGCAGACGCGTGACGCCGCGCGTCACTTCGTCGCTGTCGAGCAGTTCCGTCGCTCGGTCAAACTCGCCGCGCATCATGGCCTCGCGCGCCTCATCCATCTTGGCCCAGAAGGCCGTGAGCATCTCGGGCACCTTGCCGACCGCGTCGTCCATTTCCGCATCCTTGTTGCGGCGCAGGGCGTCCTTCACGCGGTTGGTGCAGTTGCGGAGCATCTTGAGGTTGCGGGGCTGAGGGTTGTACCAGACGGTCTCAATGTTCTCTTTCTCCCGCTTAAACTGCTCGGCCAACTTCTCGTATTGCTCATCGTCGGCCTCTTCGAGAGCCCGCTGCCTCTGGTCATTCATGCGCTCACGGCGCTTGGTCTCGCGATCGTACATCTTGGTCCAGTGTTTGTCGAGCTGCGTAAGCGTTTTGAGGTAGGTCTCGTGGGCTTGGACGTATTCCGGGATGCCTTGGTAGCGATCGCGCATCAACTCAAACTTGCCCAGACCGCCGACCTTGCGCTTGCCCTTATTCTCCTTCATGTCGGTGAGCATGGCCTCGTAGGCCGCCTGCGCATCGCGGACGTACTTGTCGCGATCGCCCGCCGTCACCACCGTGAACTCAAAGCCGCCGGTGAGCGTGTTGTTGTATTTTTCGTTGAGGTCGCGCACCTCGCCCGTCACCTTGCGAATATCATCGAGATCGCGAGCCGCGCGATCCTTGAAGCGTTTCATGGATGAGTTGAGGGTGCGGGAAGGCTTTTTGACCTGACTCATCAGGGTGTCGGCCTCCTCCAACCTGCGCGTAAGACGAGCCATGAGCGTCTCGTCGGCGTCCGATGCTCCGGCGGCCTGCTGTTGATTTTCGGCTGTGGTGCCTGCTTGCGCGCTGCCGTCGGCGGCTTGTGCTGAAGCGGCGCTCTTGTTATCTGCTCCCTCTGCGGGGGCATCGGCGGGAGTTGCGGCAGCGGACTCCTCCTTGTCGGCCTCGCTGTTCAGCGTAGCAAAGGGGTTGAGGGAAAGCGGGGCGGCGCAGACAACGGTACCGGCGAGAAAGGAAAGGGAAAGGATAGCTCGTTTCATGGAAGTCGACTTTCTATATGCTGAATATAGCATGTTTTCGGCGGCTTGGCAATGTCAAATGCCGGCATTTACGTTTTTTGAGGAGTCGCGCGGTCGCAACGGAGGCCGAAGGCGAGACCGGACAAGGCGAAGAGGGTGTAGAAACCGAGGATGAAGAGTTCGGGATGCGGCAGCAGCATGCTGCTGCTCACCAGCCAGGCGAGGGCACCCCCGACGATGAAGCCGATGCCCTGGGCCATGCCCGAGAGGGCGACGGTCCCGGCTTCATCGGCAGCACCTTCCACAATGAAGTTCATGCCGAGGGTGAAAATCGAGCCGATGCAGAGCCCGAGGAGAATGGAGAAAAGCGGCCAGAGGTCCAGAGGCGCTTCGAGCAAGCCGGCACAGGCGACGCAGGAAAGGGGTATGGTGACGAGCATCAGTCTCCGCCGGCTGCCCAGCCAGACGGCGAATTGGTGTGAGAGCAGGGAACTGGGGATTTGAAAAACCGTTGCGAGAGACAGCACCAGCCCCGCTTCAATCGCGCCGAGTCCGCGCAGGCGCATGAGGGTGGAGAGCCAGACGATAATGAGCCACGAGCCCGCGACGCGGAAGAGGTAAAACAGCGTGACGTCCCAAGCTCTCCGCTGCCGCAGCAGGGGCAGCATGGAGGCATTGATGGGGTGGGGGTTGACGAGTTTGTCCCGGCTGTTGACGAGGTATTCAACCCAGAGAATGAGTGCGATGAGCAGCGGGAGAGCCCAGAACAGGAGTCCTTTCTGCCAGCTGCCCAACATCAGCGCGATCGGCGTGGCGCTGCCCGAGCCGACGGAGGTGCCCAGACAGACGCAGGCGGTGTAGCCGCCCATGAGCTCCGGCAGATACTGCGGGTACTGCACCTTGACGATGCCCAAGATGACGGAGCCCGTGATCCCCAAACCGAGCCCCGTGATGACGGTGCCGCCGTAGAGCCCGAGAATGCCGCCGTAACTCCGCCAGATGACGCCGAGGATGGCGGCAGCCAGCGCATGGACGATCAGGAGACGGGGGCGAATGAGGCAGCTGAGGCGCGCTCCGAGCGGGGCGGCAACACCCATGGCCATGACGGGCAGCAGGGCAAAGAGACCGCTGTCTGACGGGCTGAGGTGCAAGTCGACGATAAGGGTGTCGAGCATGGGGTTGGCCGCGGAGAAGGCCATGCGCAGGTTGAAGCTGATGAGCAGAAAGATCAGCACGAAGTGAAAGGTCGAACGTTTGAGCGCGGGCATGACGTCCTGCATAGCTCTACCCGGCGCCCGAGGCAAGCTAACTCGCCAACCGTTTGAGCTTTCAGGCGCCTGCGGGCCGTGCGCGCGTCGCGCGTGCCCGCCGGTTCATCCTTCCCCCTCAGCCGGGGAGTATGAAGGCGGAATCGCGCGTCAGTTCCGCGCGCCGCTTCCGCGCTGCGCGACCGCAGGGAGGCTGCGGGGAGGCTGCGGGGTGCAGGCGGCGGCTGCGCTGTGCTGCGGCTCAAGGCCGCATTTCAGGCGCGGAGGCGCTCCCCTGCGCCGCAGGCCTCAGAGGGGCGCAAGGGGGGAGGCTCGTGCACGCGACAATCCCGCCGTCCGCAGTTGATGCAGACGGCGGGAGACGAAGAGGCTGATGTCATTGAGTGGGGCTCAGCACCGCTTCATGTCGCGCAGGCGGCGGGCGCAGTCCGTGATGAGCTGAGGCCCCTTGAAGACGAAGCCGCTGTAGAGCTGCACGAGCGAGGCTCCGGCCTTGATTTTGGCCTCGGCGTCATACGCGCTCATGATGCCGCCCACGCCGATGATGGGAATGCGCCCTTGGAAAGCCTGGGCGAAGGCCTCGAGCGTTTCATTCGCTTTGTTGTACAGGGGCTTGCCCGACAGACCGCCTTTTTGCGCCGCTGCGGGGTGATTTTCAACACCGTCGCGGGAGGTGGTGGTGTTGGTGCATATGAGCCCGTCGAGCTGGCAGTCGACAAAGACCTTGGCGAGCTCGCGGATCTGCGTCTCGCCCATGTCGGGCGAAACCTTCATGACAATGGGCACATTGCGCCCCGTTTCGCCGACGAGATTGGCTTGTTCGCTTTTGAGCGCCGCCAACAGATCCGCCGCCGAGTCCGCCCGGGCGAGCTCACAGAGGTTCGGCACGTTCGGGCAGGAGAAGTTGATGGTGATGTAGTCGGCAACGGGCCAAGCAGCCCGCAGGCAGGTGAGGTAATCCACGCGAGCCTCGTCGTTCGGCGTCGATTCGTTTTTGCTGATGTTGACACCGAGCACGCCGCTGAAACGGCGCGCGGCGCGAATGTTCTCCACGCCCTCCTCAATGCCGGGGTTGTTGATGCCCATGTGGTTGATGATGGCCTGCTGAGGAATGCAGCGGAAGCAGCGCGGTTTGGGATTGCCCGGCTGAGGCCTCGGCGTGAGCGTGCCGACCTCCACAAATCCGAAGCCGAGGTGCCCGAAGGCCGCAAAGGTGTTGGCTTCCTTGTCCATCCCGGCGGCAAGACCCACACGGTTGGGGAACTTCAGCCCCATGACGGTGACGGGGTCGTCAATGCGGCGGCCGTTGATCAGGGAGCAGAGATGAAGCTTTTCTGCGACTCGCAGCCCGGAGAGGGTCAGCGTGTGAGCTGTTTCGGGGTCGAGGCAGAAGAGAAAACGTTTGGCGAGGCTGTAGAGGAGGGAATTCACGGAGTGGAGAGAGCGGAAGGAGCAGGCGTACTGCCCCTTCCGCCCGGGGTGGGGTCAATAATGGAAGGTCGTTTTGTAGTGTTGCCGGAACCACTGAACGAAAATCGGCACGGCTTCTTCAAAGTCCCAGACCGGCGAGTAGGCCAGTTGAGCCTCGAGCTTCGAGGTGTCGGCGTAGGTCTCGGCACTCTCACCCCGTTCAATCGACGGCGTGGAGTCGACGTCGATGGAGGCACTCTTGCCCATGGCCGTCTCGATGGACTGGATGAAGGTGCGCAGCGGGATGGCCTTGCCGCGCCCGACATTGTAGAGCGCGTAGGGTGCGTTTCCGCCGAGGGCGAGCGGCGGATTCGACAGGGCAATGGCCACGCCGTCGACGACGTCATCAACGTACGTGAAGTCGCGGATGAGATTGCCGTTGTTGCAGATGGAGATGGTTTTGCCGTCCGCTATGTCGCGCGCAATCGTCATCGGCGGCGAGTCCGGGCGCCCCCAGGGCCCGAAGGCGCAGAAGAAACGGAAGACGGTTACGGGGAGTTTGTATGCCTTGGCGTACGTGTAACAGGAGAGCTCCGCGCAGCGCTTCGTCATGGCGTAGATGCTCATCGGGGTATCAACGTCATCCTCTTCGCTCTGCGGAGCGTGCGCCCGCGCCCCGTGCACACAGGCGCTCGAGGCGAAGAACAGATGGCGGACGCCATGCCGCCTCGAAGCCTCGAGGATATTCATCGTGCCCATGTAGTTGTTTTTGATGAAGTATTCGGGATTGCGCATGGACTCGTCTATGCCCGTCACGGCCGCCATGTGCACGACGCTGTCAAACTTCTCGGCCTCAAAAAGGGCATTGATACCCCCTTCGTCGAGGATGTCGAGCAGGCGGAAGGAGAGAGCGCCGGGACCGGGCACGGAGGCGCCGTACGCGATGCGGGTGCAGTCGAAGCCCAGCTCGCCGAGTCGGGCGAGTTTCAGCTCCCGTGAGTTGAGTGTGTTGAGATTGTCAACAACGACGACGCGATGGCCGTCAGCGAGAAGACGCTTGACGACGTGGAAGCCGATGAATCCGGCGCCACCTGTAACGAGAATATTCATGGCAGAAAGGTCCGAGGTTGATTTGGTAGGATTGCAGGTAGTCATTATAACATCCCGGCGCTCCTTTGCAATACCAATTTGCGGCCTAGGCTCAAAAAATCGCGAGATGCGGATGCGTGTCTGTTTTTCTCTTATGCCCTGATATTTCCTGATAGAGCGAGGGAGGATGCGTTTAGTCTTCGTCTTCGGCGATGACGGTCTGCCTGACCCAGCCGATGGCATCGCAGCCGAACTCAACGACGTCGCCGGGCTTGAGGTAGCGGGGAGGGTTCATGCCCATGCCGACGCCTCCCGGCGTTCCCGTGGAGACAACGTCGCCGGGATTGAGTGTGATGAACTGAGAGACGTAGGCGACCAGCTGCGCCACGGGGCGGATGAGTTGCGAGCTGTTGCCGTTTTGCCGCAGCTCGCCGTTGACCTTGAGCTGCAGTTGCAGGGCGTCCGGGTCGGGGATTTCATCGCGGGTGACGAGAACGGGCCCGAACGGCGCGAAGCTGTCGCAGCTTTTGCCCTTGGTCCACTGCCCCCCGTGCTCAAGCTGGTAGGAGCGCTCGGAGTAGTCGCACATGAGGGTGTAGCCGATGATGGCGCGGCGCGCCTCCTTCTCATCAGCGCGATGCAGGGTGTCGCCGATGACGACGGCGAGCTCCACTTCGTAGTCGAGTTTTTCGGCTCCGGCCGGGTTGATGACGCAGCTCAGATCCGCGCTGACGGCCGAGGGGGATTTCAGGAAGAGCGAGGGCTCCTCGGGCTTGTCTCCGCTGAACTCCATCGCGTGATCAGCGTAGCTCTTACCGAGGCAGGCAATGTTGATGGGCTGCACGGGCAGGGCGCTGCTCACGACAAGACCCTCCGAATCCACGGGCACACCGTCGGGCGCCCCCTTGGAGATCCACGTTTCAATCTCCTTGCGGAGCTTTTTGCCGTCCGGCTGGAGGGCAGCCCAGATTTGATCTTCGTTCGAGCTGACGTCGATGAAGCATCGGCGCTTCGGAACCCAAAGACCGATGACGGTCTCGCCGTCTTCATCGGTGTAGTATTGCAGTTTCATGTCAAGGAGGTGAGAGCCGAGGGACGTGGTGCCGCCGCACCGCGGAGAGAGCGGGGCGTCGAGATATCAGTCCCAATCGTCGACGTGGAGGGGGATGTCGTCGAGATGAGAGGGGAATTCGTCTTTGGAGGGAGCGGATGCGGGCTTGGGCGTGGCGGTGCCGCCGCTAGGCGCAGCTCCGGCGTTGAGCGCATCGCTGACGGGGTCAACCACGGCGGGAGTCGGTGACGCAGGGGGCGCCGCATAGCCGCTGCCGGGCGTCAGGCCGGTCGGCTGACCCGTTGTCGTCGCAGCCGGAGTGCCGTCCGCCGTGCCGGAGCCGAAGCCTCCCGATACCGGGGCGAGCGGGTCGCCGGAGACGCTTTGCTCCTTGCCCGGGTGGCGCAGCACGTCGCGGTAGAGGTAGACGGCATCGCCGCTCACAACGGTGCCCGAGCGTATGGTGGCCGTAATAAAGCCGCGCACGGCGCGTGTATCGCGCAGTTCGAGGTTGCCGACTCGGGTATTGCTGCCGTCGGCCGGGTGTGTGATGAGGGTGGAGCCGGCTGCGGGCATCGGCCCGATCATCCGCAGAACAACGAAGTTGCGGTCGGCATGTACCTGGTGTACGGTGCCGAGATAGAGGGGCGCCGGCTCGTCGGTCTTTTCCCGCTTTTCTGCGTCGGTCTGCGACTGCTGCTGCTGCGCTATCTGGCATGACGGCAGCAGGGCGAGAGCCAGAGCGGCGGGCAGGCTCATCAGCGTCGAAAGCTTCATGCGGCCAGAGTACACTATTCTCAACCCATCGTCAAGCAGCATCTGCCCGAGGCGCCCTGCTGTCGCGAATTGTCTCATGACGCGCCCGGCATGCGCGATGTGATCCGCCATCGCCGCGTCAGCCGTCATCGCTTTGCCGAGAGGGCGAGCAGGGCATCCTTGAGAGAGGCTCGCGCCCTCCCGGAAAGAGTGCAGAGGATGACCAGACCGATGAGCAAGAGCTTTCTCGTACCAAGTGTGTCAGCTTCGTTTTCCGTGATCGCGGGCTGCTTGTCTCGATTTCGCGCGAAGACGACACGGCGCCCGCGTCTATGACGAAGTTATTGCGCTCCGGAGTCGTCGACTCTTTCATCCCTTTGACAAAATCCGAAAAAGTCGAAGAAGCGCGCTCCGATTCCGAGGCGCTTTCGCATCTGCTGTTCGCCGATGCCGCCCCAGCGCATCTGCGTCGGGGCGCTCCGTGCGAGAGGCCGGAAGTCAGCTCCATCGGGAGGGGCTGTCTGTGCCGCGAAGCGGCGCGGGTCCGCAATGTGAACGGTGTCACGTTTTTCTCTTGCCTTGCGCCGCCAATTCCGCTAGAGTAGTCCGGAACGGGGTTGCAGAACCCCACCATCCAGAACCCACATGAACTCCAAATACCTCCTCACTCTGATTGCGCTGGGTATGGCCACGGCCTATGCCGGCGACCGCCGGACTTTCGACTTTGACTGGCAATTCAAGTACTTCGGGAAGTTTGATCCGACCGAAGCCGGTACGCCCGTTGCCGCGGACAGTGCCCAGCCGAATAATCCGGCCGCTCACGCCATCGACGGCAAGATGGATACGCGCTGGTGCGCTGCAGACAAGAATCCGGGTCACATGCTGCTCATTCGCCTCGACGATGCGCGTGTTAAGTCGCTTGAGATTTTCTGGGAGAATGACCGCGTTAAGGAGCCGGTTATTACCTGCATGACCTCCGCGGGTAAGATGTTCACTAAGTCGCTCGGTGAGGTGAAGTCTGCGAAGTGCGTTGTCGATCTCGGCGGCAAGAAGCTTTCCGAGGTTCAGATTAAGGTGAACGGTACGACGCAGCAGGCTTGGGCGAGTATTCGCGAGGTGGTGCTCAGGGATGCCGACGGCAAGGTGATCAAGCCTAAGGCGGCTGCTCGCTCGCTTTCTCCCGCCAGTCCGGACTATGTGGCCAAGGGTTTCAAGAAGGTGCAGCTGCCGCACGACTGGGCCATTGAGAGCCCCTTCCTCAAGGATGAGCCCAATGAGACCGGCAAGCTGCCTTGGAACGGCTACGGCTGGTATCGCAAGACCTTTGAGGTGCCTGCCGATTTTGATGCCGACAAGGTGCGCTATTATCTCGATTTCGACGGTGTGATGGCCTGCCCGAAGGTGTACGTCAACGGCAAGCTGGCCGGTGAGTGGGCCTACGGCTATGCGTCGTTCCGGGTTGATATCACCCCCTTCCTCAAGGCGGGTGAGAATCTCGTGGCGGTTGAGGCGAGTAATAAGCCGCTCTCGACGCGCTGGTACCCGGGTGCGGGTATTTATCGCCACGTGTGGCTGGAGAAGACGGATCCCGTCCACATCGGTCACTGGGGTGTTTATGTGACGACTCCTGAGGTTTCCGCTGATGCCGCCAAGGTGCTGATTAAGACGACGGTTGACAACACGAGCTCGAAGCCGGCCAAGGTGACGGTGCAGCAGAGTATCGGCAAGCTGAGCTCCGAGCCGGTGACGGTTGAGCTGGCGGCCGGCGAGTCTCGCGAGGTGGAGCAGGAGGTGACGGTCAGCAATCCGAAGCTCTGGAGCTGTGAGAGTCCCGATCTCTACAGTGTCAAGACGGTTGTTTCGCGCGACGGTGAGACGATCGACACGAAGGACACGAGCTTCGGCATTCGCCATATCGAGTGGCGCCCCGAGGGCTTCTTCCTCAACGGTAAGAGAGTGCAGCTCAACGGTGTCTGCGAGCACCACGACTTGGGGCCGCTGGGGGCGGCTTTCCACGAGCGTGCTTACGAGCGCAAGATTGAGAAGCTCAAGGCGATGGGCTGCAATTCGATCCGCATGACGCACAACCCGCCCGCGCCCGAGGTGCTCGATCTCTGCGACAAGCACGGCATTCTTGTCATCGACGAGCTCTTCGATATCTGGAAGCATCAGAAGTACGACAAGGTGAATGGTTATCACGTCTTCTGGCCGAAGTGGTGGAAGAAGGATGTGCGCAATTTCGTGATGCGCGATCGCAACCACCCCTGCATTATTGCTTGGAGCGGCGGCAATGAGATTACGGAGATTACGTCGCCGGACGGTGCCGGTATTTCGCGCGATTTGCGTGCCGAGTTCCGCAAGTATGACGTGACGCGCCCCTATACCGTCGGCGTGAATGCCTACAACGGCGCCTACAACGGCTTCGGTGAGACGCTCGATGTGTTCGGCTACAACTACAAGCCGGCCAACTACAAGGAGTTCATCAACAAGCGCCCGAATCAGCCGATTTACGGTTCGGAGACGGCCTCTTGCGTGGCGACGCGAGACACCTATTTCTTCCCGGAGCCGCAGAACTTCTGGAAGATCGGCTCGGGCGCGAGTCTTTTCCAGGTGAGCGCCTACGGTCTCTACGCTCCGGGCTGGGCTTATTGCCCGGACGCCGAGTTCACTTCGCATGATCAGAATCCGAATGTGGCCGGTGAGTACGTCTGGACGGGTTTTGACTACATCGGTGAGCCGACGCCTTACAACCAGGATGCTTCGAACATCGGCAATTTCCAAGGGGCCTCCGAGGAGGAGAAAGCCAAGGCTATGGCCGAGCTCAAGGCGATGGGCAACAAGGCTCCGAGCCGCAGTTCGTACTTCGGTATTATCGACTTGGCCGGCTTCCCGAAGGATACCTATTACCTCTACCAGAGCCGCTGGGCTCCGGAGGTGAAGCAGGCGCACATTCTGCCGCATTGGAACTGGCCGGATCGCGTGGGCAAGAAGACGCCGGTGATGGTGTTCTCTTCCGGCGATGAGGCGGAGCTCTTCCTCAACGGCAAGAGTCAGGGCGTGCGCAAGAAGGGCGAGGGCGGGACCTTCGGCCAGGCGGGCATGAAGATCTCCAAGAACGGTCACCGCTTCTCTTGGGAGGATGTGGTCTACGAGCCCGGTGAGCTCAAGGTTGTCGTCAAGAAGGACGGCAAGCCCTGGGCGACGGCGACGCGCGTGACGACGGGCAAGGCCGTGAAGGTTCAGGCGGCGGTTGATCGCAGCAAGATTGCCGGTGATGCACGCGATCTGGCCTTCATCGAGCTGGCTCTCGTCGATGCCAAGGGCAACGTTGTGCCGACGGATTCCCGCAAGGTGAGCTTCTCGATTGAGGGGCCGGCGGATCTGGTGGGCTTCTGCAACGGCAATCCGGTTGACCAGACCTGCATGCAGGATACCGACCAGAGATTCTTCAACGGCCGCATTGTGGCCGTGGTGCGCGGTGATCGCGGCAAGAGCGGCACGGCGACGGTGACGATTAAGGCGAAGGGCTTGCCTGAGGTTCAGGTGCCGGTGGCGGTTCTCAAGCCCACGCGCGAGCAGTTGCGCAAGTAAGGCTGCGCTTCCTGCGTTTATTCATCTGCGCCCCCGGCTCTCGAATGAGCCGGGGGCGTTTTGATTGTTGCTCGTGCTTGGGGGGGCATCGAGCTTTCAATTTGCGGATGTCGGCGTGCGGGCAGACTCCCGGGGGTGATTCCTGCGGGGAGTTTTAGCGACGGCTGCACTCCTGTCTTGCTTGCGGGCAGGAGCGGATGGGGGGGAGGCGCGCAAGATAGGTTCGGCTCGGACGAGGCGTCCGGCCATAAAAAAGCAGCGCCCGCCGATTGAGGGGGGCGCTGCTTTTGAGGTCTTGGAGAAGATGTCTTCGCTCAGGCTTCGCTCTTGAGGGAGGAAGAGGGCTTGAAGGAGACGTATTTGCAGGCGGGAATCTGCACAGGCTCCTTCGTGCGGGGGTTGAGGCCGGTGCGAGCGGGGCGCGTCTTGGTCTCAAAGGTGCCGAAGCCGACGAGCTGGACTTTCTCCGTGGCAACGGCCTTGGTGATAGCCTTGAGGGTGGCGTTGAGGGCATCAGCCGCGCACTTCTTGGTGGCATCTTCACCGAGCTCCTGCTGGATGAGGTCGATCAGTTGTGTTTTGTTCATAAGTCAGAGAGATTAAGGTTAACTGCAGGGGAAATTTAGCATACTCCCGTCGCCTGCGCAAGGTGAAAAATGACTTTGAGGCTTAATTTTGCGTCATTACTGAGTGGCGCGTCGGTAGCTGATGACGCGGCCGTTTCTCACATCGACGAGATAGGGGCGGGCATGCCGAAAACAGGCTCCGGTGTTATATATGTTGAGCCGGCCGTAGTTCCAGTGACCGGAGCGGTGAAAGTGCCCCGTGATGAGGATGCGGCAGTCGGGCAGGAAGCGCTCGGCAAATTCGCGAGCTCTTTTGCCGCAGGTTGTCCATGCCCGAATGATGTTCCAAGGGCGCAACGGGGGCCAGAAGCAGTGCATGAAGCCGCGCAGCCAGCGGTTGCGTATGCCGTCGCGCCGCATGATGGGTGTGGTGGCGAGGCTGACGGCTCTCGAGAGTTCGAGGCGCTCGGTGAGGTCGCTTTCGAGCTTGGGGTATTGAGCGATGAGGCGGCGACAGGCGTCGCGGTTGCGGAGGTATTCCCAGCTCCACGGGGCGACTTCTTTGAAGAGGGCGTGGCCGTGCATGGCGACGACTTCGCCGCCGTAGAAGCGGGCAAGCAGGGGGCGTACGTCGGGGTCGTGGTTGCCGGAGAGTTCGATGAGCCGGACGCCCATGCGGGCGCAGAGGGCGCGAAAGTCTTCCCTGAGTTCGAGGGCTCGTTGCCGCCAAGGGCAATTCCGCGTTTCGGCCAAGTCTCCGGCGACGACGAGGACGTCCGCCCCGCTGATGATCGGAGCCAAGGCGGCTACGGATTTCACTTCGCTGCGCTCGTGGCCGAGATGCAGATCCGAGATGAAGCGCAGCAGCGCCCCGGGCGGGACGTCCGGGGTGATGATGGCGTCGCTGCCGGGTTCTGGTGTCTGATTGCTCACGATGCGTCGTGTTCGCCGGCGCTCTCGCGCTGCCGGAGGGCTTCGTAGAGGCAGACGCCGGTGGCGACGGAGACGTTGAGGCAGGGCACGCTGCCGTGCATGGGGATGCGGACGAGGAAGTCGCAGTTCTCTTCCGTGAGCCGCCGCATGCCGTCACCCTCCGCTCCCATGACGATGGCGATGCCGCCGCGCAGGTCGGTCTCGTAGAGTGAGCGGTCGCCGTGGTCGGATGTGCCGACGAACCAGAGCCCTGCTTCTTTGAGGGCTTTCATGGTGCGGGCGAGGTTGGTGACTTGCACGAAGGGGACTTTTTCCGCCGCGCCGACGGAGACGCGCAGGACGGTCTCGGTGATGCCGACGGATTTGTCTTTGGGCGCAATGACGGCGGCGACTCCGGCTCCGTCTGCGGTGCGGAGGATGGCGCCGAGGTTGTGCGGGTCTTGGATGCAGTCGAGCACGAGGTAGAGCCCCTGCGGTTGTCGGCTGAGGATGTCTGCCAAGGCGCCTTCGTCGAGCGATTTGACGACGGTGCGCGTGGGCGTTTTCTCAAAGCGGCTTTCGCTGCGGGCGGTGTGCTTGTTCGGGCGGGCTGTTCTGTCCTTGCCGTTGGGGTTCATGCCGAGGGGGAATGGAGGGGGACGGGGTGCGAGAGGTGCGGGGGAGGGCTCTGTCAGGGCTTGGGTGAGCAGGTGCTGCAGGCCGAGCTGCTCAGGGAGTCGGGGCAGAGGATGTTGAGGGCGAGGCCGGCCATCATCAGGCCGAAGCTTCCGGTGATGTGCGCGGCGGATCCGAAGCCGGCATGGCAGCTGATGCGGCCGACGTGGCCTGCTTCACGCTCGAGGCTGACGCTGCCGTCGCAGCGGGCGAAGCGGGGTTTTTCGCTCGAGTAGACGCAGGGAATGCCGATTTCGGGGCAGCGGTCGTAGAGGGGAAAGTCATATTGCTGCCTGAGGATTTTTCGCAGTTGGGAGAGCATGTTGTCTCCGCAGGTGCGGGCGAGGTCGGCGACGGCGATTCGGGACGGATCAATGCGCCCGCCGGCGCCGCCGCAGGTGACGATGGGCACGCCGCGCGTCCGGCATTCGGCGATGAGGTGACACTTCGATTTCATCGAGTCGATGGCGTCGATGACGACGTCGGGCTTCTCGTCGAAAAGCCGTTCGGGGTGCCCGGGGGTGTAGAAGGCTTGGATGGGTATCGTGCGGACGGCGGGGTTGATGAGGCGAAGGCGCTCGGCCATGACGTCGACTTTCGGGCGCCCGTACTGACCTTCCAGAGCGTGGATTTGGCGGTTGGTGTTGGTCAGGCAGATGTCATCGAGATCGAGCAGGATGATGGTGCCCACGCCGCTGCGGGCCAGCGCTTCCGCAGCCCAGGAGCCGACGCCGCCGATGCCGACGACGGCGGCGCGTGAGTGCGCGATTTTGTCGGCGCCTTCTTCGCTGTAGAGGCGGGCGATGCCGCCGAATCTCTCGCGGTCCGTCATTTTTCGTAAATGCGGTTGAGGGGGGTGATCTCAAGGGCTTTCCCCGTTGTTTCGTCGATGCTGATGACGGCTCCGCTCAGGCGGGTCGGCCAGCTCGCGACGGGGAATTTTCTCGGCATGCAGGTGACGAAGCTGTTGACGACGGGCTCGACGCTGCGGCCAATGACGCTGTCCAGCGGCCCGCACATGCCCGCATCGGTCAGGTAGGCCGTGCCGCCCGGCAGAAGGCAGGCGTCGTTGGTTTGCACGTGCGTGTGTGTGCCGAGGACGGCGGAAACTTTCCCGTCGAGGAAGCGGCCCATGGCGATTTTCTCGCTCGTTGTTTCGGCGTGAAAGTCAACGACAATGGCCTGCGCTCCGGACGTCAGGCGCAGGGACTCCACCGCGGATTCAGCACACGAAAAGGGGTTTTCAACTCCCGTCTTCATAAAGGTGCGCCCTTGAAGGCAGAGCACACCCAAGCTTCCCGCGGGGGTGGCAATCACGCAGCTCCCGCAGCCCGGGGTGTTGCTTTGGTGGTTGTAGGGGCGCAGGACGGTGGGCAGTTCGTCGATTCGCGCGGCCAGTTCCGCTTGGTCCCATACGTGATCCCCCAGTGTAATGACATCGACGCCGTTGATGAAGAAATCGTGCGCGATGGCAGGCGTGATGCCGCGCCCGCCTGCCGCATTTTCTCCGTTGACGACGACGGCGTCGATGCTGTATTCCGATTTGAGCTCCGGCAAGGCCCGATAGAGGGTGAGCCTCCCGGGCTCTCCCACGACGTCTCCCACGAACAAGACCTTCATCATCAGACCTGTTTGGCTTTCGAGCCGCAGGGAACGACGGTGACGGGAATCTTGGCGGCGCGGACGAGTTTTTCAGCGGTGTTGCCGAGCAAAATGGAGGTGAGCAGGGAATGGTGACGGTTGCCGATCACCAGCACGTCGATGTGGTGTCTCTCGCAGAAGTCGTGCACGCACTCCACGATGTCATCGGCTTCTTCCGCCTTGCCGTAGATCGGGATGTCCCACTGCCGGCCGATGTCTTCCGCCATCTTCTTGGCGCGCTTGTCGGCCATCTCAAGCACCGTGTTGCAGTCGGACACGTCGGGCATGGAGACGGCAGAGAAGCCCCCGAGCAGGTCGCCGGAGGGGATGCTGCCGGCGGCGTCTATCATGCAGGGCTCTACGGCGTGGAGAAGGTACATCTTGCCGCCGCACTGCCTTACCAGATTGGCCGTGAAGTCGAGTACGGGTTTGCCTTCGTCAGAGAAATCTGTCGCTGCGAGAATTCTTACCATAGGGGTATTTTACCACGCTCTGCGGTGGCAATCCAGAAAAAAAGGCCGAACGGAGGGGGAGAAATGCAAGTTTTGCGCCTCCGCAGCGCTCGGTTTCAGGGTTTGGCGCGGCTGCCGCTGATGCTGACGGGGTTGCCGCCGGCCGAGGGGGTGAGGCGGCGGGTTTGAAGGCGCGTCGGTGTCGTCGGCTCGACGTCGCTTTCGTCCTCGGGCAGGATGTTCGCGGGCAGGGCATCGGAGCTGCTGCTCCCGGTGTCGGATTCGCGGCTCTCCTCAGCGGGATCAACGTGGTAGAGCTCGGGCGGGGGGATTTCTTCGCCGTTGATGTACTGTTTCTCGCGGATGCTGCCGTCGTCGGCCACTTCGTATTTGATGGTGCTGGTGTTTTGTTTGAAGACGGAGTTCGGCGTCGCCGTTGCCTGAGACCCGCCTTCGGATCCGGCGGCCGGTTGGTTGGCCGAGCTGTTCAGCGGCCGGAAGCGCGCGCAGACGAGGCGCTCGCCGTAGTCGGACGGGTCGAGCATGAAGAGGCGGTCGAGCCTCATGACGGCCAGCTGCCCGGGGCGAAGAGCCACCAAGCCCTGCATGATGCTCGCGGGCTGGCCGGGAACGTCGTTTCGCAGCAGGATGCTGAAGGTTTCGCCGACCTGCATGGCGTTGAGCTTGGCGTGGGGGCTTATCGGTTCATGGGCGAGTGCTTCGACGATCTCAAAGCGGGCGACGTAGTCGCCGCGGTCGGTCGAGGTGATGTCCAGAAAGACGGCTCGGACGGTGTCGGAGGCCAGCAGGTCGCAGTTGCCGACCTGCTGCACGGCCGACGGGAGCGGCGCGGGGTAGGCCGGTTGCTGGGCGGCGAGCGGAGCCGAGCCGATGAGGCTGAGCGCGACGAGGGAGGTCAGGTGTCGGGCGGAGGCGCTGAACATGATACCGAGAGGGAAGGAGGCGGGAGGGGACGTGAGGCGCAATCAAAAGCCGTCGCCTTCGGGGAGCAGCGGGCGATCGGGGTCAATCGGTTGCGGATTCCCGGTTTCGATGATGGTGTCATCACCGCCGGACGGTGCGGGAAGGGAGGGCGTGCGGTCGCTCCGATCATCGGGCGTTTTCCCGCCGACGGAGGGCAGGCCGGGTGTCTCTGTCTCCGGCAGCCCGGAGGTGGAGGGCAGCCCGGCGGACGAGGGAGGCTGTGCGCCCGTTGCCGCAGCTCCCGGGCGAATCGGGGCAATGCGCGTGCAGACGATTTGGTTGCCGTAGTAGTCATCGACGAAGAGGAAGACGTGGTCGATGAGCATGACGGCTTCTTCGCCGGGTTGCATGGAGGCGATGACGTTCAACACGCTGCCGGGCTGCCCCGGGCGACCGGAGTCGGCGTCGATATCGAGGGTCTGACCGTAGCGCAGGGGCCTGTTGGCATAGCGGTTGTATGCTTTGTAGGCCAGGGTGGTTGAGACGGTGAAGCGGTAGTAGTGGCGGCCGTCGATGTCGACGGGGCCGACGTAGACGGCACGCAGGGTCGTGGAGGCCATGAGGTCGCAGTTGCCGACGCGGGCGTCGGCCGGAGCCTGATCGTCAAACTCGGCAAGGGCGGGGTTGAGGCAGGCGAGGCTCGTGAGGAGAACGAGGAGGCAGAGTTTCTTCATCGTGTCGGGGGATGGGTTGCTTGGTGTCCCCGCGTTTTCTATACCACAGACGCGCGGGGTTTTCCAGTATAAATTTTCCAGTGCAGGCGGTGCCCGCGAAGCTCGATGTCGCGGAGGGTGTCGTCGGTGAAGAGTTTGCCGGTTCCGAGGCCGTGGAGGCGCTCGGGGGCGGTCAGTCCGCACCATTGCGTCAGGAGGCTGTGGCCGATGTGGCTCTCGAGGGCCGAGTTGATCCACCATGAGATGCCGCGCTCGTCCGCGAGGCGCGCCCACTGCGCGGCTCCGCTCAGGCCGCCGTGCAGCGAGGGTTTGATGACGAGGGCCTGAGGGTGGATGAGGTCGAGCAGTTGTTCGCGCTCGGGCCGGGTGGTCGCGGCGATGAGCTCTTCGTCGAGGGCGATGGGCAGGGGCGAGCAGCGGCAGAGGGCGGACATGTCCTGCCGACGGCCGGGGGCGATGGGTTGCTCGATGCAGGCAACGCCGATGGCGGCGAGCTCGTGCAGCACGGGCAGGGCGGCCGCCGGGCTGAAGGCTCCGTTGGCGTCGACGCGAATCTCGATGTCGGTGAACTCGGCGCGGATATCCCGCAGCATGGCCAGCTCGTCAGCGAGAGGCAGGGCGCCGATTTTGAGTTTGAGGCAGCGCGCTCCCGCCCGCGCGCCCTCGCGCATGGCGGCGAGCATGGCGGGGGCCTTATCCATCCAGATGAGGTGATGGATGTCGATGTCTTGCTCTTGGCGCGTGAAGGGGGTGTCCCAGAGGGCAGCAGTGGGGCTGAGAAGGCCCAGCAGGGCGCCTTCGATGCCGAAGCGGAGGGCGGGGGTGCTGCTGAATTGCTCCGGCCGGAGGGCTTGCTGTGCTTCTACGGTGCGCAGGGCGGCTTCGAGCTTGGCGTCGTCAAGTGTGTCGGCTTCGGGGGAGAGGCCGGGCATGAGGCTGCATTCGCCGAGGCTCTCGCGCTCCCCGCTCTGCGCGCGGATGAGGATGACGGGGCGCTCGATGAGCTCTCCGCGCGAGGTTCGGGCGGGGCGGCGGAAGTGCAGCAAGCGCTTCTCAGCCTGCAGCCGGAAGGGCGGCAGGTGGCTGAGGGATTCACGCAGGGCGCTTTCGGCGGCGGCTGCCTTGGATATCTCGGTTGCGAGCAAGAGAGTTGCGGGCGAGAGCGGGTGAGGGGGATGGGCTCAGGGCAGGTTCGGGTAGGAGGAGAAGTCCGGCGGTCTCTTCTCGAGGAAGGCGCGGGAGCCCTCATGCGCTTCGTCGCAGAAGTAGTAGAGCATGGTGGCGTCGCCGGCCAGCTCCTGAATGCCGGCCTGGCCGTCGAGCTCGGCGTTGAGGCCGGCTTTGATGAGGCGCAGGGCGATGGGGGAGAGCTGCATGATTTCTTCGGCCCACTGCACGTATTCGTCCTCCAGCTGCTCGAGGGGGACGACTTTGTTGACGAGGCCCATGTCGAGGGCTTCCTGTGCGCTGTACTTGCGGCAGAGGAACCATATTTCTCGCGTTTTTTTCTGCCCGATGCAGCGCGCCATGTAGGAGGAGCCGAAGCCGGCATCGAAGCTGCCGACGCGCGGTCCGGTTTGCCCGAAGACGGCGTTTTGGGAGGCGATGCTCAGGTCGCAGACGACATGCAGAACGTGCCCGCCGCCGATGGCGAAGCCGTTGACGGCGGCGATGACGGGTTTGGGCAGGGAGCGGATCTGTTTCTGCACGTCGAGCACGGAGAGGCGCGGCACGCCGTCGCGGTCGAGGTAGCCGCCGCGGCCCTTGACGTGCATGTCGCCGCCGGAGCAGAAGGCGACGTCGCCGGCGCCGGTGAGGACGACGACGCGCACGGAGGCCATTTCCCGCGCGAGGCGCAGGGCGTCGCTCATTTCTGCCGTTGTCAGGGGGGTGAAGGCGTTGCGGTAGCGTTCGCGGTTGATGGTGATGCGGGCGATGCCGCCGTATTGCTCGAAGAGGATTTCCTCGTACTGCTTGATGGGGGTCCAGTCGCGTTTCATGTCGAAAGGTGGGGGAAGGAGGGAAGGTGTCGAAGGGCGCGGGGTGCTTTGTGGGATTCAGGCGGGGTGGCGGGGCGGTCTTGTCGGCTTTGACAGTCGGCCCCATTCAGGCTTGCGCAGAGGCGGCAGCGTCTCGCTC
>DXFQ01000132.1 GCA_019114365.1 Candidatus Parakkermansia intestinigallinarum | reverse complement strand
GCCGCGGACGCGACCCCGCCGCACAAAGCCTTGCGGTGAGCCGTACTCGACGGTGATACCGCGCGCGTGCGCGAGCTGCTCGCACGGCGCGACCGACTGAACCGGCAGCATCGGCACCACCGCGGCGGAACAACCGAGCACGGGCGAGCTCGTTTGAGCTTGACGCCGCAGGCCTTGCGTGATAGCCTCGCCACAAGGGCAGAGCGCACGCCTCTGCCCTCGCCGCGCGAAAGACACAGTCCCATGACGGAAAGACACAGCCCCATGATACGCAGATTTCTGTTTGCAGCCTTGCTGTTGAGCTGCTGCTCGCCCAAGTATCCGGATCCCGGGTGGGAGGAGACATGGATGAAGCATCAGTTCTCATATTCCGGTCAGTTCGCATATTCCGAAGAACGGTATGACATATCCTCGCGCGACTTAAGCACGCCGTACAGCGGCAAGTGGGTGCGCCTGACACACCCGATGAGGCTCGTGACGTATCGGGGAAATTATGATGCGGACTGGCACCAGTTGCTGGACATGTCGATGCGGATTCCCGAGCCTATCCTGAACGAGGATTCGCGTTTTTGCCGAGCCTACACTCTGCCGGTCGGGACGGAGCTCTACGTCGTCGGAGCCAAAGAGTTCAAGCTCGTGCTGACGGGAGAAACAGAGACGAGATCCAACCGCTACGTGATGCTGGTACGGCTGTGGCACCCCGATTTTCATCGCATGGTCGGCGCCTTTTACAATATAGGCAATCTGCAGGAGGCCGAGAAGCAACTCCCAGACAAAAGTTTCTGCACTCGATACCGATCGCTCAAGCCTTTGCCCTTTGAGGATGAAACGACGGTAAAAGAAGCACCAAGTACCCCCGCACAGAAAGGAGTCGCGAGATGAAACAAGGACATCAATCTTGGATAGCCCTGCTGGGTGCCTCTTTGCTGTGCTGCTCCTGCGAGCAGGCGGATATGGTAATGCCTCCGCCGCACTGCTCACCGTACCTCTACGAGGGAAGTGGTTTGGGGCTCTACGACCCTTTGTCGCTGGAACAGCTTCTGGAAAGACACCCGAATGCCCGCATCGCAGACCCGGACGCACCGGGTTGGGGCAAAAGAGAGAGCTGGCTGAAGATTCGCCCCGGGAGAAAGCAAGCTCTGTTTGATCGTTTGAAGCTTGACGAGCCCTACAGCTTCGAAGTTGACAAGATGCTTCCCATCGGCATTTTCCCCTCCTTAGATGTGATGCAATACCTTGCGTTGTACGAGACCTCGCCCGATGGGAAAGAACAGGAAGAGATCGCCGGCAGAATGGTTTATTTATCGCCGGCGGAAATGGACTATTACTTTGAACGCGTCGGCAAGAGGATTGAGGAAAAGAATCGCATCAACTGGCAGTTCTGGGAGGAGGGTTTCACGCGCGGTCAGGATGCCAATGATGCGGCCAGATGGTGGCTTCAGGAGACCCTGGAGGGCGACACTCAATACATCTATCGCTTGGCTCATAGCTACCGTATGGGATGGGTGAAGGGCAAATCCGCGCGCGATGCGATTCCATGGTATCGCAAGGCCTATGAAAAGGGTAATTGGATGGGTCCTGCGGCCTATGAGCTGGGATGCTGTTATCGCGACGGAGTCGGAGTTGCCGCATCGCAGCGCGAGGCCGCGGCGTGGTTCCGCCGGGCGGCTGAGGAATCCCATGCGGAGGCGCAATATGAACTGGGCTGCTGCTACATGGAAGGCCGGGGTGTCGAGCACTCGCGACGGGAAGCCGTGAAGTGGTTCCGCCAAGCCTCACGAGCCGGCCATGAGCCGGCTCGTGAGGCGCTGCGCTCTCTGGAGGAGCACTCCTGAGCGCCGCGTCTCGCTTCCCCCGGCGTCCGCAGCATGCGGCTGCGGCCAACGGCCGTACGGAAGTCGTCGAGCTGCTGCTCGCGGCCGGAATCAAAGTCCCGTCAGCAGCGCATCGTCGTCCTCCTCCTGCAGGTGAAAAGCCCCGTCGTCGCCGAGGACGTAGCGCTCACCCGGCTCGATGTCCAGTATGTCGAGTAGTTGCGGATTCACCGTAACGATGCGGGGCAAGTTCGTCAGCCTCAGCCGCGTCCCTTCGCCGTAAGCGTCGTCCTCAGCCGCATCATCGTCCTCAGCCTCATCATCGTCCCCAGCCTCAGCCTCATCATCGACCTCCTCCTCGTTCTCGACCGCTTCCTCGTCCTCTGCCTCATCGGCGTCAACATCCTCCTCATCCTCATCGAGGAGATCCTCGGCACTCAGGAAGTTCAATCCGCTGTCCCAACCGCTGTTGATCGGCGGCACTGCATCGCGATAGACCGCGACCACCGCAGCCCCTTCCAACACGGCCTGCGTCGCCCAGCACTGCAAGGGGCCGTCGAGCACCTTCAGCAGCCCGACCGGAGCCTCCTCCATGCCCTCGTCGCGCAGCTCCTCCTCCACAGCCGTGCGCAGCGCCCAGTCAGCCTCCGCATGGCGGGCCGTGAAGCCGGAGCGGATCAGATCGTGCTCCACGCAATAGCTGACGAAATCCGTCAGCGTGCGGCAGCCGCTGAGCGCCTCTTCGTGTTCCTTCTCTTCGTCGATGAGCGCGGCATCCGCCACAGCGTTCAGGCGGTTCGGGTCGGCAATCGCCATCATCTCAAAGGTGCAGCGATCCAGCAGCGCCGCAATGCCCTGATCAAGCAGCAGACGGAGCTCCTCCGCGAAAAGGGGCATCAGCTGGAAAAACCGCACATACTCCTCTTCCCCCTCGCTCGGCAGAAGCTCCAGCGAGCAGTGCTCCGCACCCTCCGGCGCGGCGCCCGGCGGCAGCAGCACAACACCCGCAAAATTCATGTTACCCGACTCCCTCAGATCATCCGCGAAATCAAAACTATGCCCGATGCTGATCGGCTCTCCCGTCACAAAGGGGAAGCGAGCCAGGCGCGTCATCAGAGCAACGGGCCAGCGGCGATCCGGCCTGTTCCAATCCTCCGGATCGCTCACCCAGTCCGGTGGCAAATTGAGCACCAGCTCACAGCGGAGCGGCTGCCCCTCCTCATCCGCAAAAGGACGAGCTCCCATCCCCTGCGTGACCAGCGTATACATGTTGCAGCCGGGCGTGGGCGAAATAATGTGCACATCGACATGCACCCACGTGCCGGTCGATTCATGTAAAACGAGCTGAGACTCACCGAAATAACTCTCGATGTGCTCACTGACGTTGGCTTCCTGCTCCTCGTCGTAGACAAGCGGCTTCTCCGAGTCGGCGGCATTCGGTTGGGAGGCATTCATCATCTTGTTGATAGAGCTTAGGTGTTCGGGATCCGTATGACGACTCTGCCTTATAGCACAGCGGCAGAACGCTGTCAAGTCGGCCGTTTCCGCCCTGTTAAAAAGTGTTTTTCCGATTGACACCAAAAGGTCGCTCTGCTATTCTGCGGGGACGGGGCAGCTGCAAGCTTTGCTCTGCGATTCAGCCTCAGTCGCCCGGCAACACCCTATCATCTTCCTCGCCATGAGTTCCTTGCTCCTCTCGACTCTCGCCGCGCTCGCCATGCCCTGCGTCTCAACTGCGGTCCCTGCCGACGGCGCTGACACTACCGCCCCTTCCCCCTCCGCTGCCCCGACACAAAACTCTGCCGATGACATCGAGCAGCGGGTTCGTCCCTATCCGGAGGATATGCAGCGCCTCATCCCGATGCTGGACGAGGCGACGGCTCTGCTCGCGTCCATCCGCAGCTACGAGGATGCCGAGGCGGCCGCAGCGCAGCTCGGCAAGCTTTTGCTCCGCATTCAGCGCGAGACGCGCCGGGCTCGACCGCTGCACCGGCTGCCCCCGGAGCTCATCGAGCGGCTGAAGCCGACGGCGGATGCATGCCATTCCAAGCTGCTGGATATGAAGGATGCCGAAGCTCGCTTGGTGGGCTACGGGGCCTTCGGCTCGAAGAAGATGCGCCGAGCCTTGAGGCGTCTCGGGACGCCGATGCCGCGGGCGGTGCTCTCCGAGGCGGCCAAGCAGTACGTGCCGGTCTGCCGGCGCATGATTCCGGCGACGGTCGAGCTGATTGATCTGCTCGACGGCCTGTCGCAGGGGGATAGCGTGCGGCCGTCTCTGCCTCGGATGCGCGCGCTTCTCGAGGGGCGCCGGCAGATGTTCGCCGAGGCGAAGGTGCAGGGTCTGCCCGGGCTCTCGCCCGATGAGAAGGAGCAGCTGATGCTGGAGTGCCCTTGGATGCAGAAGTTTGACACTGCGGTTGAAACGGTGCGCCGACGTGATTATTTCGACTCCGATGAGTTGCGCCGCCTGCTCGAATCGGAGGATCTCTTTGCCCCGACTTCGGAGGAGGCTGCCGACGACGCTCTGCTCAAGCGCACGGCTCTTCACAATAGTCGGGATCCGCGCCGCGCCGACAAAATCGGAGCCTTGATGGAGGGGACGGTGACGGAGGAGGATTATCGGCAGGCGCTGGCGGAGTTTCAGCGCCTCAGGCAGCGCGATGCGGGCGCCGCGAGCGTGTCTCGCGGCTTGCTCGGGGAGCTGGACAGGGTGCTGCTGCCGCTGCTCTGCCGCTATGCGCTTTGCCCCGAGCTGCGGCCGCAGTTGGAGCGTTTTCTCGTCGACAGCGCGCGAGAGGGGGATTGCCGCGAGTTGCTGATGTTCGGTGTTTTGAGGGCGGGGATTCTCGGCCGGGAGAACCTCGAGCTCGCGGAGCGGCTCTTTGAGCAGCTGCCGTTCTCGCTCGAGGCTTTCGAGGCGCAGCTGCGGGAGGCGGCGGCACCCGTAGCGCTGCTTCCCGGCGCGGAGCCGCTTCCGCAGGAGCTGGTGAGCGACACGCTCTTCCCGATGTCCCGGAGCTCGTGCGCCCGCGAAGAGCTGCTGCGCGCCTGCCTCGACGCGGATGCGGCGGGGATTGCCGCGTTGCTGGTGAGCCGCGGCGAGCTGACGCGGGAGCTCGTCGCCAAGGTGGTCGCCGCCGATGCGGCGGCGCGGCCCGAGCCCGCGGAAGCGGTGCGCGGGCGAGCTTCCGACGCGGAGTTCTTCACGAGCAATTTTCGTTATCTGTGGCCTTCGCAGAGTTTCATACAGCAGCGGCGGATGCGGCGGGGACTGTCACCTGCTTGGGCGCCGCTGACGGGAGATGCTTCCGGGGCGACTGCCGAGGGGAACGACTGATGTCGCGCGCCGATCGGGGGAGCTGGGCGGCGTTCAGGCGGGACGCATTGAGCCCGCGGCGGCACGAAGGGGCGGGGCCTTGCAGAGATTCGGCGAGGCGGTTCTTCAGGCTTGACGCAGGCGGGCTGTTATCATAGACTGTGTTACGGCCGGGTCAGCATTGGTGTTTCACCCCCCGTATTTTCCGATGAGAGTTTCCTTTCTGCTTGTTTGCGTCTTACTCGGCGGCATGCTGTCCGGCTGCGTCGGCCGGGCGGATCGCGCGTCTTCCGCGCCCGATGCGGC
>DXFQ01000131.1 GCA_019114365.1 Candidatus Parakkermansia intestinigallinarum | reverse complement strand
GGGCTCGGAGATGTGTATAAGAGACAGCGCCAACGGCATCCTGAAGGTGACCGCCAAGGACAAGAACACCGGCAAGGAGCAAAACATCTCCATCCAGGGCTCGTCCGGCCTCTCCAAGGAAGAGATCGAGCGCGCCAAGAAGGACGCCGAGGCCCACGCCGAGGAAGATCGCCGCAAGGCCGAGGACATCGAGGCCATCAACAAGGCCGACTCGCTCGCCCACAACGTTGAGCGCCAGATCAAGGAGCTCGGAGACAAAGCCCCGGCTCAGATCACCCAGCCCATCGAGGAGAAGGTCAAGGCCCTCAAGGCCGCAGCCGAGGCCAAGGACGTCGAGAAGTGCAAGAGCCTCACGTCGGAGCTTGAAAAGATGCTCGGCGACCTCAATCAGGCTGCCCAGCAAGCCGCCGCTCAGCAGGGAGGCGCCGCCTACAGCGAGCCTGCCGGTGAGGGCAGCGACAACGGCCCGCGCAAGGCCAAGGGCAAGGTCGTCGACGCCGAAGTCGTCGATGACGACAAATAACCCCTCATTGCCGGAGCAGGCGCCCGGAAGGACACCTGCTCCGGCTCCCCCCCCCTGACAACGAACAGGGACTCCCACCATCTTCAATCAACCAAACACATCAATAAGACCATGATTAAACCCATCGGACAGCGTGTGCTCGTGGAGCGCGTCGAAGCTGAAAGCAAAACCGCCGGCGGACTCTTCCTGCCGGATACCGCCAAGGAGAAGCCGCAGGAAGCCATCGTGCGCGCCATCGGCACCGGCGGCCGCGACAAGGATGGCCAGCCCATTCCCTTCAGCGTCGCCGTCAACGACAAGGTACTCATCACCAAATACGGCGGCACCGAAGTCACCGTCAACGGCACCACCTACACCATTCTGAGCGAGAGCGACATCCTCGCCATCATCGACTGAACCAACCGTTAACCAACCCATAACAAGCATCACACTATGGCAAAGCAACTTTCATTTGAAGAAACCGCACGTCAGAGCCTGCTGAGCGGCGTCACCAAGATCGCCAAGGCCGTGAAGTGCACCCTGGGCCCGGCCGGCCGCAACGTCGTCATCGACAAGAAGTTCGGCTCGCCCAACATCACCAAGGACGGCGTGACCGTCGCCAAGGAAATCGAGCTCGAAGACCCCTATGAGAACATGGGTGCCCAGCTCGTCCGCGAAGTCTCCAGCAAGACCAACGACATCGCCGGCGACGGCACCACCACCGCCACCGTCCTTGCCGAGAGCATCTACCGCGAAGGTCTCCGCAACGTCACGGCCGGCGCCAACCCCATCTCGCTGCAGCGCGGCATCAACAAGGCCGCCGCCGCCGTCGTCGAAGAGCTCAAGAAGATCTCCAAGCCCGTTGATTCCTCCAAGGAAATCGCGCAGGTCGCCACCGTCTCCGCCAACTGGGACGCAGAAATCGGCAGCATCATCGCCGAGGCCATGGACAAAGTCGGCAAAGACGGCACCATCACCGTCGAGGAAGCCAAGGGCATCGACACCTCGCTCGACGTCGTCGAGGGCATGCAGTTCGACAAGGGCTACCTCTCGCCCTACTTCGTGACCAACGCCGACTCCATGGAGTCCGTCCTCGAAAGCCCCTACATCCTCATCTTCGAGAAGAAGATCAGCAACCTCAAGGATCTCCTGCCCGTGCTCGAGAAGGTCGCCAAGGCCGGCAAGCCCCTCCTCATCATCGCTGAGGACATCGAAGGCGAAGCTCTGGCTGCCCTCGTCGTCAACAGCCTGCGCGGCGCACTCAAGGCTTGCGCCGTCAAGGCTCCGGGCTTCGGCGACCGCCGCAAGGCCATGCTGCAGGACATCGCCATCCTCACCGGCGGCCAGTGCATCTCCGAGGACCTCGGCCTCAAGCTCGACAGCGTCAACATCGACCAGCTCGGCATGGCCAAGCGCGTCGTCGTCACGAAGGACACGACCGTCATCATCGAGGGTGCCGGCAAGTCCGCTGACATCTCCGCCCGCGTCGGCCAGATCCGCAAGCAGATCGCCGACTCCACCAGCGACTACGACCGCGAGAAGCTTCAGGAGCGCCTCGCCAAGCTCGCCGGCGGCGTGGCCGTCATCAAGGTTGGTGCTGCCACCGAGACCGAGATGAAGGAGAAGAAAGACCGCGTCGACGACGCCCTGCACGCCACCCGCGCTGCGGTGGAAGAGGGTATCGTTCCCGGCGGCGGCGTCGCCCTCATCCGCGCCCAGAAGGCCATCTGCGGCCTCGAGCTCACGGGCGACGAGAAGACCGGTGCCGCCATCGTCTACCGCGCTGTTGAAGCCCCGCTTCGCCAGCTCGTCGAGAACGCCGGCCGCGAAGCCGCTCTCATCGTCGAGAAGGTCAAGGGCCTCGAATCGCCGACTCAGGGCTACAACGTCGTCACCGACGCCTATGAGGACCTGCTGACCAGCGGTGTTGTTGACCCGACCAAGGTCACGCGCTCCGCTCTGCAGAATGCAGCCTCCATCGCCGGCCTCATGCTCACCACCGAGTGCCTCATCGCTGACCTGCCCGAGAAGAAGGGCTGCAGCTGCGGCGCCGGCGCCCCGGACGGCGGCATGGGCGGCATGGGCGGCATGATGTAAGCCGCACGGCTCCGATATTCGGAAAACCAGACAAGATTCAAGCGGGTTGCCTCACGGGGCAACCCGCTTTTCTTCGTACCGCAACGCCCTGCCCCGCTTCACCCTGCCTCAGCTCACCGGCGTGCACCCTCTTTTTCCCCGCGCTCCCGCCCGCGCGTCCGGCGACACAAAGCGGCGACACAAAGCGGCGGGCCGTCTCCCGAC
>DXFQ01000130.1 GCA_019114365.1 Candidatus Parakkermansia intestinigallinarum | reverse complement strand
GTGCTGCGGCGGCTGCCGAAGGCGCAGCGGCGGGGCGGAGCGTCGAGGGTTTGAGCGCCGCCGGCTTGGGAGCCGCGGCCGCGGGGCTCGGAGCCGCTTCGGCCGCAGGTTGTGCGGCAGCGGGCTTGAGGGTTGAAATCGAGGTCTTGGGCAGCGCGGCGGGGGCCGGTTTGCTCATGCCCGAAGGCTTGAGCGTGCTGACGGACGATTTGGGAAGAGCCGTAGGAGCCGGTTTCGCCATGCCGGCGGGGCGGAGCGTCGAGACGGAAGACTTGGGCAGAGCTGCGGGAGCGGGTTTGGCGAGACCGGCGGGGCGGAGCGCCGCGCTTCCGCCTCTGGACAGCGGAGCCGCAGGATCGTGGGTGGGGACAGGCTTGATGACGGGGCCGTCGGGAACCTGAACGGCGAGAGCCTTCGCCTTGAGCTCGGCCTCCTGCGCTCTGGCTGCGGCCTCGGCAGCAGCGGCGGCAGCGGCAGCAGCGGCGGCCTTCGCCTGCGCCAACTCCGCCTCGCGGCGTGCGTTGAAGAGCTCTTCTCTGGCCTTTTGCGCCGCTGCCTCTTCCTCGGCAGCTTTGCGAGCGGCCTCTTCCTCGGCGGCCTTGCGGGCTGCCTCTTCTTCAGCGGCCCGGCGGGCGGCTTCCTCTTGCTGAGCGGTCTGCTGCGCTTCGTACTCGGCCATTTGGCGGTTGTACTCCTCCATTTGGCGGTTGTACTCCGCCAGCTGGCGCTCGTACTCGGCGATCTCTTCGGGGCTGGGAGAGGCGGGGGCGCCCTGGTCCGCAGAAAGAGCGGGGTCGAACTCGGCCTCGGGTGCCGGCGCTGCGGCCTCGGCCTGCGGCGAAGCCGCTTCGGGCGAGGGAGCTGTCTTGGGGTGAATGATACTTCCGTCGCCGCTCTTCAGGAGGACGCGGCGCGTGGGAACGGTGCCCGAGTTGAGGAGGGTGCGGCGCGGTGAGGGATTGGGAGAAGCTGTGTTAAGTCGCGGAGCTGCCATAGGTTCTGAATGGATACGAAGTGTATACTAGCGCATTCGCTCCGCGATTGCAACCCAAGATTGCGGCCGGAAGGGCATCGCAGACATTTTTTTCGCGCTCAGCGATGCCGTCGCACCGACGGACGCCCCCTCGCGGCGGGCATGAAACCCGCGGCTGCCGCCGACGATGCAGCGGGAAAATCAGCGCTCCTTGCCCTCGTCGCTGCGGCCGGCCTCGCCCTCATCGGCGTCGGCTCCGCCCTTGCCTCCGGCGGCGTTGCTCCCCCGGTGTCCCTTGCTCCTCCCGTCGTCCCCGGAATCGTCCCCCGAGGCGCGGGGAACGCGGAGCAGGCGGTAGGTCAGCCCGAGGACGAGCATGAGAAGCAGGGCGCAGAGGTAGCAGCCGACGCCGATGCGGTGCCCGCCTTCATCCATGCCGGCGGCTGCGGCGATGGGCGTATAGAGCGTGACCCAGGTGTAGACGATGCCGCTCGCGAGGGTGAGCAGGGCGCAGACTCGCAGCCCGATGAGACTGTTGCGCAGCGTCGGTGAGAGGGACAGGGCGATGGTGAGCCCGGCGGCTATGCCGGCGCAGAAGCGGATGGCTGCACTCTGCTCGCTCATGGGGGCAAGGTCCGCGTCAGCCGTGGGCAGCAGCATGAAGAAGCCGATGAAGACGGCCGCCAGCAGAACCGTCAGCGCGATGGTCTGCTTGTTGCGGGTGAGCAACAGGGGGATGAGCGCGATGAGAATGCCCGCCCCGACGGCATTTTGATGCTGCCCGAAGGCGGGTGCCGCCTCGAGAGGCGCGTAGCCCGGCATCATGCTGCCGAAACCGATGACATAGACGCAGAGGGCGGTCGAAAGCGCCAGCAGCGCGGCAAGGCGGCTGTGCGTGCCGTCGGGTTGCGGCAGCAGAAGAATGAGCGCCAGCGAGCCCGCCATCGCGATGACGAGGAAGGGCAGAGCCTGCCCCCACCACCAGAGCAGGCCGCAGCTCAGCGCGAGCGCGGCTATGAGAAAGACGGCGGCAAGTCGCAGGCTAGGGCCGGCTGAGCGCCGCTCAAGCAGCGCCGGAAGCATCAGCATGAGGATGAGTCCCACGCCCATTTGCAGCATCAGGAAGCTGCGCCCGTCGAGCGAGGCGAGGACGTCCGGTCGCTGCAGCCAAGGAAAACAGAAAGCGGCGAGACTGGTGATGCAGCATGCCCCGAGCGGCCACGCGCACCAGGCACTGCAGCGGGCGAGGTTGAGCAGACCGGACTCCGGAATCCGGCGGGCGCCGCAGAGCGGCAGCAGCGCGAGCCAGAAGATGGCCCCGATGCCGAGAGCCGCCATGAAGCTTGCCGCAGCGAAGAGACTGAGCCCGAGCGGTATCTGAAGCTCCCACCAAGGGACGATGCCCAGAAAGGCGGCATCGGGGCCGAAGGGGTTGGCATCCATGGTCTTGGTCAGCAGAGCGTTGACCAGGATGAGCACAAAGACAAGGATGAAGAGAAAGAGGCGGTGTTTCATGTTCGGATAAGGGGTGAGATGCGGCGAAGCGGCGCGGCGTTGGATAATAATCAGAAGAGGCGAGCGGAGGAGGGGAACGAGGGGGGCGACGAGCGGAGGGGAGGACGACGAAGAGGCTCAGAGGGCGGCGGGAAGGGCGGCGGCCCTTTCGTCTGCCGTTTCGGCGGCTGTTTCGTCTGCTGTTTCGGCGGCTGTTTCGGCGGTCGGGGGCTCTTGGGGGCTTTCAGCGGAGTTTTCGCCGCGGATGAGGCTTCGGCAATGGGCAAAGACAGCGTTGATTTGCGCCGGGCTGAGCCGCTGCCCGAAGGCCGGCATGGCCCCGCCCTTGCCCTCGCGCAGCGACAGCAACAGGCTTTCGTCGTCGCGGTCTTTGAGGCTGCTGAGATCGGCGATACCGGGCATTCCCGGCTGCTCGGCGATGAAGCTGCGGGCGTGTCCGTCGAGCCCGTGGCAGACGGCGCAGTGGCGCGCAAAGAGCACGGAACCGCTCTCGGTGGACACGGTGTCGCCGAAGGGCACGCTGCCGATCGGCGGAGGCTGCGGGGCGGAGACCGCGGGCTTGCCCCTCTCTTGCACGGCATCGGGCATGAGGCCGAACACGTCGATGTCCACTTGCCAGATGAGGTAGCCGAGGCCGAAAATGGCGGCGAGAGCGATGATGAGGTTGAAGATGAAAAGGTCTTTATTCATGGCGGCGCAGGATGATGAAGAAGTGAATCGCACAGGCCAGTCCCGCGCCGAGCAGGGCGCTGACCAGCATGCCGGGAAGGTGAAAGATCGGCCCCTGCGGCACACCCTTGAGCGAGCCGGCAAGGTCGCTCCACTGGGTTTGGCTGCTCCAGAACAGCAGGAGAGCCAGCGCCCCCGCGCCGCCCAGCAGAGCCGTCGTGCCCTGATGCGTGCGCGCGGCCGGGGCGGCGTCCAGCGGGTCGAGCCTTTCCTCCGGCATGCGTGCCGAGAGACTCAGGTAGAGGGCGAGAAAGAGCCCGATGCTGCCGATGAGCATGCCGACGTCCGTGGCGGTGGGGCTGTAGC
>DXFQ01000129.1 GCA_019114365.1 Candidatus Parakkermansia intestinigallinarum | reverse complement strand
TGATGAGAGGAAGAAGGGGTGAGAAAGCTTGAGAATGGGTTATATTGCCTGATTAGTAAGCGATTGTGACGTTTAGAGCTAAAGAGGCGGTTTTGGGAAAGATACAAGCAGGCACCGCAAAAGCCGCAGATAAATGAGAAACGTGGGTACAAAAAAAGCCACTCTCTGAGGAGTGGCTTATGTTGGTCCGGAAGGGATGTCAGGCAAGTCGGTCGCCGCGCCATGCGGCGAGTCTCGGAGGTGGCATGGTTGATGCCGACTTGTGGATTTCGGCCGGTATGGGTAGGTTAAATTGGCGGGAGATTTTGGCAGTCTTGGCCCTTCCTCGGGCTTCCAAGGTGTAGATGAGCTGGCGGAGTTCTTCCTCATTGAGGCGGATGAGGGCGGATTCCAGGCTCTGCCCCTGCCGGATGATGACTCCAAATCGTTTGGAGGTGATCGCCGAGATATACCCGGTGTTCAGCTCCCAGTGATGAGCGCGGTCTCGGATGGTTTCGATGAGGGCTTCTTTCCGGGTTCTGGGTGTGTGATCTTCACGCGGTGGCAGGCCGAGGATGGCACGCAGCGCGTTGCAAAGGGGCACGAAGTGGAGTTGATTAAGGGAGCGCCAGGAGGAGATGCCATTGCAGTGCTCGGCTGTTAACTCATGCCGCCATGTGTCGTATGCTTCGAGAGGATAGCCTACCGACACTAGGTGCCGGTAGGCTTTGGTGGAGAGCTGGCCGAGAACGGCCAGCTGCTTTTTGGAGAGGGGTTTCATGGTTTTGTATCCTTGGGGGTGACGCAGAACTTGCTCTCCGTGATGAGGGTAAGACCATAATCGAGTAGTTCGTCGGCGGTGAGACCGGCGCCCAGGATGGCGGCCTTGTTGAGCTCGGGGGCTCGGTTACGCAGCCACTCGGTGCGATCCTCTTTTAAGAGGAGAGCCACGGCGTCGGCCTCCGTCATCCCGTCGGCGGCTGTGATTTTTGGCTTGCCCATGCGCAGGGTGAAGGTAGCGTTGGCGCTTTCTCCGTGCTTTTTCCCCGGCAGGATGAGTCGAGACTGAACCTTCTCGTCGGCGAAGTAAGACTTGAGAGCCGACATTCTCGCGTCGTATTCCGCCTTGAGATCGGCGAGTGCGGGAGTAAGTTCGGAGCGCACGGCCTGAAGGCGGGCGTCGAGCTCTGATTCTTTGGCCTTGATGACGGGCTGCATCTGGGCTACTTCGTCGACCATCCGGAGGAAGGCGGCGTCGGACTTGATTGTGTATGTTGCTTTCATGTTCTTTGTTGTGGGGTTAAGAAAAGAGATTGGGGATTTCTGGCGTGTCCATCTGCGAGGTTTCTCGCTCTTCCTTGCGGTCGAGTAGTTCGAGGAGCCGCCGCCGCACGCCGAATGTCGAGAAGTTTTGATTGAGCCAGCGCAGCAGGCCGGCTGCATCGCAGGTGACGGAGCGCAGAGTGCCGTATTTCGAGCTGCGGTATTGAATGTCGACTTCCCGGGCATTCGATGTCGGAAACGCACTGAGCTTGTATGATTGCCAGCCCAGCTTCCGAAAGATATCATTGAGGCTGGCAGCAGCCATGACGGATTTTGCATTCATGATTATTCAGGGCGTCGAGCCATGCGGGATGCGGCGTCGATGAAGTCTGGCCAGGTGAGTTGACGTGCCTCCTGCTGGGCGACGCTTGCGGCGAGCTTGAGGCGGTGGATGAACTGCCCGAAGCAGGAACGGCGAGCCAGTGCACCGATCTGCCTCTGCGTATCGGAGTCCGGCTCCGGGAGGCCGTACGCCTCCCACACCGCGCGAATGTCGCGGTTTGTGGGCCACTCCGGCAGGATCTCCCATTCCCCGCGGCGTTCGAGCTGCGCAAGGCGTCCCGCATATGTGCCCTTGACAACGTCCTGCGCTCCCACGTCGGTGAGCACCAACATGAGCCCGCAACCGGAGCGGTCAAAGATCTCGCGGAGTGCGTCAAGCGCATCCACGCCCTGCCGCCTCGTGAGGGCGATATGCACCTCATCTGCAATAATCAGGTGGCGGGCGCAAACGTGCTCGCGGAGCAGAGAGAGCCCCTCCGAGAGCGTGCGAGCCTTGGGCAGACCTGCCGCCTCAAGCAGTTCGCACACCATGGAAGACACCGTGGGCATCGTTGGCATTCTGAAGAAGATTGTGGTCTCGGGGTAACGCATCTTGTATGCCTCGCAGGCCGTCGTCTTGCCGATTTGCGACTTACCCGCGAGCAGCATGCACAGGTGCGCGATCTTGGCGGAGTCTGCGGCCCGCCACACGCGCTGCATCATCTCCGTGGGGATGTGGGCAAGATCGACGCCGTCCACGCGCACAATGGCGGAGATGCGCTTGCGCTGCTCATCGAGCTTGGCCAGCTGGTTGTCGGCGTTTCCGGCGTAGTTGCCCTCGAGCAAGGCGTTGAGCACCTTGTGCGAGATACCGAGTTCATCGGAGGCGCGGGTCTTGGTCATGCCCGGCTGCTCGATGTACTCCTTGAGCCAAATTCTGGCGGGATGGTTGAGTTGAGTGTTGTTCATGGTAATTAGGGGTTGAAGAAGGTTGAATCATAGGAATCAGGCAGGCCCATCCCCTCGGGCTCAGGCAGGGGAACATACTTCGTTAGCCGCTGCCTTGCAGACCGTTTGCTCGGGGCTTGCAGAGTCTCGGCATCGGAGAGTCCAAGCGGGTCGAAGGGCTCGCCGTCAATGATGCGCTTGTTGTAGTCACGTCGGGTTTGCATGGCGGCGGTGTCGGGGGCTGCGAGGAGCTCAGCGCCGGCGAGCTGTTGGGCGCGCAAGTGCTGGACGCGGCCGAACTCGCGGAGGCGTGCCGCTTCGTCGGTGTGAGAGAAGCGGTGGATGAGCGGTGATTCGCCGAGGACGCGGTCGCGGTCGTCGAGGATGAAGAGGTTGCAGTTGAAGGGGTTCAGAACACCAAAGTAGGTGCCGCCGGCGGGCAGAATACGCTCGTTGCCGCGGGCGTCAGTGACGCAGGCGTCGTACAAGAGCTGCTCATGGTGGCGGCTCCTGCTGTCGATCTTGAAGGCGCCGCCGCGCATGGACAGTTTGAACTTGCGGTGCGCACCCATGAGGGTGACACATTCAGCGGCACTGAGGCGGATGAGTTTGTTGGCGGGGTTGAGCAGGCTGAGTTCCCAGGCTTCCTGCGGGCTGAGTCGGCGCGTCCGGAGCAGCGCCGGATTCCCCAAGGCCATGGCTTTGGCCAAGGCAGCGGCCTGAGGGTCGAGCGAGTCGAGGGGCGCCCAGCCGTCGCGGCCCGTCAGCGAGAACTCGGCGCGGGTGAATCCGCACGCCTCCCATCCTTCCAGCTCGTGGTCGGTGCGGTTGTTGATCTGGCCGACGAGGCGCACGAGGTCATCGGCCAGCTCGCGAAGGGTTGGGGCGTAGGGCATGAGAGCCAAGGCTCGCTCGGCGGGGAGTTGCTGCGCCTGTCGTATCAGCAACTCACTCTCCTTGCACAGACCCCAGAGAGCCTCCGGCTCAGTGCGATCTTTGCCCGTCTGGGAGGCGTAGCCGTCCATATAATTGTGGAGGAGCGAATGCCACACCTCAAGCGAAGCCTTAAAGCGTGGGTTGCCCACAGCTCGGCCGGGAAAGGCTCCGGCCTGCCGGACGCCCTGCATGCCGGAGCGGTCCACGCGCACGAGGCCGTTAGTGAGCAAGGCGAGCTG
>DXFQ01000128.1 GCA_019114365.1 Candidatus Parakkermansia intestinigallinarum | reverse complement strand
AGACGATGCGCTCAGCCAGAGAGCGCTTGCCGCAGAGCATCACCTTGCCGATGAGCTTGCCCACGAGCACGGAATCGTAACGGGAGTCACGACGTTCAATCTTCTTGTAGACGCGTTTACGACGAGCCATAGTATTCTTTCTTAAAGCTTTGATTTACTTCTTCTTACCGGTGGCTGCAGGGGCGCCGGCCTTGGGGCGCTTGGCACCGTACTTCGAACGGCCGCGACGGCGCTTGTCAACACCGAGGCAGTCGAGAGCACCGCGGACAATGTGGTAGCGAACGCCGGGCAAGTCCCTCACACGGCCGCCGCGCACGAGCACGATGGAGTGTTCCTGGAGGTTGTGGCCCTCGCCGCCGATGTAGGCGATCACTTCTTCGCCGTTGGTCAGGCGAACTTTAGCAACTTTACGAAGAGCGGAGTTCGGCTTCTTGGGCGTGCGCGTCATGACCTGGAGGCAGACGCCGCGACGCTGCGGGCAGCTGTGAAGAGCGCGAGACTTCGACTTCTCTTCCGGTACGATACGTCCTTTGCGGACGAGTTGATTGATGGTCGGCATGTTTCCTTCTGGTTTGTTTGTTTTCAGGCGCTTGCACGGTAGCCAGCAAGCTCCTCTCACCTAGAGGAAACCTGCCGTTTTTCCGGCGGCGGACCCGATAATCCTTTCACTTTGACGCCTTCCGGCGCGGTTTCAGGGGCGGTTATGGTACAATATTTTCACGAAATGGCAAGCCTTTTCTTGGGAAAAAGCGCCATTTTCCTGTTTTTTATCCATTTTTCAGGGGACGAGCAGCTCACCGAGCTCCTGCATGATGCGCTCGGCGATGCGCTTGGAGCCGTGCACGCTGACGTGGTTGGTGTCGCGGTACAGGAAGCGCCCCTGTTCGTCGCGGAAGGGGTAGCGGCCGCCGATGAACATGGCCGGGGCGGCATCGACGACGCGCACCTGCGGGACGGCGGCGATGATGCGCTCGATCATGGCGCGCTCGGCGGCGGTGTTGGCCTCATGCTGCTCGGGGGTGACGGCCATGTCGGGTATCTCGCGGTTCAGGCCGTGGTAGACGAGGGCTGTTTCGTAGGGGTCATCGCCGAGGAATTTGGGGTTGTCGCGCAGGATGACCGGGGTGATGCCCAAGGCGGCTATGCGGCGGCAGGTTTCGATCATGCCGGCTTCGACGGCGGCTCGGTAGTCGTCGGCTGCGATGGCCCGGCCGTCCCAGTCGGTGATGGCTTCGGGTTGCAGGCGCAGCCACCAATGCACGGAGATCAGGACGGCTCGCAGATCGCGGCGGCGGCTCAGCCAGTTCATGAGGGCTTCGCCCTGAGAGCGCTCCCAGATGTTTTTGCCTTGGTTGAGGGTGATGCGGCAGTTCCAGGCGGGGACGCAGGAGAAGTTGAGGTAGAGGCCGCGCAGGCGTCCGTTGTCGGTGCAGGCGGTGTCGAGGCCGTCGGCGAGGTGCCAAGCGTGGCTGTCGCCGAGGATGAGGAAGCGCAGCGGGGCTTGTTTGTTGCCGCCGAGGCCGTGCAATCCCTCGCGGAAGACGTCTTTGTCGACGTCTTCGCCGAGTCCCGCCACCGTGCCCGCGAAGTAGCGGTGGGTGTAGCCGGAGACTTTTTCGGGGATGCCCGAGGGCAGGACCTGCTCCATGAAGGTGGCCTGAGTCATGCAGAGCGACCAAGGCAGGATGAGGAGGTGCGGGATGAGGGCCAAGCTGAGGCGCGCGCGGCGACCCAGCCGGCTCGGCCACTTGCTGCAGCGGGTCTCGACGCCGCGGTAGAGGAGCACGGCGAGGGGAAGGGAGAGCAGCGCCATGCCCGGCATGTCCCATGCGCCGGGATTCCAGAAGCAGAAGTACTGCCAGATGACGATGACGGGCCAGTGGACGAGGTAGAGGGAGAAGGAGATGCTGCCGAGTTGCTGGAGGGGGCGCAGGTTGAGCAGGCGCGCGACGGGTCCCTCGGCGGCGAAAAGGATGAGCAGGGCTGCGGCGAGGGCGGCAGGCAGGCTGAGGGCGGATCCGGTTTCACAGAGGTAACAGGCGGCGACAAAGCCGAGGAGGGCGGCGGCGCCCGCCAGCTTGCGCCCGATTCGAGCAGCGCTGCCGGCAGCGGGGGCGAGGCTGATGCCGGCTGCGGCAGCGCCGAGCAGGGGCTCCCAGAGTCGGGTGAAGACGCTGTAGTAGGGACGAATCAGGTCGTTGTTGATGGCGTTGACGGTATCGGCCCAGGCCGGCACCAGCATGCCGTAGTTCAGGTAGGCGCAGAAGAGCAGAGAAAGGACGCCGACAAGGGCGAGGACGGCGCGGACGGCGGCTTTGCCGCTGCGCGCGGGCAGCAGGGCCAGCAGGGGCAAAAGGACGTAGAGCTGCTCGGTGAGGCCGATATACCAGAGGTGCATCAGGGGGTTCTGCTGCACGTTGGGGTTGAAGTAGCTGCCGCTGAAGGCGATGTAGTCGTTGGCGAAGCCGAAGGCGGTCGCGCCGACGGTGCCGGCTATGGTGACGTTGCGCACATAGGGCATGTAGAAGAGGCAGATCAGGACGACGGGGACGGCGACGACCATCCAAGGGGGGACGATGCGCCACAGTTTGCGTGCGGCGTAGTCCCGCAGGCGCAGGTTCTTGTCGCGCAGGCGCGGTATGTCGTTGCGGAACAGGAAGTAGCCGCTGATGACCAAAAAGACGTCCACGCCGAAGTAGCCGCAGGGGCAGAGGCTCGGGCTGAGGTGGTAGAGGACGATGGCGAGGATGGCGAGGCCGCGAAGGCCGTTGATATGCGTCAAAAACTGTTTACCTGATGCCATAAGTATGCGGAGAGATGGGGTTGCCGCGAGCTGAGGCGGCCGGGGGGAGGGAAGCCGGGTGAAGCGGGGCAGGCAAGGCAACGCTTGCCGCCGCTTCAGCAATCGCGGGGCTGCCGCTCGCCCGCCGCGCTTTCGGGCGCTTCGCCGCTGCCGCTTGCGGGGGCTTCAGAGCCTGCGTCGGTCTCGGGGCCTGCGTCGGCTTCCGGCTCGGGGCGGCGGCGCTGTTTTTTCTCTTTGCGCGGGTTGAAGGTGTTGGCGGCTTTCTCGAAGCCGTCGCTGAGCATCATCAGAGTGGCGGCTTCGGCTTTGAGGAGGCTTTCTTCGAAGAGGGGTTTCTCTTCGTCGCTGAATTTACCGAGGACGTGGCCGACCATGCTCTTCTGCCCGGGCACGCCGATGCCGACCCGCAGGCGGGGAAATTTTTCGGTGCCGAGATGGGCGATGAGCGATTTCATGCCGTTGTGCCCGCCGGCCGAGCCTCCGGCACGCAGTTTCATGGTGCCGACGGGGAAGGAGATGTCGTCGTAGATGACGAGCACCTGCGCGGGCTCCCACTTGAAGTAGCGCATCAGCGGCCCGACGCTTTCGCCCGATGCGTTCATGTAGGTCTGCGGCTTGACCAGCAGCACCCCGGCGGCGGACGCCAGCTCACATTTGTGAGCTTTGTCCGCCTTCCAGGGGGCGTTGAGATGCGCCGCCAGGCGATCCAGCACCATGAAGCCGACGTTGTGGCGGGTCTGAGCGTATTCGCGCCCGGGGTTGCCGAGGCCGACGACGAGGCGGATGCGTTCCATGGCGGCGCTGTCGGGGGTTGCTGCGAAGGCGTTGCGAAGTTGAGGCGCGGCAGGCTTCAGGCCTTGCGCTTCATCTCCTCAAAGACGATGTTGCGGTTGACGGCGTTGAGGTAGGCGCGTGCCGAGGCTTCGATGACGTCTGTCGCCGCGCCCTTGCCCGAGACGGGCGCACACCCGCACTCGCTGCCGAACTGCACTTTGACGGAGACGTCGCCGAGCGCATCCTGACCGGCCGATGTGGCCCGCACGTTGTAGTCGACGAGCGTTCCCTTCGCTTTGGTGATGCGGTCGATGGCCTTGAAGCAGGCGTTGACGGGGCCGTTGCCGATGGCGCAGTCGGTGTAGGGCTTGCCCTCTTTTTCGAGGGTGACGGTTGCCGTCGGGCAGGTTTTGTCGCCGGCGATGAACTGGATTTGCACGAGCTTCCAGCGGCCGTTGTGCGTGTCGAGCGAGTCATTGACGAGCGAGGCGAGGTCGTCGTCGTAGACGAACTTTTTGCTGTCGCCCACTTTCTTGAAGCGCTCAAAGACGTGGCTGAGCTCTTCGTCGGAGAGGTTGTGACCGAGTTTTTCAAGGCGAGCCTTGACGGCGGCGCGACCCGAGTGCTTGGTGAGCGGCAGCTCCGTTTCGCCCCAGCCGACTTCCGCCGGGTCGATGATTTCGTAGGTTTCGCGCTTGGCGAGGATGCCGTGCTGGTGAATGCCCGAGCTGTGGGCAAAGGCGTTTTCACCGACGATGGCCTTGGAGCGCTGGACGGCAAGGCCGCTGGAGCGCGCGACGACGCGGCTGGTCTTGACGATTTCGCGCGTGTTGAGGTTGTGGGGTTTCTCTCCGGCGGCGAAGCCGAAAGCCTCGGGGCGAATGGTCAACGCCATGCAGACCTCTTCGAGCGCGGCGTTGCCGGCGCGCTCGCCGATGCCGTTGATGGCGCCCTCCACCTGCCGCGCTCCGGCCTGCACGGCGGCCAGCGAGTTGGCGACGGCCAAGCCGATGTCGTTGTGGCAGTGCACGGAGATGACGGCGCGGTCGATGTTCGGGACGTTCTCTTTGAGGTAGCGCACCATGTTGCAGTACTCGCCGGGCGTGGTGAAGCCGACGGTGTCCGGGACGTTGACGGTGGTGGCTCCGGCGTCGATGACGGCGGTGACGACTTCGGCAAGGTAGTCGAGTTCGGTGCGGCTGGCGTCCTCCGCCGAGAACTCGACGTCATCGACGTAGGTTTTGGCGAGTTTCACGCCGGCGACGGCCATTTGGATGATTTCCTCCTTGCTCTTCTTGAGCTTGAACTCGCGATGCAGGGGGCTGGTGGCCAGGAAGGTATGGATGCGGCCGCGATCTCCGGCGGGCGCAACGGCTTCTCCGGCCCGGCGGATGTCGTTCTCCACGCAGCGTGCGAGGCCCGCGATGCGGCATTTGGTGATGGTGGAGGCGATGGTGTGCACGGCTTCAAAGTCGCCGTCGGAGATGCAGGGGAAGCCCGCTTCGATAATGTCCACACCTAGTTTCTCGAGCTGACGTGCTACTTCGAGTTTCTGGCGGAGGTTCATGGACGCTCCGGGGCACTGTTCGCCATCCCTAAGGGTGGTGTCGAAGAATAATACTTTGTCGCTCATATGGTTGATTCAGGGTTTGATTACCGCAGGGATTATACACCGACGGCGAGAAAAAGACAAGCTCATACCGCGCGGGGATCGCAGGCGGTATGAGCTTGCGGACAAACGACGGGAAGGCCGCGTTTGCTCGGCTTTATTTTGAGGGTGTTACGGTGATGCGCAGGGTCAGTTTCCGCGCGGGGCGGGCATGGCGATCGGCCAGATGGGTGTAGCCGAGCACGTATTCGGTGACGCCGGGGCGATGCCCGATGACGCTCACGCGCAGTTTGCCGGGCGCGCCGCAGAGGACGGCGCCGCCGCGCGAGGCGGGTACGGGGGCTTCGTAGTCGAGTTTGAGGGTGGCCACGGAGCTGTCGCCTTCACCGATGATGACCCAGCGGTAGGGGGTGGTGTTGTTGGCATCGATCAGGGTGTCGGCGTTGCAGCCGCCGGCACTCACGCTCAGAGCGATGGTGCTTTCATGGTCGCTGTGCTGCTCGAGGTCGGTCGGCGGCAGGTCAGCGGCGGCGGCAAGGGCTGAGGGCAGAGCGCTCAGGCACAGGGTAGCGATGAGATGCTTGAACATGCCTCATCCCTTACCATGTACGCTCGCCTGCGTCAAGGCGAAAGTGCGCGCGAAAGCCTCATTTGGGCTTGCCAAACAAGAATCATTCTGGCATCATACGCCGCATGGCACAGATCAATGATAACTTTCTGAAGCTTCAGGCCGGTTACCTCTTCCCGGAAATCGGTCGCCGCGTCGCGGCTTTTGCCGCGGCTCATCCTGATAAGGCTGCCGACATCATTCGCTGCGGCATCGGCGATGTCACCGAGCCCCTGCCCCGGGCAGCCATCGACGCAATGCACAAGGCTGTCGACGATCAGGCGAAGCGCGAGACTTTCCACGGCTACGGCCCGGAGCAGGGTTACGCTTGGCTGCGCGAGGCCATCGCCGAGGTGTCGTACAAGGCCCGCGGTGTCGAGGTGCACGCGGATGAGATTTATGTTTCCGACGGCGCGAAGTGCGACACGGGCAATATCTTGGATATTTTCGGCCACAATAATGTGATTGCGGTGCCCGATCCGGTCTACCCGGTTTATGTCGACACCAATGTGATGAACGGCAATACGGGCAAGGCTCGCGAGGACGGTTCGTACGAGGGGCTGGTCTACCTGCCCTGCACGCCGGAAAACGGCTTTGTGCCGGAGGTGCCCGCGCAGCGCGTCGACCTCGTCTACCTCTGCTTCCCGAACAACCCGACGGGTGCCGTGGCGAACCGCGAGCAGCTTGAGGCTTGGGTGGATTACGCGCTGAAGAATGATACCATTCTGCTCTACGATGGTGCCTACGAGGCTTTCGTGACGGATGAGAGCATCCCGACGTCGATTTTCGCGATTCCCGGGGCGCGCCGCTGCGCCATCGAGTTCCGTTCGTTCTCGAAGCAGGGCGGTTTCACGGGGACGCGCTGCGGTTATGTGGTGATTCCCAAGGAGCTCATGGGCAAGGATGCCGAGGGCCGTCCCGTGCAGGTGGCTCAGCTCTGGAATCGCCGCCACTGCACGAAGTTCAACGGCGCGAGCTACATTGTGCAGCGCGGCGCGGCGGCTCTCTTCACGCCCGAGGGTCAGGCGCAGTGCAAGGCGCTCATCGAGCACTATCTCGGCAATGCCAAGCTGCTGGCCGAGGCCTGCCGCGCGGCGGGTCTGAAGGTCTGGGGCGGTGCCAATGCTCCCTACGTCTGGGTGCAGACGCCTGCGGGGATGGGCAGCTGGGAGTTCTTCGACAAGATGCTCGAGGAGGCTCTCGTGGTCATTACGCCGGGTGCGGGCTTCGGCGCGCACGGCGAGGGTTTCTTCCGCATCTCGGCTTTCAACAGCCGCGCGAATGTGGAGGAGGTTTGCCGCCGCATCGCCAAGCTGCTGGCCTGAGCCCCCGCTTTCAAGGAGAATGTACAGGACTGCTCCCCCCCTCTCCGGGGCGGAGCAGTCTTTTTTTTGGGGGGGAGAGCTTAGGGAGAGGGAGAAAAGGCGGGCGCTGAGGGGCAGACGTGCCGCGGGGCAGCGGGTTATGGCGGAGGACAGCGCAGGATGACGCAGGGCGGACGCCGAGAGGGAGGGTGGAGA
>DXFQ01000127.1 GCA_019114365.1 Candidatus Parakkermansia intestinigallinarum | reverse complement strand
TAGCATATTTTGTATATAAGTTCAAGAAAATAAATATATTACAGTAACACGCTGATGTTGAATTCCTAAGCGAATATCCACGCCTATCCTTCTCTCTATGTCTACACTGTTTTTCTAATGCGTCTGCCCTGACGCCTGAAGGACGCGGCCGCGCCGTCAAAGCCAGCCGTTGAGCAGGCCGTCGGCGGTTTCACCGGCCTCGTGGAGGAGGCGCCCCGGCAGCGAGGAGGGCGGAGTCGGCTTGGACGGCGGAGTCGGCTTGTCCGCATCGCTCGGCTCCGACGGCTCGCCATCCTTTTCGGCGTCCGCGCCGCGGGGGGCGGGCTCCGCGCCCTTCGGCGAACTCAGCAGTGAGGAAATCGACGTCGCGACCTGAGACGTCAGCTCCGCGCCCTGCTTCGCGGCGGACTTCAGCGTGCCGACATCGGGCAGTTTCTCGCGCAGGCGCGCGCTGAGGTCTTCCTGCGGCGAGCCCAGCGTGCCGCTCAGGTTGATGGTCAGCCAGCGGAAGCCCTCGTCGCCCTCCGCGTTGAAGATATCATTCACCGTCTCGGGCATCACCGCCGTGAGCGGGCTGAGGAAGGAATCGGGCAGGCCGAGTCGCAGCGTGCCCCGCAAGCTCCCGTCCTCGCAGACAATGACGCGCCCGGCGAGGCGCAGATTGTCCCCCTGCGTGCGCACGTCAATGCGGTCGAAAATCCATGCGTTCTTCACCATGTGGCTCGGCTCGTTGTAGGGGTAGCGCACCCGGCAGACGGCCTTCTGAAGCCCGAGGCGCTTGTAGCGCTCGGCACCCGGCAGCGGCAACTCCGCCAGCACGGGCAGATCGGACAAGGTGGCGTGGTGCAGCGACAGCATCCCCTCCGCCTTGAGCAGCTGCATCCCGCGCCCGCTCAGCTCCAGATGCCCGCTGAGCGTGCCGCTGAGGTGGCGGCTCCAGCGCTCCGAAATCAGGCGCTCGAGCCCGACGCGCGACGCCTGAACCTTCAGCGACCAGCGGTGCTGCCCGCCCAAGCGCCCCTCCGCGTGCAAAATCCCCTCGCCCGGGGTGAGGCGCAGCGTCGTGCGGCTCATGCGCAGGCCGCCGGCCTGCGTCTCCAGCGCGGCGGATTCCACCTCGGCTTGCCGCAGCAAATCCCAAGGCGTCTCGAGCGTACCGCCGGCAAAATGAATCGTCCAGCCATCCGTTCGACCGGGAGAAACAGGTGTAGCCGTCACCTCCGAGCCGCTCAGCGACAAAATCGAAAGAGAGCCCGCGCGCAGCTCCAGCTGCGTATCCGCGCAGGACAACTTCTCAACCACCACGTGATCGGGTGAAAAACTCTCCCAGAATCCCTCCTCTTCCTCGCGGCTCGGCGTCGCCTTTAAGGCGGAGGCGAGGTCGAGGTCGAGGCGGCCGTGCCCCAGCTGCAAGTCCAGCACGTGCAGGCAGCGATCCAGCAGAGGCCAGCGGCGGATATCCGCCGCAATCTCGCGGAGCTCGAGGCGACTGAGCGCGTCATCGCGCTGCATCGTCGCCGCATCGAGCCGGAGGTGCGCCCCGTCGATGGCGAGGTTGGACGGAATCGAAAAAGAGTCGGCCTGCAGGCGCTCGGCAAGCCCCTCCTCCATCCGCGCGCGGAACGAATCACCCTGAAGGTAAGAGAGCAGCTGGTAATAGCCGATCACGACCAGAATCAGCAGCAGCGCCGCGGCTGCGGCAAGGCGGATGAGCCAGCGGCGCCACAGCGGCCCGCCGGCGGAAGACTTCTTGAGCGAAAATTGTCTGCGTTTGCGTCGGCTCGTCATCGGCACCGTGTATACCACAGGACGGCGCGCGAGACAAGGAAGAACTCGGGCGTTGACGCAAAATCGGATTGCCGGCGCGGGCTCGGCGTGATAGAGCATCAGAACCATGACGCGACGCTCACTTCTTGCCGCAGCCGTGGCACTGGGTCTCCCCGTGTTGATGTCCCATCCGACCGTGGCCGGACAAACCGCTGACAGCCGACCCGCCACGACCGTCCCCTACCCGGGCGCGGAACCCTCGCGCAGCACCGTCGGCACGGCTCCCGGCGCGTAGAACGCGCAGGCCGCGGCGTTTCACCGCACTTCATGGCCCTGCTCAAGATTTCCGAAGAGCTGCGGCGCATCAACCCCGACGTCTTCCTGAGCACCACCGTGGGCACGTGGCCGAGCCCCTTCTGGCTCAACTTCATCGACTGCACCTGGCGCACCGGCTCGAGCGACGTCAACCGGATCGGCAAAGGCAGCAACCGCGAGCAGTACATCACCTCCCGAGACGCCGCCTGCTACCGCATCATCGTGCAGCAGGCACCGCTCTACCCGCTCAACTCCATCATGCACCACGGCATCGTGCCGGGCACGGAGTTTCAGGGCTACCGCACCTCCGACGCCCGCACCTACGCTGAAGGCAAGGCGCAGGAACCCAAGGCCGGAGACGGCGACTTCCTCGCCGACACCACCAAGCACCACGCCGACTTCCCCGTCAACAACGACCTCCGCAAAGACATCCGCATGCTGCCGGGTGCCGGCGCCAACCTGCAGGAGCTCTACCTTACCCCTGCCATGATGAACGAGCGCGCCTGGGATGACGTCGCCGAGGCCGTTCGCCGGAGCCGCCGCTTCGCCGACGTCACCGCCGATACCCACTGGGTGGGCGGAGACCCCGAGAAGCTCGAAGTCTACGGCTACTGCTCGTGGCGCAAAGATCGCGGCGCCACGCTCGCGCTGCGCAACCCCGATGATCAGCCGCGCAGCATCACCCTGAGCGCGGCCATCTTCGAGCCCACCGAGAAAGGCAGCATCAGCCTCGGCAGCTCCTACGCCGACCAGCGCATCAAAAACATCACCCTGCCGGAGGACGGCACCGTCACCATCAGCCTCGAACCCTTCGAAGTTCTCGTCTTTGACACCCGCTTCGACGGCGCCCCGGCGGCACAAAGTGAGAAAAAATGATGCAAATCGAACAAAAGACATTGACTCCTCGCGTCGAATTTGCTTCAATAATCGCGAAGCCCTTTATACGCATATACACCATGAAAGCCATCACTCTCATTCTTGCAGCCGCCACGGCCCTGAGCTTCAGCGCATGCTGCTGCCAGTCGCAGCCCGCCCCCAAGCTGCATCCGATGCCCAAAGACCTCGATAACGACGTTGATAACGACATCCCGGGTAACGTTCCGGATCAGCCCATCAAGGTCTATCAGGACAAGAAGGGCAAGTAAATTTTGTCTTCATTCTTATCGGGCCGCCCGCCGTTTTCAACGGCGCGGCGGCTTTTTTTTGCCGTATGACACAGAGCGAAGCCC
>DXFQ01000126.1 GCA_019114365.1 Candidatus Parakkermansia intestinigallinarum | reverse complement strand
CCCCTCCTCCGGCCGCCCTTCCCCCTCCCTCCGCGCCTTTCCGCCCTGATCCCTCCTCCCCGATTCACCCAACCCCTCACCCTGCCGAGCGGAACCATGACCACCTCTGCCCCCTCGCGTCGCACCACGATCAGCCTCATCATCCTCATCGTCGTCCTCTACCTGATCGACCAAGTGAGCAAATGGCTCATCGTGTTCAACTTCGAGCCTCCCGTCTACTACACGGATCACGTCTCGGTCTTCGACAGCGCCGCGCTCTGCTTCGACATCGTGCGCGTCCACAACAACGGCGTCGCCTTCGGCTTCGGCAACGGCACCCTCTGGGCTCCCTACGTCTTCCTCGGCGTGCAGCTGGCCGCCCTCGCCTTTCTCATCGTACTCTACCGCCGCGGCTTCTTCTTCTCGCGCCTTCTCCGAGTAGCTTGGGCTCTCATCCTCGCCGGCGTCATCGGCAACATGACCGATCGCCTGCTTCAGGGCTTCTTCCTGCCCGGAGCCGAACAACTCAGCTTTTTTGAAAATCTCAGCCGCGGCTACGTTGTCGACTTCCTCGACGTCGGCCTGCCGTGGATCCACTCGGCCGTCAACCCCGACGGCATGTATCACTGGCCCTCGTTCAACGTCGCCGACAGCTGCGTCTGCATCGCCGCCGCCCTCTTCCTCCTCGTATCCTTCCTGCCCGGGCAGCGCCCCGACGAAAAAGAAACCAAGGCCCGAAGCCGAGAAACGAACGACCAAGCAAGCGCGCCGACCGCTGAGGCGACTCAGCCGACCGCTGAGCCGACGCAGCCTGCGAGCGGCAGCGACACCCCGCAGCCGAGCTGAGACCTCCGCCGCCTCCGCTCTCTCCGCCTCCTCCGCCTCCTCCGCCTCCTCCGACTCCCGACGAGCCCCTGATTCTCCACCCGACACCCTCCCATGAAGCCCCGCCTCCTTTTCGCCCTGCTGCCGCTGCTGCCCCTAGCCGCCGTGCCCGCCGCCGCCGACTTCAAAACCGACACCCGCAGCGTCAAGCTGGACTACCTGCAGAACGAAGTCACGGTCATCTTTGAGACCGACGGCGTCGGCATCGAGAAAGTCACCCCCCTCTGCGACTGCATCACGGCGCGCATCGACGGCAGCCGCCTCATCGCCCGCGTCGACAGCTCCAAGTTCAGCCGCGACATCGACAAGCAGATAGACGCCCGCACTGCCGACGGCAAAACAACGCGCCTCACCATCCGCTTCAGCGTCCCCGCCCTCTACACCGTGAGCTGCCCGAGCCTCGTCTGGCAGAAGGGCTCTGCGCGCACGCCGCAGGTGCTCCGCATCACCATCCCGGAAGGCTCGCCCGTGCACAACATCGAGCGAGCCGAACTCGTCGGCAAAGGCTTCGACTACGAGCCCCGCATCGTTCGCAAAGGGCGAGAGTACACTATCACCGTCACCCCGCAGACGACGGCCAAACCCGTGCTCGCGCGCCTGCGCCTCGTCACCGACTGCAGCGACTACCGGGCGCGCTGCACCATCTACCTGCAGGTCAAACGCTGACACCTGCGCCGCTCGGCGGCGCGGCAGGTGCGGGCACAATTCTCACTTGACTTCGCGCCGCCTCTTGTGTAGTCTCGCATCATAGCCGCAGGCGAGCTCGCGCGTCCCTGCGAACCGCCAACGCCTTCTCTCCCCATGTTTCATCACGACCAGCCCCGTCGCTCCCGCCGCCGCACCATCTTCATCCTTGCCGCTCTCGTGCTTCTCGGCGGCGGGGCCGCTGTCGTCCACGGCGGCTTGCTCGGCAATGACAAGGAGGAGAGCGCCGACGCTCGGCGCGACGAGAACCTGTTTGACGAGGCCGAAGAAATGCTCGCCCGGAAAGACCCCTCGCCGCATGAACTCTACAACCTCGCCGTCAAAATCTACGGCCAATGCAGCGACCACGGCAGGGGCGACCCCTACGTCCTGAAACTCGTGCAGAGCGCGGCCTCCCGCGGTCTGCCCGCCGCCGAGCGCTGCATGGGGCTCTTCTGCCGCATCGGCTTCGCCGGCACGGCGCCGGATCGCCGACAGTCGCGCGATTGGTATCAGAAAGCGGCGGAGGGGGGTGAGCTCGACGCTATGGTGCTGCTGCGCGAAGGCCGCAGCGCGAGCGCCGGGCAGAAGCCGAACAAAGCGCGCACCGAAAAAGCGGCGCCGGCTCCTGCTCCGACCCGCAGCGCCGCGCAGCCTGAATCGCCGGTGAGCAAACCCGCCGCCGCGGAGCCCAAGCCCGATCCCGCCCCCGCTGCAGCCCCTGCCGCGACGCCGAGGCTCAAGCCTCTGCTGCGCCAAGCCGGCCCCGTGGCCGTCAAGCACATCGTGCGGCGCGGCGACAGCGCCCCCAGCATTGCCGCTCAGTACGGCATCAGCGTCGAGATGCTGCGCCGGGCTAATCCCGCCACCGAGCTGAACCAAGGCGCCGTCCTGCTCATTCCCGATGCCGAGGGCCGCATCACCGACGGCAGCCGCCCCGAGCCGCCCGACGCTGGCGATTCGCCCCGTGAACCCGCCGCCGGGCCCGGATCGCACACGGTGAAGGCGGGCGAGACTCTCGGCGGTATAGCGCGCCGCTACGGTGTCTCTCTCTCTGAGCTGCTTCAGGCCAACGGTATGACGGCGGCTGAAGCTTCGCGGATACACGTCGGTCAGGTCATCGTTATTCCCGACTGAGGCGTCGCTGAGTCCCCCCGCGGCGCGGCTTCGATTGCTTCGATCTCCACAACCTACGGGGAATGATGAAAAAGGGCACCCTTCTTGCGAAGAGTGCCCTTTTTTTCGAGGGTGAGCAGTGGGGATCCCCCTCCGGGGCCGCCCCCTTCGGTCTGCTGCGCAGACTGCCCCGCGAGAGGTGTCTCGCGGGCGAAGGGGCGAGGACATGCACTGCATGTCCTCGCCCACGACAACCTGCGCTTGTCGTGGCTTCGATCCCCACAGCCGCAGGTGTATGATGAAAAAGGGCACCCTTCTTGCGAAGAGTGCCCTTTTTT
>DXFQ01000125.1 GCA_019114365.1 Candidatus Parakkermansia intestinigallinarum | reverse complement strand
TCTCTTCTCCTCTCATATACAAGGGTATGTAATAATTATGGTGACTTTTCATTTGAAGCAACCATAAAAATGCCATTGCGGCGTTTCTCTCCCGAGAGCTTCTTCGGTGCGTTTTATTTTGACGCAATGCGCAGGTGTGCGCGCTTACGTTGCTTCGCTGTTTGAGATTGACATGCGATTGAAAATATGCTAGCTTGATCGCCAACGCTTGTAAGGAGAGGTCTGCGATGAGAGTTTTAATTTCCGGCATGAATGCTTGGCATACCGGCATAACAGCCAAAGAATTTAACGCTATGGAGGCTTTGGAGGCCTTGTGGATCAGCAACAAGAATCCCGGCTTGCCAGCGGACAAATATAAGAGGATATGGCCCTATCATTTGGGAATGAAGCCTTTTTATCATGCGCCCTTCCCCTATCTCGAAGAGAAGATGCGCTGGCGCAACTTATGGCTGTATGATGCGTGGGTGAGGCGGCAGACGCTTCCGGAGGGGGTTGATGTTGTTCAGTGTCCCATGGGCTCATGCTCTCCGGTCTTTGATTTGGCGGATAAGTCCGGCAGACGCATTTTGAAAGTTTATGAGGCCATGAACGGCCATCCGACCACTCAGCGCGGATACTGGCAACGGGAGGCGGATATTCATTCTCCGGGGTTCGTCGTTCCGATAAGCCAGAAAGTATGGTCTCGAATGAATCGGGAAATATACAGAGCCGATTGTGTTTTGTGCCCCAGCACCTATGTGCTGGAGAGCATGGTGAACAACGGTGTGCCGCGCGAGAAGTGTTTCCTCAATCCGTTTGGGGTGGATGTGTCGCTTTTCCCCAGAAGAAAAGCATTACCTGAGCCCGGTGTATTTAAGTTCGTTGTGACGGGAAATCTGACGGTGCGAAAGGGGCAACAGTATTTGTTCGAAGCGTTCAAGAAGCTTCACGCTGAATATCCTTCAGCGGAGCTGCACTCTTTCGGAGACCCGAGGCCTGATTTCAAGGGGCTCTATGCTCAATGGAAAGGTTTCCCGAATCTCTATCTCCACGCTTCCGTTTCTCAAAAGGAGCTGGGTGCGTTCATGGCTGGATGCACGGCTTACGTATTCCCGTCTCTTGAGGAAGGTTTTGCTCGATCCTTGCTCGAGGCGATGTCGGTCGGGTTGCCTGTCATCGCGACGCACGAGTCGGGGGCAACAACTCTCCTCCCTCGGGAATCGCCCATGATCATTCCTCCTGCGAGTACAGAGGCAATTTATCGGATCATGAAGGCCTTGTGTGAGGACAGAGATTTGTTGTGCAGGTTGTCAGAGGAGTCTTGCTCTAAATTTGATGTTAATAACACATGGGGCGCCTACGCCAAACGCTTGCTCGATGGTTATCAGGAAAGGGTGGACGAGATGCGCCGAACCAGAGACTCGGCTCACTGAGCTGAAGGACGAGTGACCGTCAACTTTTTTGACGTGCAGGACCCCCCAGCCTTTCCGGGAGAGGCGTGATCGTGGCCGGATTTCCCATGGCCAGATGGCCGGACGGAATATCCCGATTGATGAGAGTCCCGGCGGCGATGACGCAGTCATCACCTATTGTTACTCCTTTGAGGATGATGCAGCGCATGCCGATGTAACAGCGCTCTCCGATGGTGATGGCCTTTCCCTTGCGGTGGGGGCTCTTGCGCCCGAGCCACCCGCATTGCGGGTCATATTCGTGTTCCTTACAGTCGTAGATGACGGTGTCGGGGCCGACGATGGTGTAGCTGCCGATGCTCACTTTGTCGGCACAGATGATTTGACACCCGCTTAGTCCGCAGTGCGCAGCAATGCGGATTTCTGCACCGGGGGAGACGGTGGAGAGCTCTATAGGAAGCCGAATTAGTGTGTTGTAGCGGATGCGAGAGTGCAGAACAGACTCGTCTCCGATGATGATTCTCGATTGGCGGCAGCGGAAGAAGCGAGGTCGGCCCGAGATGATGCAGTCTTTCCCTACCTCGATGCCGCGGCAGCGGTAGAAAGCGGAGCAGAGGCGATAAAATTTTCGGAAGAGTATGGATTTCAGACTCATGGTGTCACAGGCCGAGACAAAATGTCTGCGTACATCTTACAAAGACTCCGGTGCATGGTCTCTGCCGAGAGTGCTTGTCGGCAGGCTTCTTGTCCCCAGGCGCCCATCGAAAGAGAGGTCTGTTGGTCTTGCGTCATGGCGAGAACGGCTTGAATGAAACCCTCGGTGTCGTGAGGGGAAAGGATAAAGCCGGATTTGCCTTCTTCGACGTGCTGTTTGCTGCCGCATTCAGTGCTCAGGGCAACGGGTAATCCCATGACGCGAGCCTCATTGACGATGTTGGGAGCGCAGTCTGCCAAGCTGGCGTGGACGAGGCACCAAGCTGAGCTGAGTTGCTTGGCCATGGCAGAACGATCCAGTCTTCCGAGACAGATGATATTGGCCGGCAGATCCGGGTGGTCATGCTCATGGACTCCTGCCAGATAAAGAGTGACGTGTGACAGTCGTCGGTCGCTGAAGGCTTGGATGAGAGTGTCGATATTTTTGAGGGGACTGTCGGTGCCGCCGTAAAGCGCTGAGGGGTATTCGGAGAGACTTCTGCTCTGATCAAAAAAGATCGGATTGACGGCGTATTCAAAGTGGTGAATGCAAGCTTCCGGCGCTATTTCCCTCGTGCGGTCCCGTGCCCAAGGGGATTCGGTTGTGATGTCCGAATAGGCTCGGAGAGCTTTGCGTTCATACTTGCTTTGTCGGTGCGCGAATCGAGGCATCTCTCCGCGTTGGATGTAGGAGGTCAGCAGCCCCTGAGTCGACAAGAGCCGTCTGCCTTTGAAATCCGCCCCGCATGTGGCGTAGCAATCTTCCGTGCCCCAAGCATGGACCAGATCCGGCTTGATGCGCTTAAGTTCTCTGGCGATGGCCCATCGCTCTCGCAGGTAGAGTGTCAACTGGCCCAGGGTGCGACTCCCCCTCGGCAGAACGTGAACGAACTGCCCCTTGGCTTCGATGAGCTGAACTGATGTAACGGCTTTGTTCAGCGTGACCCAATGGATCTCGTATTCTTCCTGCTGTTCGAATGCATGAAAGAGAGAGGATAGCCAGACCGCATAGTGACCATCGGGTTTCGGAAAATTGGGGTCGGCTTCACAGGGCTGAAAAGCAGACAAAATGGCAATGCGGGGACGGGAGGAGAGGCTCATCGCTTGATCAGGGTACGGTAGAGAGTCATCAGCCCCGCAAAAAGGGGCAGCGGGAGGCAGCGGAGAAGGGAGAAGAGACCTTTGCCGCCGGCTTGTTTGCGCACGCGCAGACGATGGAGAGTCGAGCCTGTCCAGTAGCCGTTCCAGAGTTCGCGTTCTCGGAGGTCTCTTTCCAAGAGTGCAACCACTTCATTCCCTTTCTCCTGACGCTCAGGATGCTGTCTGACATAGTCCTTCAACTTTTCAATCTCTTCACGCAAAGGCTGTCGCGTAATATGATTAAATTTTTCATTGAAGCGTTCAAGTCGTATAGTCGATGAGAAACTGCGTGTTCCGTCATCGCCTCCGAGACTCATGTTGCTACTGCCCTTTCGAACGTAAACTATGGGATGGTCGAAGAAGGCAACGTCTCCCAGAACAGAGCAACGGTAGAAGGTTATCAGATCATCGACGTAATAGCCATCAACCGGTAATTCTCCGAAGAGGCGATAGTGCTTCATCGACCATGCTTGGTGTAACCATGATTTTCCACTGTCTGACAAACCGAAAAAATACCTTCTGCTCGACTGATCCCGTTTCATTGCGGGTGCCGCTGCACAGGGAGCTGCCGCTTTCCTGAGAACGTCCGCCTCATTCTCATCCGTAAAGTTCTCTGATGTGCCGAGCACCATGCTGGCCTCGGGGTGTTCAGCTATTGCGCGCCCGATGAGCGAGCAGCGGTCGACCGCTGAGATATCATCATCGTCGGCGCGGATCATCCAGTCTGACTCCACGAACTGAGCCGCATGATTGGTGTGCCCGGCCAGATGCAGGTTGCGCGGCGTCTGCGTCAGGACCACGCGGCGGGGACCCTTGTAGGCGGCCACGCACTCCTTCAGAATCTCGTAGGTGCGATCCGTCGAGCAGTCATCCGAGAAGATATACTCGAGCTCCCCCTCGTAATCCTGAGCAAAGGCACTTTCGACGGCGGTGCGAATGTACTGCTCGCGGTTGTGCGACAGCAGGACGTAGGAGAGTTTCGGAAGATTCGGCATGGTTCACGTAGGGCGCGGGTGCGGTATCGCTCAGAGAGCCGGTGCGCGGTAGAGAGGAAAGTGAAAAAGACAATCAGCCTCTCCGCCCGAGACGTCGAGCGGAGAGGCTGACCGAAAAAGAGCTCACTTCTTGTTGACGCGAGCGAACTGCTTGAGTCGCAGACCGTTGAGGTGAATGAAGCCCGAGGCGTCATCCTGATTGTAATCCTCATCGGTGTAGTCGCCTTCCATCGTGGCGATGGCGTAGCTGTAGAGCGAGTTCGGGCTGCGGCGGCCGGCGTACATGACGTTGCCCTTGTAGAGCTTGAGGCGCACCTCGCCGTTGACCGTCTCCTGCGTCTTGGTGACGAGAGCCTGAATGGCCTCGCGCTCGGGGGCGAACCAGAAGCCGTTGTACACCATCGCGGCGTACTCGGGAATCAGCGAATCGCGCACCTTCTGAGCCTCGCGATCCATCGTGATGGTCTCGATGTCGCGGTGGGCGGCCAGCAGAATCGTGCCGCCGGGAGTCTCGTAGATGCCGCGGCTCTTCATGCCGACGAAGCGGTTTTCGATGATATCGACGCGGCCGATGCCGTGCAGACCGCCGAGGTAATTGAGCACCAGCATCACACCCAGCGGATCCAGCAGCGTGTAACCGTCGCGCTCGCCCGTCACATTGGCACCGGCCTCCACCTTGGCGATAATCTCGCTGAGGCCTTCCGTCTGCAGACCGATGATGTCGCCCTTCTCGAAGAGGCACTGGAGGTACTGGGGCTTATCGGGAGCCTCCTCCGGGGACTGAGAGAGCACGTACATCTTGCGGTCTTCCTCCTTTGTGGCGTCGTACCATGTGTCTTCGAGGATACCGGCCTCGTAGGAGATGTGCAGCAGGTTGCGATCCATCGAGTAGGGCTTCTTGACGCTCTGGCGGATCGGGATATTGTGGCTCTCGGCGTACTGAATAAGCTCAGTGCGGCCGGGGAACTGCTCGCGCCACTCCTTCATGCGCCAAGGCGCGATGACCTGCAGCTGCGGAGCCAGCGCGTTGATCGAAAGCTCGAAGCGCACTTGGTCGTTGCCCTTGCCCGTTGCACCGTGGGCGATGGCGTCAGCGCCCTCGGCCAGAGCCAGATCGACCATGGCCTTCGAGATGCAGGGGCGAGCGATCGAGGTGCCCAGCAGGTAGCGACCTTCGTACACGGCATTGGCCTGGAACATCGGGAAGATGTAGTTGGCGGCAAAGTCAGCCTTCAGATCGCCGATGATGCACTTCGAGGCGCCTGTGGCGATCGCTTTCTCAACGATGCCGTCGAGCTCCTCACCCTGACCCACGTCGGCGCAGTAGGCGATGATCTCGGCGTTGTACTTCTCCTTGAGCCACACCAGAAGGACGGATGTGTCAAGGCCACCGGAATAAGCGAGAACGATCTTCATATTCACACGGTCACGCGGCGGTTTACCGCGTGCTCTCGCAGAGTATACGACGAGAGAGGCGTCTAATAAAGCAAAATTTGCCGCGTTGGCGGGATTTTTACTTGCCAGCACGCGCTGTGCATGAAAAGATAGACGCGTGCAATATCGGCAGGTTATCATCACGGGATCCTCGTCGGGCTTCGGCGAAGCCTTTGCCCGAGAACTCGCGTCCCCCGGCGTCCGCCTCGTGCTCATCGCGCGGCGCGGCGAGCTTTTGCAGCGACTTGCCGCCGAGCTGAAGGCGGCGTGCGGCGCTGCCGAGCTTCTCGTGCATCCCTGCGACTTGGCGGATGCGGAGGCTCGGCGCCGGCTCATCGAGGAGCTGAGCCGCGAGCTGTCCGGCGGGGGCAGCCTGTTGCTCATCAACAACGCGGGGCTCGGCGATTACGGCGAGTTTATCAGCTCGGAGCCGCAGCGCAATCGACAGATGACGGAAGTGAACATGGCGGCCGTCGTCGACCTCTGCCGCGGCCTGCTGCCGCTCATGGCCGAGCAGGGCGGCGGCATCATCAACATCGCCTCGCTCGCCGCCGAACTGCCCATCCCCGACTTCGCCCTCTACGCCGCCGCCAAGACCTTTGTCGCGAGCTTCAGCGAGGCGCTGCGCCTCGAACTGCGCGAGCGGGGTATCCCGGTTCTGGCCGTCTGCCCCGGCCCCGTGCACACCGGTTTCGGCCAAGTCGCCCGCCGCAGCGGGTGCAGCGACGGCAAGTCGAGCTTCCACGACGCCTTCTACACCCCCATCAACACCGTCATCCGCGGCAGTTTGCATGCGCTGGCGAAGCGGCGTGCCCGCTACTACCCCTCGCTGCGCATCAAGTTGGCCGCCTACCTGCTGCGCTGCCTGCCGCTGCCCTTGCTGCGCCTCATCCTGAGCCGCCGACCGCGGCGCGTGCATCCGAAAGCCTGATTCGCCCTCTCCCTCTCGCATGATCAAGAATCGCAAAAAATCACGCCGCAGCCTCCTCCCGTGGCTGTTGCCTGTCGTTTTACTGCTGGCGGCCGGCTCTCTCTATACGCCCTATCCCTGGACGTTTGCGAGCTCTATCCTCCGCGGCGAAGATGAGACGTCGGGCAGGGGCGGCGCTTCCGGCGCCGGGGCCGATGAGGCTGACCGCCCCGTGCACAGCAATCCGGAACCCGTTCCCGTTGTTTCGGATAACAAGGAGGGCGATGAAGCAGACAAACAGCCCGTTGTCTGGAAGCACGAAGCCCGCTTCAGCATGCCCGCCATCGAGCTGCCGCCTTTCCCCCCGGCTCTGCCCGAGCGCGTGGAACCCGGGCGCTACGAGCACATTGCCAGCATGGGCAAAGGCATCAACATCGCCGGAAACGTCACCTTCGTGCAGGGCAGCACGGCGAGTCGCGACCGCGGGAGAAAGGACGCCTACCGCGTCAAGGTCTCGCTGGAACTGCTGCTGCCGCAGGCGGCGACCGGCAGCGACCTGCTGCATGCCAACCCGAAGCTGCCCGAGGTGCTGGCCGGCTACGACGCGCTGATGGAGCAGGCCAAGGTCTCGAAGTGGTACAACGCGCTCTACCTGCACAAGCAGAACCGCATCCGCAAAGACGCCGTCACCCTCAGCCGACTGCTGGATCGGCACAACTTCTTTGACACCGACACCATCCTTGAAATCAGCGCCGCGGGCAGCGGCCGCAAGCTCCTCTGGATTCAGGCCGACATGGACGTCGTCTCCGACGGCTCGGACGGCGACCGCCTGCCGACCATGCCCGACAAAATCCTCAAGAGTGACAACTACCAGCCCTCCACCTCGTATTTCTGGCGCAAGCGCAGCAAGACGCCCAACCCCCTGCTGGCTCCTTGGCAGGAGAGGCTCCGCAAGCAGAAGGCCCGGAAGGCTCCCGCCGCCACGATTCGCAACACCGAGATGGTTATTGACAACCTCAAGCGCTTCAGCTACCTGCTGGCCGAGTACGACCCCTTCATCGTCATTCCGCTCACACTGCGCAAGGGTGGCAGCAACCCCTACCGCCCCCAGCCCGGCGACTACGCCGTGGTGATTGTCGACAATCGGGTCTTTCCGGCCATCGTCGGTGACTACGGGCCGAATTACAAGACGGGGGAGGCCTCCCTGCGCCTGGCCCGCGAAGTCAACCCGAAAGCGAGTGTGTACGCCCGCGCCGTTTCGAATCTCGGAGTGAGCTACATCATTTTCCCGGGGACGGCGGAAGAAGAGAAGGGGCCCATCTCCTACGGTCGGCTCAATGAGCGCTGCCGGCAGTTGCTTGACGACATCGGCGGACTCGCCCCCGGCGCATCTTACATCGAGCTGCACGATAAATTGGCGCCCGCCCCGGCCGAGTCGGATAAAGACAAGGACGACGCCAAGCCTTCTGAGCATCAGGGAGCCTGACAAGCGCGGCGGTTCGAGCGTCCGCATGCCGAGAAGCCCGAATCCGCCGCAGCGCCGCAGGGCTTTCCTCAGCGGAGCGGGGCTCGCTGTTGACGCAAGGATGGCGGCCGAAGCACTCGCAGCTGTGCGCCCCGCGAGACGCACAGCTGCGCTTCGATTCAAGAAGCCGTTTGCCGCAAGCCGTTTGCCGAACGTCGCTTGCGGCAATGTCGGCCGGGCGGAAAGCGCTCAGCGCCGCAGCAGGCTGGGCAGGATCGGGTTCTGCGGCCCCCGCACCGGGTATCCCTGCGTGGGGGTGCCGTAGCCCGAACGACCGCGAATTTGGTTGAGAACGGCGGAAATCATCGCATTGCGCAGCTCGGTGCAACCGTAGAAATTGGCTTGAGCGATGCGGAAAATCTCGCGCAGCGAGGTCTTGGCTTCGCTGCTGATGTTGCTGTTCTGGTACGAGTTCTTCAGCATCAGAAGCTCAAGCCACGTGGGCTTGCCGTTGGCGAAAAGCGTGTTGAGATCTTCGCTGAGCACGCGACCGTACTGATTCACGGCCGGAATCGCCGCCTGCGCGGAAGCCCTGTCGTGAACCGCCGCCAGCGAACGGTTCAGGCGGGCGAGAGCCGACTCTTGGCGGTTGAGTACCTGCGAGTAGGTGCAGCCGGTCATCGTGGCGAGAGGAGCCAGCATGCCCAAGGCGAGCAGAAGGTAAAGGGGCGCTTTCATGCGGTCGAGCTTACCCTGCGCTCGGCAGCGTGTCAATCCGAAAATACCGGGCTTACGGCTTGTCGGAAGCTCGGCGCAACTCAGCCAGATAATCCGTCTTTTGCGGCTTTTCCAACCGGAAGACGCGCACGCGATGTGCCGCCTTTTTCACCGACTCTTGCCTATTGAGCCCGAGGACGTCGTTCTGCAAGTCGCCGTCTTGCGTCACCAGCGCCACATCGGAGGCGATGCGCTCTTGCATCATTGAGCCCATGAGAACATTGTCGGCCGGTTCACCGCTTTTGAGCGGGACTTTCGGGTATACCAGCCCGCCGTCGTCTTCCCTGAAGGTTTGCAGCATCACGTTGACCCCTCGTTTAAGCAGATCGCTGTCTTCTTGCATCTTGCGCCCCAGCTCCTGCAAACAACAGAAGGGAATGGCGAGACGCAGAGCTCCCTCGCGATGCAGCCCCGCAAGCAGCTCGATGAGCAGGGGCGCCGAGGGATGCAACAGACTGCAGGTGTCGATATATACTTGGCAGCCCTTCAGACGTTCGCGCAACTTCTCCGGCTTGAGCGGCAAACGGAGACAGACTTCGAGCCCCCGACGCTTCAGCACCTTCAGGCCGTCCTCGTTTGTCCCGTGCTGCGCCTGTGTCGGGGCAGGGGACATCTGCTGCAGAGCGGGCTTTGCCGCCTCGCTGCTTGCGGTCGGTGCCGCATTGCTGCCGTCGCGGAGGCGCAGCAGACCCTTTTCAGCGAAGCAGACGCAGGCCATTCCTAGTCGTCGGGCACAGGCCAGCCCTTCCGGCTTCTGCGAAAGCACGACCATGCGCGTGCCCTGAAGCGAGCCCTGCATCTGAGCCAGCAGTGCCGCCACCTCCTGATGCTCGCCGCCTCGCACGGCAATCAAGGGCTTCCACAGCTGCATGCGCTTCTCGTAGAGAGCGAGCTCCTTCGGATGGGTCAGGGCAAGGCGGCAGGACGCCGGCATGCGCAGCTTTGTTTCACCCTTCCGTATAGACGCTTCCAGCTGCGCCATGAGCTTGGGCATCAGCGGGTGAAGCAGCGCACTCTCGTCGATCACCAGCTGCGCCCCCTTGAGAAGCTTCGCCATCTCCGGGGAAATGGCCCACTCCGTGGAGGTTTGCTCTGTCGGTTGCGACTCGCGGGAGGTGCCGGGCGAAGCCTGCTCGGGCGGCGGGGTGTCGCGCGGGGGCTCGCTGATGAGGCAGAGCGAGTTGCTCGGGGCCGGGTGATAGAGCTTGACTTCGCGGAGGTCGGTCAGTTGCAACAGATCACGCCGCCTCGGCGTTATCAGCAGGGTCGGCCCCTGCCATGAGGCATGGCGGCGGCGCGTCAGCTCCACGGCCGTCAGTTCCCCGTCTTCGAGACTCAGCAAACCCGCTGCCGCGAGTTGATGCAGACGCTGCCGGAAAGCCTGCCATTGCTCCTGCATCGTTTCAAGAGACAAGGACTTCACGCGCTCGTCGACCGCACGAAGCGAGGATATCGGCACGCTCAGCGATGCTCGCCCCTCGCGAATCAGCGGCGCCAGCTCCTCCGCCAGTAACTCCAGCACCGGCAACTCCGCCTTGTACACATCCGCCACAATCGCCCATCCGTCCAAGCAGCGGGCAAAATCGCCCGGCAACATCCTCACCGGAAGGGCGTGGGGCGCTTGAGCAGCGGCGGGCGGAAGGTCTTGAGCGGTTGCGCTCGCGTCGGCCGATGCAGCCCGTACCGAGTCGCGTTCACGCCCCCACAAGATGATAGGGCGCTCGCTCGCGGCGGTCGGTGCGTCGGGAACCCAAGCCACGGAACCGTCGCGCGTAAGCCATCCGCGGGTCAGCCCCTCGGTGCGCGGAATCGCGTTCAACGTCGCTCTCTTTCCGCAGAGCACCAAGAGCCGAGGGTGACAATCGAGCAGGGCGGGCAGCAGTGCCGCTGTGGCCTGCTCCTTTTCGCCGATGAGCGACAGCAGCTTCCGATCCCTGAGACTCTGAACGCGCCGGCGCAACAGCTGCGCCGTGTCCGGCTGCGTCGGTGATGTGGCACACGCCCTGATGCCGTCTTGTTCAATGGAGCTGAAGACAGCTTTCGGAATAAGCAGCTGAGTCGGCGCCTCGCCGGAGAGCGGTGTTGCAAGCCTGAGCAAGAGCCCGGCCCGCTCGGCGGCAGCCACAGCTTCGGCGTCCGCCAGCAACACCGAGTGCGCCTCTGTGCAAGCGAGGAGCTCTGCGGTTGCCTTGATCATGTCCGCCCTCCTTCCGTCCCATTTCGCCTTCCGTGAAGTAACATCACCTTCTTCGCTCTGTCCTTGAAACGGCGATTAAGCCGTGGCAAACGCGCATTGCATCAGGCATTTCCTGAGAGCATCGGCCATGTGTTTCTCCTCGACCGAGGGCATGGTGGCCAAGCGGTTGAACACAACTTGCAAAGCCATGGCCTCGCGGACGGTCAGCAGCGTTTCATCCCCGGAGAAGGGGAAGAGAGAGAAGAGCATGCGTCTGATCTGCTCACGCATCTCTTTCGAGGCGACTGAGTCGGGCAAAGTATCAATGCGCGGCAGCAAATCGAGCGCCGATGTGACGGCGTCGGACAGGTCGCCGGCCTTGATCAGATTGCGGTCGAGATCGGCGTAGTTCTTTTGCAGCACGCGGATGGACGCTTCGAGATGCCGATGCTTGTCTTGCATCCACTCGCTGGACTCCGGGGCGTAGCGGCGGAGAATCGGCAGCAGGTGCTCCATCTCCTCCACATCCCGCTGCCTGACACCCAGCTCCTTCTCAATATTCTTGTAGGCGCTGTCCATCACGCGGCGGGCGCGGGCGCAGTTCTGCTTCTGCTGAATGACTTTTCGCAGTGAGAATATGCGCTCATTGAGCGTTTTCATCAGGAGGCGAAGACCGCTGAGCTCCATCAGAGCAGATTTGAATCCGTCGGACGAAGAGAGACCTTCCCTGTAGAGATGGCGCATAGCGACGCGGAAACTCGCCATCGGGCAACCGAGATTCTTAGCCTCGGCATAGAGCTCGCAGAGCCCCTCCAACTCTTCCTCCCACTCATCCTCATCCTCTCCGAGAAGGAGAACGAAGTCCCTATCTTCATCCTCCCGCTCTTCCTGCCTTGCCTTCGTGAAGAGATCCGTCACTCTGCGCCAGAACGCTTCGGGAGCGGTCTGCGCCAAGAGAGCAATAGGCCCGCTGACGGGGATAACCGCCGAAACATGCGTTTGCATGAACTTTTGGATGCGATCCGCGCGGGCCTGAATGCGATCGCGGTCGTCCTCCTCCCAGTAGATGTGATCCCACTTGTGCAGAATAGCCAGTGAATTATCAACGGAAGAATCCGTCAGGCAGCTTTTGCGGAACAGCTCAAGATCATCCTCATCGCTTTCACGCCCGGTGGGAGAGAACACATAGAGCAGGGCATCGGCTTCCTGCCCCTTGATGAACTGTCTGGCAATCACCTCGTGCTCCTCCGTCGTCGCGCCGATGCCGGGCGTATCCGTCATCTGGATATCCTTCAGCGTCGGAGCGTCCGAGTAAACCTCCAGCCATGCGGCTTTGCTGACGCGGTTTCGGACCTCGTCACTCTTCCCGGTCCAATCCGTCTGCAGGCGGTCGATGGGGAAATCCTCAGGCTCGCGATCCAGCCAATGGACCGTAAACTGGCTGAGTTTGTCGCCGGTAGCGTACGTGAGCTTGTTGATCGTCGCGGTCGTTTCCTCAACTCCCGTTACGGCGAGTTTTTTGCCGATCATTGCATTGATGATGGTGCTCTTGCCGGTTTTCATGCGGCCGAACACCGCAATATTGAACGGTGATTGAAGGTCATCGGCCAGCTTGCGAAGATCGCTGGCTTCGCGATGCAGAAAATCGTGAGCCTCGAGGCTGGCTGCCAGTTCGAGCAGCGTTGCGCGGTACGTTCGGTGAAGTTTAACTCCTTCGGAGGGGGGCGTGGATGTCATGTGATAGCGGGGTTGGCGTGTGATTCAAGCAAGTTGGGGTGCTGAGGCCGACGTGTCGATGAGACATTGAATACGATCGAACGCGACGCGGCTGCGGGTAAGGAGTTCCAACTCCTTCTCCCTCTCGGCCGGCGTCATGCGTGCCTCGTGCTGCAGCATGAGTCGGGCTTTTTTGAGCGACGCGCGGCGACTCATAATGACGGATTCAATCCTTGCCCGTATGTCGTTCTCACATTGGCGGAGGGCACTTTGCAAGCTCTCAGCGCTACATTTGTACAGCTCTGCCAAGCCTGATTCGAATTGGCGGAGCAGTGCAGCCCGCGCATCGACCAAAGGCTGGCGGCGGAGTTTCAAGTCAAAGATCCGGCCGGGCATGCCGACAATAACGGCGATGCATGAGCAGAGCGTTGCCGACACCAAGGGCATTATGTCGCTCAGCGTGCCGTCATCGCCCGGAAGACTCGGCGGCAAACTCAGTGCTGCAGCTGTCGCTCCGTCCTTGCGGCGCGATGCACCGGCGAAGCTCGCCGGGGTCTCCAGCAGCTCGCGGATGCGGGACTCGAGTTCGAGCTGAAGCTTCTGCATGTGGATCGCAAGCTCTCCGATCACGCTCGCCGGTATCTCGTACCCGATTCTCTGCAGCTGACTGAGATCCTCAGCCTTCTCCAGATCCTCCGCAAAGGGAGCAAGCAGCTTTTTGGCCTCGACGAGAGCGCGGATGCCCTTTTCCGCGTCTTTGCCGAGCTGCTCCACCTTGGCGTGAATCGCAGACTGAAGACGCGCTGCGAGATCGCCCGGCTGTGCCGCGAGCGCAGCCTCAGCTTCAGCCAAGACAGATGAAAGCTCGCGGCGCTTCTCATCCGTATCCGCTTCGAGAATTCGCCGGCGGAAATCCAGTGCCGCACCGACTCTCTTGAGCATGTCGCCGCCGAGCGCCGGGACAACGGAGGCTGCCATTTGCTGCTTGCGTTGCCGGCGGACGCCCTGCACAAAGTGCAGAAGCGAGGCGAACCCGCTGCGTTGTATCTTCTGCAGGCTACCCTTCTTGTCGGCCGTCATCTTCTTTTTGGAATCGAGTACAAAATACGGAATGTCATCCGTATCACAGTTTCCCAAACCGGCGGAGATGATGGAGAGATTGTTTTTTCGGCGCGAATCGCGGTCGCTTTGATCAACGGCTCCGGCCTTGGTCTGCACAAAACAGAGGTTCGGAACAAGCTCGTGCACCAAGCGAAGCCTCGCCATCTCCTCAACACCGATGGGCGAATCCACACTGTCCGTCACGAAAAAGACGGCATCAGCGTGCGGCGCAAAGCGCAGACACTGCAACTGCGCGCTTCGAAAATGCCCGCCTGTCCCCGGCGTGTCGATGAGAACAATCCCGCGCGCCAAGAGCGGCGATGGACAGGTGAGCTCGATGAAGTCCACCCCCTTTTCATTGTCGGGATTGCCTTCCTGCGTCGCAAAATCGGCTAAAGTGTCGCGGGGCACTTCCATGGGCTCCTTGCCGCTGCGGGGCATGAAAAAGACGCGACAGGATCGCTCCTGACCGTATCGGATCCTGAAACTCACCGTCGGTGAAACATCCGGACTGGAGGGCGCCAGATCTTCGCTCCCGAGTACTGCATTGATGAACATGGACTTGCCCTTTTTAACATCGCCCATGACAAGCGCACAGAAACGACCGCTGCAGAAGCGCTCGACGCGCTCACGATAGAGCGTGCTGAGGCTCTGCTCGGTGAGCTCCTTGTGCAGCAGTTCCAGTCGCAACAGCGCGTGTCCCAGTCTCTTCATAGATCGGAGTATGTCGTTGAACATTGAAGCGGCTCGGCGCTGAACTCGACCTCAGCGGAGAGATCGAGGCAACACCGTGCACTCATAGGTCAGGATGGAATATATTTTTTGATCTTGACTTCCTGCTTGCGGACAAGCCTGCCGCGAACCTTGACTCCCAACGCCTGCTTGGCCAAAATGATCGGATGCTCAAGCGGCTCGTCCGTCGGTTCGACGCGCACAGCGCGCTGGATGTCCGGATTCCACACATCCGAATCCAGCAACTCGCAATCGCAGGCGCGGAGCTCCGCCTTCAGATCGTCGGCAAGGCGGGCCAACACGACCCCATCAGGCTTACCGGCGTACGGTGTCTCAAGCCCGTGAATCTCGTCGAGTAGCAGCGCAACGTCGCGTGCTTGCTTTTCCAGATCTGCCTTGTCGTCGTCTACCTCATCAAGGCGATCCTCCAGCAGGAGCCTGAGGTTTTCCTCGTCGCAGGCTTGGATGGTCTCACGCATCCGATGCGTTTGGAATGAGGTGTCCTTCTTCGGGCTTTCGTCAACCCTCTGCTTTCTCCCCGTTACCGGAGCGACCTCCCCCGACCTCGTCGGGGCCTCCGCCGTAGCCGTACGTTTCTTGGGCTTGAGCTTAGAAGAATCGACTCCGCCGGTGGGACGAGGATAACCCGCAGTGCGGCCGCTGCCGTGTATCGTCATCGCTCGCGCGGCTTTCGACTTGCTGCGCCAATAGGCGAGCAGAAGCGCAGCGACTGCCAGAAGCGCGAATGGCAAGATAATCAGCCATGTTTCTGTAGGAGAGGGTTTCGTCTGGGCCGGGGAAGACTCCGGTTGTGCGACAGTCTCGATGCCCCTTTCGCCATGGGTGTCTGAGGACTGTGAGCCCTTATCAGACTTGCGCTGTTCCTGCTCAAGTTCTCCCTTCACCTCTTCCCAGCCCTTCGCTCCTTTTAGGTGATCAGGTAACAACAATCCCTTGAATTGCTCGGGGAACAACACCTCAATGAATTGCTCGGGGGAGAACGGGAACTGGCCGGGGGTGTCTGTGTCGGTGGAATCCTCTTTCCCCGCCTCTACCTTTGCAAGTTGGTCCCATTCCTCGTATTCCGGTAACAATTTCTTGAATTGCTCGGGGAACAACACCTCAATGAATTGCTCGGGGGAGAACGGGAACTGGCCGGTGTGGCCTCTGTCAGGGGCTTGTGAGGGATCCTGCTTGTTCTCGCCCTGTTTTTCTTGGCTCCCCGGGAGCGTACTAGTGTCAGGAGCGGCTTGGTTTATTTTGTTATTTTGACCTCCGGAGGACTTGATAGCATCCACAGTGTTCCTCGTCGATGTGAAAGTCACGGCGATTTCTCTGTTGGGGGTCACGTAAATGAACGTAGAGCTAGAGGAACTCGTCTGGATATGAATTTCTGGCGATGCTGGAGTGGTCATTGGCGTCGTACGCTTTTCTATACACCCGCCTGAGCCTTCTGTCAAGATAGAATCAGATTTCTTGCTGACTTTCTTGTTGGATTCTCTCAAGTCAGTCATGCAGACGGTACGGAAGAAGGGCGTTTAGCTTTTTTCACCTTCCGGCTCTGGGAATAGCCTGAGGTTGGAGTATCGCCGTGCGCCCGGTGACAGTTCTCTGCTTTGTGCCGATGGTCGGGCTGGCTGATAGTCGCAAGACCTCCGCTCCTAAACGACCGATCGCCTGACACACAGAGGGAAGGAGCTCGCCATTGCTGAAAACTGCGTTGGCGTCAGATGCGCTCTCTGTGCTAGACCGAGTGCGTGTCATCGTCGTGAGAAAATCTTTTTTTGCTTGATTAGATGCCGTAAATCCGTTAAACTTTGACCAGTCGGAGGGATCGCCCGCTTCCTTGCTGAGATGGGCGCTGCTGCGCTTAAAAACAGCATATTATATGGGTCTATGGAAAGAAACAACTCACAGATGCAGCAGTCATTTGTTGCGGAAGGTGCCGCGGAACTCGGCCGAGGAGCGTCTCGTTCGGCGTTGACTCATGCGGTAGAGGCTGCGGGGGTCCCGAGCGACAGTTGCGGCGTCTGACGCAGATGCCTGCAACGCTGCGCTACACAGATTATTCAGAGATTTTATCACCATGACTCAACTCAAATCGAGGTTCGTTGTCAAGCCCTTCCGCGAGGTGAAGGTGTGGAAGGCCTCCGGTAACACTCTTCGCGTCAGGGCCACGATACCCCGTGGTTCTGTCCTGTCCGATATACGGACAGGTCTAGCCGTTGACGCGTCGCGCTCCATGTCTGCCCTCTTTGGGATCAGAAGCAAGGCTCTCCATTCGGTTTTTCGTGCCAACGAGCGAAACATCGTGCAGCAAGTAGCCCGTAAGCTCGGATCCTGCTTGGTGGACATAGACAGCTCCGGCAAGACGCCGGTTATCCGCTTTTCCTGCGGACGCTCCGGCAGCGAGGTTGATGAAATCGGCGAATTGGATGCGGAATCCGTCTCGGCACAGGAGTTCTCCGCACCCGAGAATCCGGGCACGGGAACTAAACTTTGCCCAGCCATGCGCTACTTTCTTGAGCGCTTCCCGGATACCCCCCGCATGGTCTGCGTGTTTTTCACCGACGGAAGAATAGACGATCTGGACGAGGTGAAGAGGCTCAGCCGCAGCGTTTGTGAAGAGATGGCCGCAGGCCGGAGAGACTTCACGAAGTTCGTGCTCGTCGGTGTGGGACGCGATTTTGCCGACCCGGCTTCCGCAGCTTCGCGGGCCTTTGAAGAACTCGATGCGCTCGTGACGGAACCGGGATGCGCCATCGCGGGGCAGGGGCTCTGGGATTACAAGATTGTGGCGGATATGGAGGAGAGCAACGAGATATTCGCAGATATCGCCTTCGACGACGAGTTCTGGGATTTCGGTGCCGAGATCGTCGATGCGAACGGCCGTGCCGTGGTGCCCGAAAACGGCGCATCATACAACAATGCCCTGCCGACTTTGCTGCGCTTTACCATGCCGGCAGACAGCCGCAGCTTCTCTCTTCGTCTGCCCGATGGCAGCGGCGTGACGCAAGATATCAGCTCTCTCTTCTGATTCCGCCCGATGCTCAGCTTTTAACCTACTCAGACAGCCAACATGTTGCCCCAATATGACAGCTTGGTTCCCGGGCGCTTGCTTCAGCTCAGCAGCAGAGATGTTCACCCGGCGCTCGGAGACGTGAATCTGAAGCTCGACAACGGCAAGCTTCGCGTCTCGTTTACCGTTCTGATGTCCCCCGGCTCCACCGCCGAAGGATGGCGCACAGCTGTGGCGCTCGACTGTTCGGATTCGATGCGATCAGCCTACGGCGGCGACAACGCCTATTTCTCCCGCGAGCTCACGGAGCAGGAGAAGGAGCAATTCAGCCGCGACGGTATGCTCCTCGAGCTATTCCGCAAGGACGGGCAAGAGATGTGCCGCCTCTCGGATGAAGCGTACGAGAGCCTGCTGCAGAACGGCCTGCTTCACAAAGAGGAGGAGCCCAACGACGTGCAGAACTTGTGCCGCAAGTTTATTCCGCTGCTGGCCGGGGAGCTCGATGCCGAGGCGTCGACGCTCGTCATTCGCCATTCCCTCGGTTCCTTGGGCTCTGATGTGAGCGTTGCCGGTGTGTTCACCGAGGCGAATGCCGAGACGCTGGATTTTCGAGGCCCCGACGAGCAACTCTGGGGCAACGGCAGCAGTCTCTTGCCGGCGCTTCGTTTCATGCTGAACCGCTTCAGCCACGCGGCCAAGGGCTTCTTCGTCATGGTGACGGACGGACATATCGACGACTTCGATGCCGTGTGCGCGTTTACGGAGGAGCTTTCCCGCGACATACGGGACGGCAAGGCCCGGCCCGTGAAGTTCGTTCTCGTCGGGGCAGGATACGAACCGGACGAAGCTCGCCTCGCTGAGCTCGACGCTCTGGCCGACAGCCGAGGGCTCCCCGTGGACATCTGGGACTACAAGATGGCTGAGGCACTGCGCTCTCCCTACGACATTTTCGCAGAGGCCGTCGATGAGAATGAAGTCGTGGCACCCGTGGCTGAGATCTACGATGACCTCGGGCACCTCGTCCACAAGTGTGACGACGGACTCCGTGCGCGGATGGAGTTTGAACTCCCTCGGGGAGCCAAACGCTTTGTGATTTCTCTTCCCGACGGCGGCAGCATCGAGCAGGCTCTTCTGGCGGACTGAACCCCGCTTCCGAGCGGGATGTGCGCGGCGGAAGCGGCTTGCTCGCTTCCGTCTCCTTCCCCGCGTACGCTTCTTGCAACGCGGTTCGGGATTCGATGGCGGGAGCGCAGGGGGATGGGGAAAGGCATCGGGCGCCGCGATAAATGAGCGAGGGCACGCTTTTTGCTCGCCACGGCGTGAGTCGGGTGCTATAGTACGCCCAATCAAAAAAACTTATCACGTACATCATGCAACGAACCTTGGTGAAACATGCTCTGGCGAGCGAAACGCCGCTGGAGTCGATTCTGGTGGAAGGCTGGGTACGCACCCGCCGCGATTCGAAGAGCTTTTCTTTCTTGGAGATCAATGACGGCAGCTGCCTGGCCTCCGTTCAGGTTGTGGCAGATGCCGGCATCCCCGGCTACGAAAACATCGGCGCGATGACGACGGGCTCGTCCGTGGCCGTCGAAGGCCGCTTGGTCGAGAGCCCCGGCAAGCAGAAGTGGGAGATTCAGGCGACTTGCGTACGCCTCATCGGCGCGGCTCCCGAGACCTACCCGCTGCAGAAGAAGGGGCACTCCCCGGAGTTCCTCCGCACGATTGCCCACCTGCGCCCGCGCACCAACCTGTTCGGCGCCGTCTTTCGCACGCGTTCGCGCATCGCCGCCGCCGTGCACCGCTTCTTCTTGGATCGCGACTTTGTGTGGGTGCACACGCCCATCATCACGGCCTCGGACTGTGAGGGTGCCGGCGAGATGTTCCGCGTCACCACGCTCGACCCGCTGGCTGAGAACAAGAGCTATGACAAGGACTTTTTCGGCAAGCCTGCCAGCCTGACCGTCTCCGGCCAGCTCGAAGGCGAGACCTTCGCCTGTGCGCTGAGCAACATCTACACCTTCGGGCCCACCTTCCGCGCCGAAAACAGCAACACGACCCGCCACGCCGCCGAGTTCTGGATGATCGAGCCGGAGATGGCCTTCTGCGACGTCTACGGCGATATGGAGGTGGCGGAAGCCTTCATCAAGCACATCGCCGACACGATGCTCAACGACGCGAGCGGCGACTTCGACTTCTTCTGCAAGTTTGTGGACAAGGGGCTTCGCGAACGCCTCGAGGCTGTCAGCAAGCAGCCCTTCGTGCGCTGTTCGTACACCGAGGCCATCGAGATTATGCAAAAGAGCGGCCGCAAGTTCGAGTACGAGCCGCACTGGGGAATGGATATGCAGAGCGAGCACGAGCGCTTCCTGACGGAGGTGCACTTCAAGTGCCCCGTCATTGTGTACAACTACCCCAAGGAGATCAAGCCCTTTTACATGCGCCTCAACGACGACGGCAAGACGGTGACGGCCATGGACGTGCTGGTGCCCGGCATCGGAGAAATCATCGGCGGCAGCCAGCGCGAAGAGCGACTCGATGTGCTTGAGGGCAACCTCGAGCGCTTGGGCATGGACAAGCAGGCCTACTCTTGGTACAACGACCTGCGCCGCTACGGCACGGTGCCTCATGCGGGCTTCGGCGTGGGCTTCGAGCGCCTGATCATGTTTGTGACGGGCGTGCAGAATATCCGCGATGTGCTGCCCTATCCGCGCACGCCGCGCAACTGCGAGTTCTGAGCGCGCACGACAACTCGGCAGGCCCGGAGGCTGTGGTTCCTCCGGGCCTTTTTGCTGCCTGCGGGCGGGGCAGGGGCTCTCATCTTGCTTTTTCTCGGGCACGGCGCTTCTTTTTCCTTGTCAGGAGCCTTGAAACATGCTAGAACAGCCCCAGTAACACCATGAATATTCAACCGAAATTCACCCCCGTGCTCGATCCGGGCTTCGTTGCTCCGGTGCTCTGGAATAAGGCTTTTGAAGAGAAGGTGGCGGCTGATCCCGCTTCGCACCCGATTGACTTGGCTCTCGTTCGCGTGGACGGCACCTGCTTCCGCTGGAGCGGCAGGATTCTGCCGAATGAGGGCGAGAACGTCGCTCTGAACAACCGCTACGTCGAGCGTATCGTCAAGTTCCTGCTCTGGATGAAGGGCGGTTGCACGATCATGGTGGCCGGCGATGATCAGATCGCTGACATGTTGGCCGCGACCTACTGCAAGGGCGGTGCTCGCGAGTTCGACTGGGACTTCATCGGCCGTCAGATCTATGACCAGCCCATTACGGTGGTGAAGGTGGCCTCGGCCGCCGAGCTGCCTGAGGAGAAGTCCACCTCGGTGTCTCTGGGCCGCAACCTCGACGGTTACCGCATCGGCTTCGATCTGGGCGGTTCCGACCGCAAGTGTGCAGCCGTGGTGAACGGTGAGGTGGTCTACTCCGAAGAGGTGGTGTGGGATCCCTACCATCAGACGGATCCCGATTATCAGATCGAGGGTGTCGATGACTCCCTGCTGCGCGCGGCCAAGCACCTGCCGCAGGTCGACGCCATCGGCGGTTCCGCCGCCGGCGTCTATGTGAACAGCGAACCCCGCGTCGGTTCCCTCTTCCGCGGTATTTCGCCGGAGGACTTCAAGAACAAGATTCGCCGCATGTTCTACACGCTCAAGGATCGCTGGAGCGAGCGCATGGGGCATGAGGTTCCCTTCGAGGTGGTCAATGACGGCGAGGTGACGGCTCTGGCCGGCGCCATGGGCATGAATGATGACGCCGTGCTCGGCATTGCCATGGGTACCTCTCTGGCCGCGGGCTATGTCGACCCCGAGGGTCACATCATGCCTTGGCTCAACGAGCTGGCCTTCGTGCCGGTGGATTATCAGGCCGAGGGCGGTGTGGACGAGTGGTCGAAGGACACGGGTGTCGGCGCGATGTATTTCTCGCAGCAGGCCGTCGCTCGCCTGGCTCCCCGCGCGGGCTTTGATTTCGGCAGCATGCCCTACCCCGAGCAGCTCAAGAAGGTGCAGGCCGCGATGGCCGAGGGCGATGAGCGTGCCCGCCGCATCTACGAGACCATCGGTGTCGAGTTCGGCTACACGATTGCCTACTTCGCGCAGTTCTACACCGTGCGCAACCTCCTCTTCCTCGGTCGCGTGGCGACGGGTGAGGGCGGCCAGATCATCATCGACAAGGCCAACGAGGTTCTCGCCGGAGAGTTCCCGCAGTACAAGATCAACCTCTGCGTGCCCGATGAAAAGACCAAGCGCCACGGGCAGGCGGTTGCCGCTGCTTCGCTGCCCAAGCTGGGCTGAGGCCGCCGTTTCATTTTGCCGCCGGGGATTTGTGTGAATCCCCGGCGGTTTTTTCTTTTCATCAGCTGAAATCTTCTGTATAGTAGGGCGTAAAGGCATGGAGGAAAATCAGGAAGATATCTGGGGGTGTCCGGAGTGCGGGCAGGAGCTGGATCTCACCAACGTTGGCTTCTATACGGAAATCGTCTGCCCGAACTGCGGACACAAGGAGATTGTCCACACCAAGCTGGCCAACTATGACCTCACGGGTGTGCTGGGTGTCGGCGGTATGAGCGTGGTGCTCAAGGCGGTTGACCCCGTCCTGAAGCGGCAGGTCGCCATCAAGGTGCTCAATGATGCCTACCGCAACCAGCCCGAGCGCATTGCCCGCTTTGAGCGCGAATGCGCTCTGATGGCCAAGGTGCGCCACGAGAACGTCGTGGGGGTGTATTCGGCCGGGTGGGCACGCGGCCAGTTTTACATCGCCATGGAGCTCGTTGAGGGGCGAGACCTCGAGTACGTCGTCTCGAACTTCGGGCCGATTCGCCAGACGGAGGTGCTCAGCATGGCGCGACAGGTGGCCTTGGGCCTGCGAGCCGCCAACCGCGCGGGATTGCTGCATCGCGACATGAAGCCGGGCAATATCCTCGTGACGCCGAGCGGCAAGGCCAAGGTGCTCGACTTCGGCCTCTCGCTCACGCATCGCGACGAAGATACCGAGCAAGTCATCTGGGCGACGCCCTACTACGTTGCCCCCGAGACGATTTTTCGCGAGGCCGAGGACGTGCGCACGGATATTTACGCGCTGGGCATGACCATGCGCTACCTGCTCACCGGAGAGGACGCCTTCAGCGACAAGCCGCCCGCCGGCATTGCCGTGCTGGCCGAATACAAGAGGCGCCTGCCGTCCCTGCGCGTCGGCCATCTCTACTTGGCTGACTCCCTTTGTGATCTGGTGGATCACATGACGGAGTTTGACCCGCAGGCGCGCCCGCTTTCATACGATGCCCTGCTGCGCGAGATCGACGACGTGATGACCGATCTGCGCATGGGGGACACTCTTGACACGCCGGAGGGCAAGCGCCGCTTCTTCCGCCGCCTCCTGCTGGGAGCCGCGGCCACGCTCGGTGCCGGCGCCGTCGCCGCCGCCGTGACGTCGATTCTCTCGACGCCGCCGCCCGAGCAAATCCTGGTTGAGCCCGAGCCCGAACTGGATTGGCCTCTTTACAGCATGGCCTCCGGCAAGGTGAAAATGCTCATGAAGCAGGGATGCACGGATCAGGTGTTGCACGAGTACGAATGGATGGCTAGGCATAACAGCACCGAGCCGCGTTTCAAGGCTTGGGCCGGCCTGCAGGCCATGGGCGTTGCCGTGCTGCTGGGCGACGAGGCCAAGACCGCCGAGCTGGGCTCTCTGCTGACGCATTGGTTGGATGACATGCCGACGGAGGATGCCGACGTTTCCCACATGAGTTTGGCGTTCAAACAGGTGAATTGGGTGGTCAAACGCCACGTTGATGCCATGCGCGACTACGTGCAGAAAAGCAGCAACCCGACGGTCGTCCTGCTGTGTGTCGCCGGACATCGGTATCACAAGGAGAAGGGCGATGCCAAGACGGCCGGAGAATTCCTCAGCCTCGCACGCGATGCCGCGAAGCGCTGCGGAGCCGATGCCGCCAAGCTGTCCGAGGCCGTTGAACGCTGGGCCGCATCCGAGTCCCGCGCGGCGGCCAAACCGCCCGTGAAGAAGCCCGATTCGGACAATCGGGACGATTCGGGAAAGCAGGCCGATTCGGGAAAGCAGGCCGATTCGGGAAAGGCGAGCGGGTCGGCTCCTTCGGCGCCGTCGGCGGAGAAGCCTTCGGGCAGTCCCAAGAGCGCCGGAGAGGGCGCACCGTCGGCTGTGGAGCGTTTGGCCGCGCTGCGGCGCGGCTGCGATGCGCCGCGCATGGCGCATGTGCTCAACGAGATTTTGTCGGATCGAAGCCTGCGGCTCAGCACGGCTGAGCGCGATCAATACGTCCTGATGAAAGACGTCTGCGACGTCCTTTGCGAGGCCTATGCCGCCATCGACAAAGCGCATGCGGGAGCGATTGCGCCCGATACCATGTCTCCCGAGCAGATACGCGACGCCGTGGCCGCACTCAAACTTCCCGGTTCTCTCAGCAACGAAGTCTACACGATGTTGTTGCTGCTGCAAGGCAAGCTCAACGAGGCCGAGCGAGCCAACCCCTATGCGTCCGACACGAACTCGCAGGACCCCTTCGCCATCCTCATGCGCGACTGGATGTTCCGCGCGCGCCGGGGCTGACAAGGAGCCAGTCTGCTCGGCGTCAGCCTTCCGCGCAGCGAGGCGCGCTGGCGCTGCAGGGCCTGCACGTCACGCCGAGCCGCACAGGCGAGCGGTCGAGCAGGCTCGGTGAGGAGTGCGGGTGCAGCGGGCAGGGGGCGTCGCGGAGAGCCTCCGCTCTCATATCCCGCATCCCTGTTCACGCATCCCTGTTCACGCATGCCGGATTACCTGTCCGCGCATGTCGCAGGGCGAGCGCTCCGGCGCGACCGTCAGGTGGGCGTCAAGTCGACGTCGGGCCGGCATCGCGCCGACGTCAGGCCGGCAGCGCCAGGCTCTGTGTCTTGCCCTGTGCTTTAGGCGCGGCTCTGAGGTGGCCTCAGCTCGGCCTTCCATGCGGAAACCGCTTGGGTAATCACCCCTGCCGCGTGGGCCTTCGGCTTCATGAAGCCCGGCACAAACCAAGGGAAAGCTCCCACGACGTCGTGAAAGACAGCCACCTCGCCGTCGCAGGTTCCGTGCCCGGCGCCGATGCCGATCGTCGGAATCGGGCAAGCCGCCGTGACGGCCTCGGCCACGCTGTGTTTCGTGCATTCGATGACAACGGAGAAAGCTCCGGCGCGGACAACCGCCTCCATATCGCGCATAATGGCGGCAGCCTCCTCATCCGTCTTGCCCTTCATATGGAAGCCGCCCTCCTCCCTCACGCGCTGCGGCAGCAGGCCGATATGCGCCTGCACGGGGATACCCGCCTGCACAATGGCCGCGATGTGCTGCTCCTTATCGGCGCCTCCCTCGAGCTTCACCGCACCGACCCCGGTTGTCATGAAGCGGCGAGCCGTTTCGACGGCCTGTTCCGGCGTGTCGTAGCTGTGAATGGGCATGTCGAGAATCACCACGGCATTTTTGACGGCGCGGGCGACGGCCTGTCCGTGGTGCATCATGTGATCCGTCGTGACCTGAGTCGTGTCCGGGAACCCGAGCACAACCATGCCCAGCGAATCCCCCACGAGAATCATATCGAAGCCCGCTTCGTCAAGCAGGCGGGCCGTGGGGTAATCATAAGCCGTCATCTCAGTGATGGCGCGAACGCCCTTCAGGGCGCGAATGGCATCAATCTTGCTCATCATGGCAGAAATCTGAAAAATAGGAGAAAGCCTCGTGAAGGAAAGCGCCCGATCAGAGCGGGAAGGGGACAACGGACGGCGCGTCGGCCGGCAGCTGCTCCAGCAGCTCCGAGACCGTTTGACTCTGCCCCGGCAGCACCAGCAAGGGGTCAATATCCGCCAGCGGGCGCAGCACAAAGCCGCGCAGATGGGCACGGGGATGCGGCAAGGTCAACTCGGGAGAATGCCATTGCAGCTCACCGACGTAGAGCAGGTCTAAATCACAGGTGCGGGGTTCGCCGTAAACGCCGCTGCGCCGACGCCCGAGCTTCTGCTCAATCTCTTGGCAGCGATGCAGCACATCGAGAGGCGAGAGCGCGGACTCGACCTCGACACAGGCATTGAGATAGGGAGGTGAGCCCTCGGGGCAGCCCACGGGCTCCGTCTCGTAGACCTGCGAGAGCCGCAGCCCGCCGAAGCTTTCGCTGAGCTCATCGCATGCCTGTTCGAGCAGCGCCAGACGATCACCCGTGTTCGAGCCGAGAGCGATGCCGATTCGCCGCAGCTGGGGAAACTCTTCACCCATGGTGAAACTCAGTCCGTAAAGCCGAGCACATCTTGCATCGTGTAGAGCCCCGCCGGCTTGTCCGCCAGCCACAGAGCCGCCTTCACGGCACCCGATGCAAAAGTCATGCGGCTCGACGCCTTGTGCGTCAGCTCCACGCGCTCACCATCCGTGGCGTAGATAACCGTATGGTCGCCGACCACATCGCCGCCGCGCAGCGAGTGCATGCCGATCTGGCGCTGAGGACGAGCCCCGACGAGCCCCTCGCGGCCGTGCATCACATCCTTGTCGTAATCCATGCCCGTCTCCTCGCAGACAATCTCGGCAAGCGTACGCGCCGTGCCGCTCGGAGCATCGAGCTTGTGATGGTGGTGCATCTCGACAATCTCGATATCGTAGTCGCTGAGAATGCGAGTCGCCTTGCGCGTCAGCCAGAACAGCGTGTTGACACCCACGGAGAAATTCGACGCAAAAACAATCGGAATCTCAGCAGACGCCGCCGCGATCGCCGCGCGCTCCTCCGCCGTGTGACCCGTCGTTCCGATGACCAGCGCCTTGTGCTGAGCCACGGCCGCAGCCAAGAGCTCCGGCGTGAAGCCGTGAAAGGAGAAATCAACGGCGACGTCGGCCGCGCTGAGAGCGGCCGCAACATCCTGCCCGACGTCATGGGTGGCCCCCAGCTCCGCATCCGGATGCTGAGCCACCGCCTGCATAACGGCCTGCCCCATGCGACCGGAGGCACCCGTAACGAGAATCTTCATCATAACAGCTTAGAGAAAAACAGCTTGATAGGGAAAAAGTTTCGGCGAAGCCCCGGCGGCATCAGAGCAGCTCAAAACGGCGGAGCAGATCCGCGAGCACTTCGCGCTTCTCTTCCGCCAGCGGAGCCAGCGGCAGGCGGATCTCCCAGCTGATATCGCCGCGCAGCGCCAGAGCCGCCTTGATCGGCACCGGGTTGACATCGAGCCCCATCAGCCCCTTCATGAGCGGGTAATACTTCTTCTGGAGAGCCAGAGCCTTGCGGCCGTCGCCCGAGAGCGCGGCGTCCACCAGCGCCTTCATCTGCGCCGGAGCCACATTCGCCGTCACCGAAACGAGACCGACGGCTCCGCAGGAAATAAAGGGCACCGTCAAACCATCATCGCCGCAGAGCACCGAGAAGTCCTCCGGCAGCTTCTGCATCAGCTGATTGACGCGATCGACGCTGCCGCCGGCCTCCTTGAGAGCCGTAATCGTCGGGCAGTCGGCCGCCAGACGGGCAACCGTATCCACGCCGATCTCCACACCGCTGCGCCCGGGAATGCTGTAGAGCAGCACGGGCAGATCCGTGCACTCGGCCACGGCGCGGAAGTGGCGGTAGAGACCCTCCTGACTGGGCTTGTTGTAGTAGGGGCACACCTGCAGCGTGCCGTCCGCCCCGAGGCGAGCGGCCTCCTGCGTCATGCGGATAGCTTCCTCCGTCGCATTGGAGCCCGTGCCGGCAATGACTTGGCAGCGCCCGGCGGCGAACTCAATACCCATGCGGATGACCTCCATGTGCTCCTCGTGGCTGAGCGTGGGGGATTCACCCGTCGTGCCGACCGGCACGATGCCGTCCACTCCGCCGGCAATCTGCGCTTCGACGAGTGCCTTGAAGGCGTCGACATCCACCTTGCCGTTGCGGAAAGGGGTAACAATAGCGGTGTAGAGACCCTGGTATTTCATAGCTCTGCGCTATTCTAGCACAAGCGCCCCGATTGTCACGTCTAAAATCAGCACATGACGTTCTAACTCTACCGAGAGAGCAGGAATTGAAGCCGCGGAGCCGCCGGGATGAGCGGCCCTCGGGATTCGGCTCAGAACTCCGGCATCTCGCGCAGGGGAGGGGCTCCGCTCTCGTCCGCGGCATCGTCCGCATCCGCTGCGGCATCTGCGTCCTCCGGGGCAGGCGGAGTCGGTGCCGGGCGCGAGCCCGGCTGGATGATGACCTCATCCTCCGGCTGCGGCTGCGGCGCGGCGCCGTCCTCCTTGGCCGCCGGCAGAACCACCGCGCGGCCCTTTTCCGGGCGGAACGTCTCATCCATGGCGACCTGCAGCTTGATATCCGGGTAGCCGATGTAGCGGATGCGCGCGTTCTCGTCGACCAAAACCGCCGTGGGCAGCACCTTGATGCGGTAGGCGGAGGCTGCCGCCCCGCCGTCATTGTCCGTGTAGGTGTCCGTCACCCCGAGCTGCGTCAGATCACTGCGGAACTGAGCCGCATCAGACGGCTTCACCGTCACCGGGTAAAAGACCAGATTCGGGTATTGCCGAGCCAGAGCCTCCTGCTTGGCGACGATATTCGTACCCACATCTTCGCCGGGAAGCCAGAAGAAGAGCAGACAGGCCTTGCGTTGCGCCGGAAAGCGAACCTGCTGCCCGGCGAGGGTCTCGAGCGTCACGGGCGGCGGAATCGAGCCGACGCTGAGATTTCTGATGCAGTAGGCTTGCTCCTGCGCAACGGCGCTCAAACTCACCGGGCCGAACATCAAATCATCATCCGTCAGCGTGACGGCCTGTTTGAGGTAATAAATACGGTAACTCCGCGCCTGCTGCGGCGAGCCCACCGTGCCGGACACCAGCGGACTGCCCAGTTGAATGCTCAACCCCATCGCTGCCGAGCCCCGCGCATTCGCGTCGGGATTATGCTGATAAATCTTGAGCAGAATATCGTAATGGCGCACGCCCGGTGTTTCCGCCAGCAGCGGGCAGATCTGCGTCATCGCGGGGCTAGCGTAGTGCACCTCCTCAATCGAGTCGAGCATCGCCTCGACATACTCGACCAGCTGCTCCTCGTGCCCCTTGAACAGAGAAGCGAACTCATTGGGGTGATTCAGCAGCCAGATGACGGCCGGCAGAGCCCAACGCTCTTCAAACTCGTAGGTCGGCACCCGGCGAGACTCCTCCTTGCCGGCATCGAGCGAGGGCGTCTGCGCGCGCTTTATCTGTTTGACGCGTGTGCCGGTCTTGCGGGAAACCGAGCGCCAGAGCGCCGCCGCCGTCTCGCTGCCGTCGGGCTTGGTGACGGCAGCGCGGGCCTCATCAGACTCGGCACTCTCCAGCGCCGCTTGGTACTCCGAGAGCACCTGATCCCAGCGACTCAGCGCCTCATTCATCTCCTGCTCGGAGGCCGAAGCCGGCAGGCCGGCCAGCAGGGCCAGCGCCAGTGCACAAATCTGACTCTTCTTCATGCTTGCCATTATAGGCGCGGCGCATTTGTTTGGCAAGCCGGAAAACCGTCATCACCTGCGAGCTTCGCCCTCGCCCGTTGGCGATGCGGCCGACGATGCGCGCCGGACGTGACGGGCTGCAACGGGGGCGGCCTGCGGCAACCTGAAGCAACCCGCGGCAACCCACGGCAGCGTGCGGCAGCGTGCGGCAGCATGCGGCATG
>DXFQ01000124.1 GCA_019114365.1 Candidatus Parakkermansia intestinigallinarum | reverse complement strand
CATAGTGAAGCTCTGACGAGCTCCACTATGCTACGCGACGTCCCAATTGACTCGCAAATAATGACTTATTAGGATTACGGTGCGGATTTTTGTCCGCTACGCGTATGGTGCGGATTTTTGTCCGCTTACGGACGGCACGGCCGCTTCTTCTCCGTTCGAGTGCAGGACTTGGCGCGACCTCGAGGCTCTGAGACTCATACAATGACGTCTCGCCGGCGCTTCGGGCCCTCATTTGCGGGAGGGCGCCGTGGAGTTGTCCCCTTGACGGGTGACGAATGCTGCGGCGGGAGAGCATGGGCGTATCCCGGAGGCAGACCGCCCCTTTTTGCTGAGCGCTCTCACCGCTCCATGAGTCAAAATGAAGCCTTTTGCAGTCGTGTGCCGTCTTGGCTGAACCCACGCTGCCGAAGCCAATGCACCAGCTCCTCTTCCGTCCAAAATTCCGGATGATGTATCTGATGGGCGAGTTTATGTGTATTGATGACCGCACCTTTCAGACTGCAGTGAAAGGTGCGGTCTGAAAATTGTCGGACATCTGCGGAGATGTTGAAGTGTTCTTCTTTGAGGACTTTGTAACCCAGCCGTACCAGAGCAAGGGTGTTGAGTGCAGCAGCAACTTCGAGGTTGGGATTGCTGAGTTGCGGGGCTCGCCAGATCCATAATTTAATTTCTTGTTGCCGGCAGAGCTGTTGCAGATCACGGCTGAAACGAATGAAGTCCTCGGAGGCTTGAGGAAGGTGCATAGCGACATTGTTCGGTATCGAGGGAGGCGGCGCGTCTTGGATATCCGTGTATTGGATATCCATCAAACCGGAGGGGTGAAGGCGGGTCTGTTGATCGTAGCGATAGAGAAGATGCGGCGTCAGAATGCGCTTGGCTAGGTACATGCTGACGGACGCTGAGTGACTTTTGAAAAGTGCGAAGAAGTCGGTCCACGGCAATCCCAGACCGGTTGTCGTGAAGGCGGCAGCTTTTCTGCGATAGATGGCGACACACGCACCTTCGTCATTCGGGACAATAAAGGAGTTGATATCGATGCTTGCGATAAGGATGTCTCCGCGCCGGGCATACTTCAGAGCAGAAAGCATGTTGCTCCGGCAGCCGAATCCGGCAGCCATGGCTGCGTTGACCGCAAAAATGCCGTATTCATCGTGCAGAATCTGGGGATCGACAGATGTTCGCATTTCGGAGCCTCCTGCAAATATGTACACCGGGGCACCGCCTGCTTCTTCTCTAATTTGAGTTTCCCAGCGATCGCTGATTTCTGCGGCATGGAGGAAGTATCTCACATCCGGGTGAAGGTAGAGATTGAAGAAGCACGTCGCAATGCAGCCTAAAATCGCGGCCGACAGGATGATGAAAAGAAGTTTTTTCATGCTGTCAGAAGGCAAAGTATATGAAGGGGTTGGCAGTGCCCGTCGTATAGGCGACGAGAAGGAAGACCATCAGACCGCTCATCCATGGATTGATAAAAATACGGTAGGGATCATCAAACCTTTTGCGCGATATCGCCTCTCCCACGATGACGGCGAAGCAGAGCGCCATGGCCGGTACGGTGTTGATCAAATGCGTGGCAATATATTTTTCGGACAGCAAGGCGGAGAATCGCGAGAGGCTATACGCATCGGCTTGAAACATCATGCAGAATCGCTGCCATATGTTGTCGAGATTTTGCTCGTAGAAGAACATCCATATGATTACCATGCATGAAAAAGTGAGCATCCAGCCGAGCCAAGCGGGAAGCTGACGGCCGCTTTTTCGGAACAGCCGATGAAATACCATGGTGATGCCGATGATGGCGCCCCAGAGAATGAAATTCCAGTTCGCGCCATGCCAGAGCCCGGAGATGAGAAAGACTATCAGGATGTTGAGCGCCCAGCGGCGTGTGCGACTGCCTCCCATGGGAAAGTAGATGTAGTCGCGAAACCAGAGGGTAAGAGAGGTATGCCACCTGCGCCAGAACTCCGTGACGTTTGTGGCTGTGTACGGGCTCATGAAGTTGAGCCTCAACCTGATGCCCATGCACATGCCGAGTCCGTACGCGCTCAGACCATAGCCGGCAAAGTCGAAGTAGATGCGAAAGGTGAAACTCAGGTTGTTGAGCCAAAGCAAATAGGCGCAATGACCCCGCAGATCGTCTGTGCCGGGAAATCCCAGCGCTAGGTTGTCGGCAATGCAACACTTGAAAAAGAGGCCCAAGATGATGTAGCTGATGCCGCGTGTTAAGGTGTCTTCGCTCGCCTTGAGGTTCATGGCGGTGACCTGCGGCAGCAGATCGTCGCGGCGTTCGATGGGACCCGCAACGATCTGGGGGAAAAAGCTGCAGAAGTTCATGTAATCGACGAATCGGGGCACCGGAAGCCTTCTGACAAAGGTGTCGATACAGAAACCGATCATTTGGAAGGAGTAGAACGAGATGCCGATCGGAATGATTAGATCGCGCAGCGTGTCCCAATTGCGGTTCGGTGCAAAGCTGCTGCAGATGAAATAACCGTATTTGTAGTAGAGAAGGGGCAGAAGGAGAATGACGATGAGGCCCCCAAGGACGAGGCGGCGTCCTCGTTTGAGCTTGGCAGCCGCCATGCAGACGACGTATGCCGTTATGGCGACGGAGCAGAAAATCAGCAGGGTTTGCAGGCTCGCGATTCCGAGAAGCGTGAGACTCGTTATCAGAATGAGTATGCGGTTGCAGCGACGTCTGCGTTCTGTGTTGTTTCCCGAAAACCTATTGACGATGTACAACAACAGAAAAAAGGGGATTAAGGTAATCCAGAAACTGGGTGCGGAAAAATCCATGATTCAATGCCTAAAGATCGTATCCCTGATGGTTCGGCATTCTAGGGTATGGGGCTTTTTATGTCAAGACTATTGTGTGCGGGTTTGCTCTCTGTCTCCTTCATCGAGAGGGGGGCTCTGCTCGGCCTTTTGAAGGGTGGTTCGAGGGTCGAGTGCGGTAATGAGTGGATGTGCTCATTCTCAGTGAGCTGAGTGGTGACTGAGGTGCAGTAAGTTGAGAAGCGCGCCGCGTTATTGACTTCAGGGAACATGCGTCTCGGTGCTTGCGTTTCACGTTTATGCGGAGTTTGGAGCCCCCTCTGCCGTGAGGGTCTTGAGCCGGACGCGATGGGCTTTGTCGATGGCGTCGGTGCCGGAAAATGAGTCGTGAAACACGAGGCGTTGCGGTATCCGGCACAACAAGACCCTCTCTCTGCCGTGCAGAGAGAGGGCGATGAAGGGAGATGTGATCTGCGCGCCGCAGGCGCGGAAATCAGCGGGCGGTCTTGACCGTGACAGCCTCCTTACCGACGCGGTTGCGCAGGTAGTGAAGCTTGGCGCGGCGAACCTTGCCGCGGGTCACCACCTCGATCTTGGCGATCTTGGGGGTGTGCAGGGGGAAGGAGCGCTCCACGCCCTCGCCGTAGGCCACCTTGCGGACGGTGAAGGCCTCGTTGACGCCGGAACCGCGCTTGGCGATCACGATGCCCTGGAAGATCTGCACACGTTCCTTGCCACCTTCGATCACGCGGCAGTGGACCTTGACGGTGTCGCCGACGTTGAAGGGCGTCACGTCGTCCTTCAGCTGTTCCTTTTCGATTGTATCGAGAATGTTCATCTTGTCTCCTTCTGATTGATGTAAATGGTTACGCAGAGCCTTTCGGCTCGGGTGGGTGAGAGAGTCTACACGATTTTTATGCTCTTGGCAACCCAAATTTGCAGGCTCGCGGTGTTTTTTTTGCTCATGTGTCGTTCGACGGGGCGGCCTGCGGCAAAATGAGGGCCTCGAGTCGGGCGCGTTCTTCGGGGCTGTAGGGGGCGGCTTCGCCCCGGCTGTTGCGCCGCGCGGTGCAGATGTGCAGCCGGGCGCAGGTGCCTTCGGGGCCGCTGACGGTGAAGAGCCAGTGCAGGGAGCTGCGGCCGAGTTTTTGCAGCCGGGCGAGGACTTCCACTTCGTCGCCGAAGTGCAGGGGGCGGAGGTATTCAGCGCCGGCGCTGACGCGCGGGTACTGCATGCCTTCTCGCGGGCCGGGGAGCTTCAGGGCGGCGAGAAGAGCCGTTTCAGCCTCTTCGGCGAAGAGAAAGTAGTTGGCAAAGTGCACGATGCCCGCTGCGTCGGTGTGGTGAAAGGCGACGCGGGTGCGGTAGGGCGGCGCTGCGGGCGGGGGGGGGGTGCTCATGGGGGGAGGGCGTCTGTGTTGCGGCGGCGGTTTGCGGCGGAGTGTTGTCGACGGGCTTGCGCGGTGTTGCGCGTTTGGTCTTGCGTGGTGCTGTGCGGGGGCTTTGGGCGGTACTGTGAGCGGGTGCTTGCGTGGTGCCGTGCGTGCTGTCTTCGGGCGGTGTTGCGTGTGCGGGGGCTTCGCGGCTCAGTAGTGGATGACGGTGGGCCTGAAGAAGTTGCGGCTTTTCTCGTCGGCGACGGCGTCCCAACCGGCGTCTTGAGCGTCGACGAAGTTGATGGTTTGGCCGTCTTCGCCGATGTAGAGGTAGAGGGCAGCGGTGCGCCGCCCGTCAGTCAGGGTCAGGAAGCGCGTGCTGTTGCTGGCTTGGGAGCGCTGCGAGGCCAGAACGAGCGGAGTGTCGTCGAGGACTTGGCGGCGGTAGGCTTCCGGCCATCGGTTCACGCGCAGCAATTCAATGGCTTGTTCGCGTGTGAGGTTGCGCAGGATGCCCTGTTCTTCGGCGCGCTTCATGACGCGGTAGCCGGCGTGTACGGCGGCTCTTGTGGCCACTTCGCGCCCGTCCGGCAGCAGCCGGGTGCGGCTCATGAGGTCGAGGTCGCGTTCGAAGGCTTCTTGCTCGCTGAGCTGCGGGAAGGCGACAAACCAGATGAGCCCCAGCAGAATCAGCGCGGCGATGACGGCGGCGCGCAGGCCGCGCCGACGGGCGAGTTCCCGCACGAAGCAGCGGAAGCGCTCGACGAGAGCCATGTCGGGGTCGCCGAAGAGGAAGCGCGGTCGCACGATGACGGGGTTGGCTGCAATTTGCTGCACGGTGCGTCCTTTTTCGGGGGCGAGGTCGGCGGCATCGACGGTGTTGATGTCGTTTTCGGGCTCGACGGGGGGAGGCGCGAAGTAGTGCAGCAGGGCGCAGAGCAGGGTGCAGGCCACCGTGGTGATGAGGGTGCTCAGCAAGCCTGCGGGCAGCATGCCGGGTTGGTAGGCGAAGGTGGGCTCCACCAGCTCGGGGCGCAGCCGCTTGAGGACGGGCCACGCCAGAAATCCGGCGATGAGGACGGTGGTGAGTGTGCCCGGCAGACGGCGCGTGAAGCCTTTTCCGGCGCAGATGATGAGCAGCAGGGCGAGGGGAATGAGGAAGAGGCAGCTGCGGAGTTTGTAGAGGCTCAGCTCGCTTTGGGCTTCCAGCTCGGGGTTGCGCGGGATGAGGTCGTCCGGGTAACTCAGCACGATGAGCAGGGCGAGGGCGGCAGCGAGGGCTGCGAGAAGTCGCAGCAGCCTGAGCAGGCGGAGAATCATGGGTGCCGGAGGGGGTGGAAGGGAAAAGGTGAGCGGACGGGTGGGGAAGGTCTCGGGCGGGTGGGATGCCGGAGCTTGTTTGCGCTGCGGCTCTTTTGCGGACGGAGCGGGGCTCTTGCTCGCGCGGGAAGGGCGCGGGCACGGCCGAGGCTTCCGCGACGGCCCGCGGCTCCGATGTCGGCGGAGCCGCGGGCGGGTCTGCGGGGGAGTCTCGGCTCAGAGGGCCTCTGAGTTGACGACTTCGAGGTCGCTGCTGATGATGCCCTTTTCCCGCACGGTGTCGAGAATGTGTTTTTCGATGTCGGGGCTGGGGCTCAGGGCGCGGTGCGGGAGGTCCTGGATGAGCAGTTCGAGGGCACAGGCGTTGTGCAGAGCCATGGTGGCGTCGATGAAGCGCATGCTCGTCGGGTCGTCGAGGATGAAGTTGAGCGGGTGTTTGTTGTTGAGGACTCGGTGATTGGGGATGGCCGAGCCGTACTCGTCTTCCACGCCCATGTTGGCGAGCAGTACGGGTGATTCGATCACGGCCGGGGCGTCGAGTTTGTGCCGCAGGGCGCTGATTTTGCCGGTGGCCGTGACGACGCACCAGGAGTGCAGGACGGCTTCGCGGAAGGCTTCGGGGTCTCCGGTGTTCACGAAGGCGACGTCGCCGGGGAGTTCGCCGGATTTGTCAATTTCATCCGCCACGGTGACTTTCATGCCGTTTTTGCGGGCGTAGTAGGTGATGCCGTGACCGACTTTGCCGTAGCCGACGACCAAGAGGCGGCGGCCTTCCACGTCGCTGTGCCCGAGTTGGCTGAGGGCTCGGAAGAAGCTCTCACCCGTGCCGAGTACGGCTTCGATGCGTTTGATGCGGCTTGAGTCGACGATGAAGACGGGGCTGTGCACGCGCTCATAGCGCGAGACGCCCGAGCGCGTCAGTTCGCAGAAGCCGAGGGTGGGGTGCAGCTGTGCACACTGCCCCGAGCAGTCGAGCACGATGTCGAAGTTGTCGTCTCCTCGGCGGGCGCGCTTGACGCCGTATTCGCCGAGGCGGTCGAGGACGCTCTGATCCAGCGGCAGTTGGTAGCGCCAAGGGACGTAGACCTCCGCACCGGCTGCCAGCAGCGCCATGAACTTGCCCAGGGTGTTGGAGTACAGCGGGGTGGCATCGAGAATCCTGAGCCCTTCAAGGGGGCGCGTCACGGACCATTCGTCTGTTTGCCGGAGCAGCGCCGGCCATTCTTCGTCGCGGTAGCGGGCCGTGAGCGTGTCTTTGATTTTTTGTGCGTACTCGTTCATTCGCCCTCAAGTATAGCTGCCTCTCTCCAAAATGCAAGCTAGAAGAGGGGGTGTCTTGGGCTGCTGTCGGAGTTTTCTCCCACTCCCTCTCTCCGCTGCATGAAAAAGAATCGCGCTGCCCGCCGGGCAGCGCGATTGGTGAAGGATGTGGCCTGTTGCGACGAGCCGTTTATTTGATGCGGTCGTCGGGGCCGGGGCCCCAACTGGGCTTGACGGTCGGTTTCTTCGGCCCGTCGCCCGGAAGGTTGCTCGGCACGCGGTATTGGCTGCGGGCGGCTTCGTATTGCTTCTTGAGCTCGGCAAAGACGGAGGCGTAGGCGGGGTCAAAGGCGACGTTGCGAGACTGAGCGGGGTCTTTTTCGTTGTCGATGAGCATCCATTCGTTCGACGGAATGCGCTTGCCGCTCTTGCGCTCCTGCTCGGTGGGCGTCCAGATGCGGGCGAAGGTGTAGCGATTCGTGCGGATGCCGTCGTGGCGGGCGGCATTGTGCTCGCCGGGCTGTTCGTAGAAGGCGTAGTAGAGGGTGCGTTCGCGGAACTGCGGGGCATCACCCGTTTGGAAGAGCGGGGTGAGGGAGACGCCGTCGAAGGTGCGCGTGTTTTCCGGGGTGTCGGCTCCGGCCAGTTCAACGATGGTCGGCGCGTAGTCGATGTTTTGCACAAGGGCCTGCGAGCGGGCGCCTGCCTTGATGTGACCCTTCCAGCGCATGATGAGCGGCATGCGCAGCGATTCCTCAAAGATCCAGCGCTTGTCGTAGAGGCCGTGCTCGCCCATGTAGAAGCTCTGGTCGCCGACGTAGATGACGAGGGTGTTTTCCGAAATTCCTTCTTGGTCGAGGTAGTCGAGCAGGAGGTTGACGGATTCGTCAACGGCCATGAGGGTGCCGAGGTAGTCCTCCATGTACCAGCGCCAGCGCTGTTCTGTCATCTTTTTGATGGTCGGGTATTTGCCGGCTCTGAAGTTTTTGACGAACTCGCGGGTGCGTTCGGCGTAGAAGTTGTAGTAGAGGTCGTTGAGCCCCGGTTGATCAGCGGCATTGCGTGCATTGAAGCTGAGGTTGGTGATGGGTGCGTACTTGGGTTCGTGTTTGCCCCAATCAAAGTCGGCGGGAATTTCGCCTTTGAAGCGCCCGTTTTTTACCATGTTGCGCAGCTGGTTCTTGGGGACGATTTCTTTCATCACGTCGAAGGGTATGAGCTCTTGGACGAGGTGGTTGTCGTTCCAGTTGCAGAGGTCGCGCGAGACGGTCTGACGGCTGTTCTTGAGGAATTCAGGCAGCTCGGCCCAGTTTTCATGCAGGTTGGCGGGCGGGGTGAGTTTGGCTGCCAGTTGGTGGGCTTTCCGAAGGTGTCGCGGGGCGACGATCCAGTTGCGGTGCGGGGCTTTGTGGCCGAGTACGAGGCAGAAGGGTTTGCTGCGGTCTCGGTTGTGAATCCACGAGATGGCTTTGGCTGTCAGTATGTCGGATACGTAGCCGGGCTCGCGGTGGCTGACGGTTTTGCCCTGTGCGTTCGGGGCGAGGAAGGTGGGGTTCCAGTACTGGCCTTGGTTGAGGAAGATCTGCCAGTTGTCAAAGCCCGTCGGTTGCGATTGGAGGTGCCATTTGCCGATGATGCCCGTTTGGTAGCCTGCTTTTTGCAGCATTTTCGGGTAGGTGGGCTGGGCTCCGTTGAAGTCGGGGCCTCCGTCGTTGAAGAGGAAGCCGTTGTTGTTGGAGTGTCGGCCGGTGAGCATGCAGGCGCGGGAGGGGCCGCATAGGGAGTTGGCGCAGTAGGCGCGGTCGAAGACCATGCCTTCGGCGGCCATGCGGCGGAAGCCGGGCAGGGGAATGGGGGAATCTTCATCGCAGGTTCCCAAGGCCGCTGCGGCGTGGTCGTCCGAGATGATGAAGAGGATGTTGGGGCGTTTGTCGTCGCCTTTGGCGAGCTGCATCGCTGCGAGGACGGTGCAGACCAAGGCCGACATGAGGTGGGCGAACTTCATAGCGGGACTATACTAGCAAACATGGTGTCGCTTTGTCAAGGCGGCAGTTCTGACGGGCAGGGCAGGCGCATGAGAAAATCGGCGCCGTCTCCCGAGGTGTTTCGGATGTTGGTGCGCCGTGTTGGGCGCTGAACGGGTGCGCGCGGTTCCGCCGCGACTCCCGGCTCTGCGCCGCAGCTGACGGGGCGCTTGCCCTGAGGGGCGCTTGCAACGCGGCCTCGCTCTGCGGGGAGGCAGGGCGAGGCCGTGTGTGTCTCCGAGCCGCTGCGGGCGGCGCGGGTGACAGGTTGGCGGAAAGAGAGCCTTTAGTTCTCGGTGGTGGAGGTGTAGTAGACTCGGCCGTCCAGACTGGCGTGGTAGATGCCGCCTTTCATGACGGAGATGCCGATGGTCTTATTGGCGTAGTTGCTCTCCGGGGCGGGAATGCGGTAACGCCGGATTTCCGGGGTTCCGGGCTGGTCAGGGTCGCGCACGACGACGGTGATGGGCCAGCGGACGGGCGATGCCTGCTTCTTGTTGGTGGTGTAGCTTTGCCCGTTGACCATGAAGCCGCAGGGGTAGACCTCGCCGGCGGCGTCATTGGCTTCGATGAAGAGTCGCCCGTTCGTGGTGTTGATGATTTGCACGCTGTAGTCGATGGGTCCCGTCGGCAGGGCGCTGCCCGTGTTGGCCGACGGCAGCGAGGGCTGAACGGTCGGACGGTTCATGGTGGGGGAGGTGATGTGATTCGGGGTCGCGCCGGCGTTGTTTGTCAGCGTGTCGGGCTGAATGGCGGGCGGTGTGACGGGCCGGGGGGTGGTGGAGAGGGCTTCGTCGATGATGTCACTGCCGCCGTTCTGCCGCACGGTGTTGGCCGGGGTGGTCGCGGGGCTGGGGTAGCTGCTTTGGTCGGGGAGCATTCCCGGGTTGTTGTAGGCGGCTACGGCTCGATCAAAGGCGTCGTTCGTGTCTGAGCTGACGGCGACGGCTTCTTGGCCGGGAAGGGCCATGTAGCGAGCTTCCGGACGCCCGTGGGACGTCGTTACATTGGCGCCGGAAACGGCGTTTTGGTCGGACTGGCAGGAGGCCAGCACCATACTGACCGCTCCCGCAATGCAGATGGGTAGAATGCTCTTGTTCATGCGGGCGGCATTATATCAGATCGCCGAATACTTGACAAGTCATATGACTGACATACAGTAGGATTCGGGCGTTGCGACGGCGGAAGCTGCGTCGGGTGCCGCTTTGGGCGCTCGCTGCGCGGGAAAAGCTGCCGGCGGTTTGTGCTTGCAATCTCAAGCTGATGCGGTAGAATAGCCGCGTTATGGCAGACCGCACACAGACAGATCCGGTTCGAATGGAAAAAATTGTCAGCCTCTGCAAGCGCAGAGGGTTTATCTTTCAGGCAGCTGAGATTTACGGCGGCCTTAACGGTTGCTGGGATTACGGTCCTCTCGGCGCGGAGCTGAAGCGCAATCTCAAGGATTACTGGTGGCGGGTTTTCGTGCAGGAGCGCCCCGATATTGTCGGTATGGACGGCGCGATTTTGACGCATAATTCCGTGTTGGTGGCCTCGGGCCATGTGGGCGGTTTCACGGATCCTCTCTGCGATTGTTTGCTGAGCAAGGAGCGTCTTCGCGCGGATCAGATTCCGGCTCAGAGTGGCGTGGCGTTCTGGTGGTCGGGTGCCGCGAAGGCCGACGGCAGCTGGAGCACGAAGAAGGAGTTTTCGATGCTGGTGCCCTCTGATTCTGACAAGGATGCCAAGACGGCCCGCAGGGGGGCGCTGCAGTATTACAGCCAGATTTGCGGCAACGGAGCCCAGCCGGGTGATATGGAGCTGCTCGATGAGCGGACGGAGCAGGTGACGGACAGTGTGCGCTACAACCCGGCCAATGGTTCGTTGGTGACGGAGGCTCGCTCGTTCAATCTCATGTTCAAGACGACGATCGGTGCGGCTTCGGATGAGAATGACCCGAGCAGTATCGGTTGGTTGCGCCCTGAGACGGCTCAGAGCATTTTCTGCCAGTACAAGAATATCCTCGATTCGTCGCGCATGAAGCTGCCGTTTGGTATCGCTCAGATCGGCAAGTCGTTCCGCAATGAGATCAACCCGCGCAATTTTACGTTCCGTTCCCGCGAGTTTGAGCAGATGGAGATTGAGTATTTCTGCCGCGCGGAGGACGGGTTGCGCCTGACGGATGAATGGCTGGAGGCGTGTTTGTGCTTCTATGAGAATATCGGTATTCCGCGCGATAAGATTCATATTCTCGATGTGCCGGACGGCGAGCGCGCATTCTACTCCAAGAAGACGTACGACCTCGAGTACGCGTTCCCCTTCGGCGTGCAGGAGCTTCAGGGGATCGCGTATCGCACGGATTACGATTTGAGCCGCCATCAGGAGGGGTCGGGCAAGCCGATGGAGTATTTCGATGAGGCGACGCGCGAGCGGTTTATTCCGCACGTCGTTGAGCCGTCCGCCGGCTGCGATCGCACGGTGCTCGCGGTGATCTGCGAGGCTTATGATGAGGAGGAGCTCGGCAAGGACGGCAAGAGCGATGTCCGCACGGTGATGCGTTTCCATCCGCGCATGGCGCCGATTAAGGCGGCGATTTTCCCCCTGCTCAAGAAGAATGAGCAGCAGGTGCGCATCGCCCACGAGATTGAGCGCGAGCTGCGCCCGTATATGAATGTGTTTTACGATGAGGCCGGTGCCGTCGGCCGCCGCTATCGCCGCCAGGATGAGGTCGGTACGCCGTTCTGCATCACGGTGGATTTCGAGACGCTGGGCGAGGGCGATGATGCTTCGCTGAAGGATACGGTGACGATTCGCCACCGCGATTCGATGGAGCAGGAGCGCGTTGCCGTCAAGGATGTGCTGCACTGGCTGCTCCGACGCATCCACTGATTTGCCCGTCAGTTGCTTGTTTGCAAGCCGCCCGCGCTCGATGCCGCGGGCGGCTTTTTGTTGCCCGTCCGCCCCATGATGCCGTGGCCGGCTTTCTGCTGCCTGTCTCCCATAGTGCCGAGGGGCGGGCATGTGCTGCGCCGACGTCTCTCTCGGTTGACGCTCGCCGTGCTCTTGTGCATGATGCGTGCATGCCGATACGTATGCGAGAGTGGGGCATGCTGCGTGCTCCGCAAAATAACATCAGGGTGCCGGTCGCCGGTCTTGCCGGGCAGGATCAGGCGGCGGCGCAGCTGGGAGGCGCGGTGCGCGATCTGGTGCAGGCGGGCTCGTCGCTGGCCGAGGAGCGCCGCGAGGTGGAGCAGGTGGCCGATGAGGCGCGCTTGGCGGCGAAGTTGCAGCAGTTGTGCCGCGAGACGAGTGAGGCGATGGCCGATGAGGAGCCGCGCGATTGGGCTTATGCGTGGAATCGCGCGAGCGCTCCCGGCATTGCCGAGGCGCTTGCCGAGTTGCCTGAGGAGCAGCGGGCTGCGGGTCGGGCGATGGCCGACTGGTTGAATGCTCGCGCTTCTCTGGAGTCGCAGCGCGATCATGAGCTGAATCGCATTGAGCTTTCGCGCCGCAGTTGGCAGCGGCAGCTGGATGATGCGGTGGCGAGCGGCGATGAGCAGAGGGCGCAGCATTGGCTGTCCGCCGGTCAGCGTGTTTTCGTGCCCGAAGCCGAGATGGAGCAGAAGAGCGCCGAGGTCGCCAGCCGTTGCAGTTTGGTGCGCTGGCGCAGCCGATTTGACGAGAACCCGACGCAGGCGCTGCAGTCTCTCCGCGCGTCGGAGGAGGAGCTTTTGCCGACCGGAGAGCCCGAGCGGCAGCGTTTGCAGGAGCTGGCCGAGGAGTCGCGCCGCCGCCTGCGCCGAGAGGCCGTGGTTCGCATGGCGGATGATTTGCGCGCGGGGCGGGCTCTCGATGCGGAGGGGCTGCGTTCTTGGCATGAGGCCGGGCTGCTTAGTGATGAGCAGTTTGCGGCGGTGCAGCAAGAGGTGCATCCGCAGAGCCCGGAGGCTTTTTCGTCGTGGTTGCGCCGCGTGGATGAGTGCGGAGATGACGAGGAGCAGCGCACGGAGTTGGGGCTGAGCATAGCGACGGCGCCGATGCCGCCGGAGGAGCGCACGGAGTTGCTGGAGCGCTTGAGTGAGGGCAGCGGCTTGTGCGCGTCGAATCGCGCGGGTTTGAGCCGACGTCTGTTCGATTGGTTCGGCCGCGGCTATTTCGGGTGTGCGTCGGATGAGCCGGCGCAGCGATTTTATTTGCGCTTGCAGCGCGAGGGCTTCAGGCTGCTGCATGATGAGGGCAGTGAGGCTGTGGCGGCGTGGCTGGAGAGCCGCCGCGAGGCTGCGGGGCGTTGGGTTTGTTTTGAACAGAAGGAGAATCGAGTATGACGGCAGAAATGCAAAGACTGAAGGACGGCGCATCGGATGCTGATGAGCAGCAGGTCGCGCTGATGGGGACGGCACCGACGGATCGCGCGGCGCTACGGACGGAGGAGCCGACGGCGGCCACGGCGGCGGAAGGTGCCGTCGGGGGTGGCGTCTCGGGTACGGTCGGCTCGGGTGCGGTCGGCTCGGGTACGGTCGGCTCGGGTACGGTCGGCTCGGGTGCGGTCGGCGGCGCGGTACTGTTGGGAGTGGGGAGCCGACTTGCGGCGTCCGCGCCGGATGATATACGAACAGGGCTTTTGCGGCGGCCTTCCGATGAGGAGAGCTCGACGTCGGCGCAAGACGCT
>DXFQ01000123.1 GCA_019114365.1 Candidatus Parakkermansia intestinigallinarum | reverse complement strand
CCGTCACCCCGAGCAAAACGCGCCCCGCCTCATCGACCACAAGCGCCGCCACGTTCCGCCGCCAGCGCTCCGCCGCCGCCTCGCCCGACTTTGCTTGCTGCGCCATAGCCCTCCATTCCCCCTCACCTCGGAGTCGGTCGCCGACGGCCGTGAGACTCATCCGCCCACTCCTGAGTCAGATACTTGCTGCGGCAGAGCTCATCGAGCTGAGCGCCAAAACCCGGCCAAGGCTCTTCGCCGTAGACAGGCTGCACCTCCTCGGCCAGAGCCGCCGCCAGCCGCGCCTCCCAGCCCGTCGACGGCACACAGCCTTGCACCAGCCCCTGATGCAGCACGGCACCGCGGTGCCGTCGCTGCCCCGCCCCGGCCAGCTTGTGCCCGGCAGCATCCGTAATATCGCTCTCAACCGGGCTGGCCCAGCACGAGCGCCCGCCGTCCGGCGCATCACTCGCCAGCAACTCACAGGGCACGCCGCTCGCGCGCAGCGCCTGCGCCAGCGCCCCGTGAATCCAGCGATACAGCTCGCGGCTGGGCGCATACATGCGGCCGTCGGCCGGAGCCGGCAGCGTCAGCGTGTACGTGTACCCGTGGCGGTGGTCGACAATACCGCCGCCCGTCCAGCGGCGAATGTACTCAATCCCCTCCCCGGGAAACAACTTGGCCGCCACCTGCACCGTATCAAAATAGCCGAAACTCACCGACGGACGCGCCCAATCATAAAAGCGCAGCCACGCCTCCGGCCGCTGAGAAAGCAACTCGTCCGCCGCCATGTTGGCGTAGCCGTCGCGGGGCAGCGGATCGCGCCAAAATCGGAGCCTTGGCAGCGAAGCGCAGGGAATCAGCGAAGAGCGCGGAGCATCGGCCATAGGACGGGAGTGTGCATCAAAGCGGCTGAGGTACCGACACCATGCGGCTGAACGAGCGCGTGTACTTCGAGATGAACTCCGCCGGATTCGGGGCACGGCGACGACCCAGACGAATCTGCTCAGCCAGCTGCACACCCTCCTCCGTCAGCACCGTAATCGAGATATTCGCCGACACGATGCGCGCATTCTCGTACACCTTGCCGCCCACCTTCACGCAATTGCCGTAAACACCCACCTCTTGACCGGCCCCCTCACCTTTCGTCGTAATCACGGGAACCGTCACGTAATCGTAATCCGCCGAGCCCGAGCGAACATCCGCCTTGCCCTTGGCGTACTGAATCGTGAAGAGCACATTCATCTCCAGCACGTTCTCGCAGAGGAAGAAATCCTTGTCATTCTTGCCGAAAGCATCGTAGCCCGACTTGAGATTCTTCAGCCCCAGCAACTTGTCGAAAGTATCGTTGGGCGGAACCACCTGACGGTACAGAGAGAACAGCGGGAACGCGCCGTCGGAGGCATTCGGATCTTCATCGCCGGAGATGTCCAGGAAGTGATCGCGATACAGCAGGCGGTAGCCGACGGCACTCACATCGCCGCGAGTCTCCTCATTCTGAGAACGCGCGTTGCGGTAATTGCGGCGCAGGCGTTCGCTGCTGCTGACCGAGGGGTTGCGATCGGGAGCGCAGGCAAAGAAGATGCACTGCACCGAGCGCGGAATCTTCATCCCGCGAGGCCCCTTGATCGGCTTTTTGTCAACATTGGCGTAGAGCCACTGGTACTCGTTGTCGCCGGCGCGCATCTGAAACGACTCCAGATCATGAGCCACCGCCTCCAAGGCAAAACGAGCACTCGACGACGTACTCACATCCTCGCGCACCTTGCCCCAGAGATCCAGCCCCTGAATCGTCATCTGCATAATGCCGAACACCAGCAGTGACGTCACAGCCAGCGCCACCATCAACTCAATGAGCGTAAAGCCCCTGCGCAGCCCAGACCTAAAAACGTTCTTCATGATCATTCAAATGGATTTCAAATCTCACAGGCGGAAAGACATATTCGTCGAGAAACTCGGCGTACCGAGCTGCGCCCAGCTGCGCCCCTTGTAGCGAGCCGGATTCTTCGGCTGCATCAGGAAGAAATCCGCCCGGAAAAACACCGCAGCGCCGGACAAGTCGCGCGAGCTCTCCTTGGTGATATAGCCCTCCGCATTGGAACCGCCCTTAATCATCCCCGGGCGATCGGCAGGAGAGAACCCGCCCTTGCCGTCGTATACCAGCTGCGTCATGCGCACGACATACACCGGGCCGACCGCATCCGGAATAAACTTGCTGTAGCGCGTGTCATCCATCGGGCAAGCCACCGAAATCAGCGTCGAACTGTAACCGGGCAAATTGCGCCCGCCTTGCAAAGCCGGATAAATACCGTCCTGAGCCTTCTTCGACGTATCCGCGCGATACGAGAAAATGACAACGGCCGTCTCAGGCTTCTTGCTGGCCTGCAACCAGTCGAAAGCCTTGTCGAAAGCGCTCACGTAACTTCCCTTGGACGAACGCTTGGCACCCGGTCTGGCCGCCTCGTGGGGCTTGAGCGTGCTCATCTCCGCCCGCAGCACACTCGAAACACTCTCGACATTCTGGCGGCCGAGAGCATCCTGCACCATCTTGCGGGCCGGCACGAAAACCGTCAGGAAAAGCGCGATGAGAATACTCACCAACGAGATCGCCAGCAGCGTCTCGACCAACGTAAAGCCCCTCGCGGGGGAAAGTCTGCGACCGTAATACATGACTCAATTTCTCTGCTCAATCTGCTCCTGAGTGCGCAGGCGCACCGTATTGCCGCTGGGATCCAACACGATACCGCCCTCGAGACCGTCGCTCTCGCGCACAATACCGTCAACACTGTTGCGACCGCTGCCGCGGCGTCCCTGAATCAGCACCAAGCGCTGGCGCTTCGTCTTCTCCCCCGGCTGAGCCTGCGGGTGCACGAAACGCCCCTTCTCGTCAAACTCCGCGTAGATCACCGGAGACTGCCCCCGCTTGGAAATACGCATCAGCGACTCACCGAGCATCGTCTCATCGCCCACGCCGTCAAAGGGTCGGCTCAGAGTCGGGCTGAAATACACCCCGGCAGGCAGCAACTCGCCCGCCGAAAGGCTGATCCACTCACCCTTCGAATCGACCTCCGTGCTGTCATCCTTGCGGAAAATCATAATAACCATATAGCGCAGGTGGCGTCCCTCGTCGCGCGGGTCATTCACGATAGCCAGACGCGAATACGTATCATTGCCCTTCGCCAGCGCCTGAGCCTCGTGCACCATAGACTCCAACTGATCCACCGCCGACGTCATACTGCGCCCCTTGCCGGGATCTCGCAGAATGGAGCTCGCCAGCGTCATCATGATCCCCATGATGAGGATGACCACAAGGAGCTCGATGAGCGTGAACCCCCTGAGCAAATTAGCGCGACACGTTTTCATAGACACTCGGTGCGTTATACGGATGCAACGCGACATTATAAATACCACGTTTACCCTCGCGCTTCAACCTTTTTTTGAAGCGCAGCCCCGCGCGAACCCGTTTTTTTTCTTTTTAGGTTGACCTTTTGCATGTTTTACGTTAGTAAGGGTGCGTCATGACATGGTTTGAATCGATCATCATGGGTATCGTAGAGGGTTTGACCGAATTCCTTCCTGTCAGCTCAACCGGGCACCTCATCGTCACCCGCTACCTGCTGCAACTCGGCGAAAGCGACACACTCAAAGCCTTTGAAGTCTGCATCCAAGGCGGTGCCATTCTGGCCGTGTTGGGCCTCTACCGCAAGCGCGTCGGCGAAATGTTCGCCGGGCTGAGCGGCAAATCCGCCGACGGACGCCGCCTGCTCATCAACCTCATCTTGGGCTTCCTGCCCGCCGCCGTTCTCGGCCTCCTCTTCGACGACTACATCAAACAGTACCTCTTCAACGAGAAAACCGTCATGATCACATGGGCCCTGGGCGGCCTCGTCATCCTGCTCTACAGCCGCCACCGCGCGAAACTCGGGCGAGAAGCCTACTTCGGCGGCAAACCCCTCGAACAACTCAGCCCCGGAGGCGCCTTGGGCATCGGCTTCATGCAGTGCATCGCCATGTGCCCCGGCACCAGCCGCAGCCTCATGACCATGCTGGGCGGGCTCAGCGTCGGCCTGAGCATGGCCGCCGCCGTTGAATTCAGCTTCCTGCTCGGCCTCATCACCCTCGGAGCCGCCACCTGCTACGACGCCGTCAAACACGGACAGGACATGATCGAGCAACTCGGCTGGCAGCCCATCATCATCGGCACCGTCGTCGCTTGGATCAGCGCCGTCATCTCCGTGCGCTGGATGGTCGGCTACCTCAACCGCCACGGCCTCGCCTTCTTCGGCTGGTACCGTCTGGCCGCCGCCGCCGTCATGCTCATCCTCATCTGCAAGGGCCTCTCCTTCGACGCGGAAGACGAAGACCCCGCCCCCGACCAACCGGCACAGGCAGCCATCGCCCCCGCCGATCCGGCCTGACCCGAAACGCCGCTTCCCCCGTCACCGTCAGTTCAGAAACATCGGCTTTCCCCCTCCTCGGTCAGCACCGCAACACCGACCCGATCACGCATCGGCCGCCCCTCTCCGAGATAAAGCTTTTCAAAACGCGACAAAAGAGTAAAATAAACGTCGTAACATGACCCTTCGCCGCCAGCTCCTGCGCTACCTCGTCAACCCCGTCGCCGACAACCTCCTCGCTTGGTTCATGCCCAAATGGCGTCGGCGCGGCAGCGAAGCCCTCAGCACCCTGCGTCGCTACATCAACTACTACCGTCCCCACATCGAAGCCGACAAACTCCGAGAAAACGAAACCTACCGCAAAGACCTCGCAGAAGCCCTCACCCTGTGGGACAAAGCCGAAACCGAGCGCCTCTCCGCCCTCATCCTCGAAGGCCCCTGCAGCGAACAAAAAGGCTTCAAACGCAACCCCTTTGCCGAAGCCATCGAATCCCTCTTCGTCATCCTAGCCATCTTCTTGGGCATCCGCACCTACTTTGCACAGCCCTTCCGCATTCCGACAGGCTCCATGCAGCCCACCCTCAACGGCATCATCATCCACCCCACAGACGACAGCCCCGGCATCGCGCGGCGCGCATGGGATGCCGTCACCCTGGGCAGCTCCTACATCAACGCCGTCGCCGAGAACAAAAAAGCCATCAAAAACATCCGCCAGCAAAGCAAATGGATCCTCTTCACCGAAACCGTCATCACCTTTGACGACGGCAGCGAACTGGCCGTCCCCTGTGCCGAAGGAGCCGTCTACGAATACCTGAGACAGAAAGGCAAATACATCGTCGACCCCTTCATCACCCACCTCGACCCGGCCAAACAACGCGAATTGGAAGCCAAAGGCTGCCTCATCGACCTCAAACACTGCACCATCTCCGTCCCGTACCAACCCGGCGAAACCATCATGCAAGCGCGCATCGACGCCGGAGACATGGTCGTCGTCAACCGCATGGCCTACCACTTCCGCCGCCCCGAGCGCGGCGAAACCTTCGTCTTTGACACCCGCGGCATCAACACCCGCGGCGTGAGCAGCATGACCGAGCAAAGCGCCGGCACCCACTACATCAAACGCCTCTGCGGCCTGCCCGGCGACACCCTCAGCATCGACACACCGCAGCTGCTCATCAACGGCCAACCCGCCACCGAAGCCGGCATCAGCCGCGTCGCCGCCTGCCAACCGCCCTACAACAACGTCGGCTACAACCCCGCCGACAACAACGGGCGCATCCCCTACCTCGGCAGGGGAGACAGCAAAACCCTCCAAAACACCCAAGACCCCAACCTCCGCGAATACGCCGCCCTCGGTGACAACACCGTCAACTCCCTCGACTCGCGCTACTGGGGCCCCGTCAGACAATACAACATCATCGGACCGGCCGCCTTCACCCTCTGGCCCTTCAGCACCCACTGGGGCAACATCGACTAAGCCCGCCGCCCCAACAGCCCACCCCACCCCGGCAACACCGGAACGCAACATGGCCGAGTCAGAAACCATCACGCGCAACGCCAAATCAAACCTCGCCTTCACCCTCATGAACCTGCCGGTGGAGAAGCGGATACGCATGGCGCAATTCTACGCCTTTTGCCGACTCATCGACGACATCGTCGACGAACCCGGCATGACCCCCGACATCAGACACGCCGCCCTCGACCGCTGGCGCGACCTCATCACCGGCAAAGCCCAAGCCTCAGAAGGCATCGAAAGCGAAATCGTCGACCTCGTCACCCAACTTCGGCTCGACACCGCCCCCATGCTCGAACTCATCGAAGGCTGCCGCTGCGACATCAACCCCGTACAACCCGCGACCCGCGAAGACCTCCTCGCCTACGCCTACCGCGTCGCCTCCTGCGTCGGCATCACCAGCGCCACCGTCATGGGCGCCAGCAGCCAAGCCAACGACTACGCCATCGCCCTCGGCTACGCCCTGCAACTCGTCAACATCCTGAGAGACATCGCCGAAGACTGGCGGAAACACCGGCGCATCTACCTGCCGGCAGCAGACATGCAACTCTTCGGCGTCACCACCGACGACATCCGGCAGCAAAACTGCAACTACCGCATGCGCACCCTGCTCGCCTACGAAGCCGCCCTCGCCGAAAAATACTTTGCCGAAGCCGAAGACCTCTACCAAAACCTCAACGTCGACGACCGCAACGCCCTCATCCCGGCGCAAGCCATGAGCCTCATCTACCACAACATCCTCGAAAAAATGCGCGACGACGAATACAGAGTCTTCGAGCGGCGATACAGCGTCAACAACTTCCGCAAACTCTGGCTCCTCCTGCGCGCGCGACTGGGCACCGTTGAACTACCAAGCTTCCCCAGCATCAGCGAATGGAGCTTCTTCAACAACCGCAAAGACAACTGACAAAGCCCGGCGAAACCCTGCCGACACCTCCAACGCCCCCCGGCGGCAGGCAACAACCCTTGACATCTGCGCGATAACAAGGCAGAATGTCCTGCGTTAACACGCGCGAAACAGCAGCCGCCACACACACCACGCCATGAACAGCCTCATCATCCGCAGCGCCCTGATTATCAGCGCATCCACCCTCCTTCTCAACTCCTGCGGCGACGACCGGAGCGAAAAGCCCGACACCGCCCCCGGCAAAAGCAACACCGCCGCCGGCAGCCCGGCCCCCGCCCCCGAAACCCCGGCAGAACTCAGCACCGAAACCATCGCCGCCTGGGCAGCCCCCATCCTCAACCTCGACAGCGTCGCGGAACTGAGCAGCATCGAACCCGGCCCCCCCGACGCCCGCGGCTACCGATACTGCAAACTCACCTACACCATCAAAGAAAACCGCTACAGCAAAGACTTCGCCCCCGAAGAACTCAACAGCGAGCGGCAACTCATCAACGAATCGGCCAACCGCGCCATGCGCCCCGAATCGCACTACCTCATGCAAATCGGAGCCCCGGCCGAATACATCAAAGACGAAGATCGGCAAGCCAAACCCCTCCCTGAAAACCTGCAACAACAACTCAGCAGCATGACCGAGCTCGCCATGCCCTCCGTCTACACCCTGAGGCACGAAAGCGGCAGCAAACTCGTCATCCCCATCCGATTCCGCGCCGAACAAAACGGCGGAGAGTGGCAACTGAGCGAATTCGCCTTTGACGGCGCCGACCTCACCCGCGAACTCGACTTCAGCAACACCATCCCCCAAAGCAAACTCCCCGAAAACCCCAACATCCTCACCCCCGAATTCATCGAAGCCCGCAAAGCCGAAATCCGAGCCAAAGCCGACACCTTCAACCGCGACATCGCCGCCCTCATCACCGAGCGAGAAACCGCCGCCCGAGCCAGCCTCGTCCAACGCGAAGCAGCCGTTGAAGAAGAAGCCCGCCGGGCCGCCGCCCAAGCCGCGGAAAACCAAGCCCGAGCCGACGAACTCCGTCAAGCCTGCCAAAAAGCCCTCGCCGCCGACACCGTCTACACCGGCGAATGGACGCGCGACAAACGCTTCGGCCAACTCAGCCTGCATATCAGCGAAGTCAGCACCCATGACGACGCCCTGCAATTCTTCGGCGAAATCAGCGACCCGAAAATCCCCGGCAGCAACGTCCACATCGAAGGCCGCTGCGCCTACAGCCGCGACGAAGAAAACCGCTACACCGTCCGCATCACCATCTACGACGGCTTCTACGACCCGAACCAGCCCACCGCAGAAGTCTATGACGCCAAAGACGGCTACATGGAACTCAAACTCGACGACAACGGCAAACTCAGCGGCACCATGAGCTGCGTCGCCTGGCAAGACAACCCGGCCAAAACCTTCAGCATCAACCTGAGCAAAGAAACCCCCGGAAAAAAGCGCAAGTAAAGCCCCTGCCGGCCACCCCCTACCGCCATGCCCAAACCCGTCTTAGGAAAAGGCCTCAGCGCCCTCATCTCACGCAAACCCGAGCACAAAGCCCAGCCAAGCCCCGAAACAAGCGGAGCCCCGGCTGAAGAAAGCGGCGAGCGCATCATCCAGGCAAAAGCCAACGACATCCAAGCCTCCCCCTTTCAACCCCGCCGCAAATTCAGCGACGAACAAATTCGCGAACTTGCAGACTCCATACGCGAACGCGGACTCATCCAACCCCTCATCGTCCGCATCGTCAACGGCAAATACGAACTCATCGCCGGCGAACGACGCCTCCGAGCCATCAAAAGCCTCGGCATCGAAGACGTCTCCGTCGTCATCCACCAAGCCAGCGACCAAGAAGTTGCGGAACTCACCCTCATCGAAAACCTCCAGCGAGAAGACCTCAGCCCCCTCGAAGAAGCCGAGCAATACCGCGTCCTACTCACCCGCTTCAACATGAAGCAGGAAACCATCGCGCGCCACGTCGGCAAATCGCGAGCCCTCATCGCCAACATGGTGCGACTGCTCGAACTCGAAGAAGACGTCAGAGAACTCCTTGAAGAAAGCAAAATCACCGTCGGGCACGCCAAAGTCCTACTCCAACTCAAAGACCCCGCCCGGCAAATCAGCGCCGCCCAACGCGTCGTCAGCCACAGCCTCACCGTAAGGCAAACCGAGCAACTCGTACGCAAAATCCTCAACCCCGAACCCGCCCCGCAGCCCAAAGACACCCAGCTTCCCGAAGCCTACCGTCAAATCTGCAACGAACTCTCGCGCGAATTCGGCACCCGCGTCAACATCGCCCTCAAAGGCAAAAGCAACGGCATCATCGAAATCCCCTACAGCGGCAAAGACGAACTCGAACGCATCCTGCAACTCTGCGGCATCAGCTCCGCCCACCTCAGCTGACCCGGCACACCATGCACCGCCACCTCACCCGGCACCTCGTCCCCCTGCTTGCGCTCACCCTTCTGAGCCACTGCAACGACAAAAGCCGGCCCCCTGCCCCCATCCCGAGCAGCCTGAGCGAAAGCGACTACTCCGGGCAGCGCGCCTACGAACACTGCCGCGCCCTCTGCGCCCTCGGCCCGAGAACCAGCGGCAGCCCCGCCTACGAACAGCAACTCAGCTACCTTGAACAGCAACTGCAAAAAGCAGGCTGGCAAACCGAGCGACACCACTTCAGCGGCCCGAACGGACTCCCATTCACCAACCTGCGCGCCACACACGGCAACGAACCAAACCGCACCCGTCCCCTACTGCTCAGCTGCCACATCGACACCAAACGCGGCATCCCCAACTTCATCGGAGCCGACGACGGAGCCAGCGCCGCCGCCGCCCTCCTTGAAATCGCCCGCTGCCTCCCGCAGCAACAACCCGGGCGCTGCGGCCAAATCGAACTCCTCTTCTTTGACGGCGAAGAATCCATCGCCCCCCGCATGAGCGACAGCGACGGCCTCTATGGCTCCAAACACGACGTCGCGCGCCGGGCAAACAACCTTCCCCGCTGGCAAATCAACCTCGACATGGTCGGCGGGCGCGACAAAGAAATCGGCGTCCCCCTAGGCGACACCCCTGAAAGCATGCTCATGCAATACGAACTAGCCGTACGCACCCTCAACCTCGACAATCGGCGTTGGAGCATCGCACCGACCAGCTACCTCGACGACCACCGTCCCTATGCAGACGCGGGAGTCGCCACCCTCAACCTCATCGCCCGCTTCCAGCAAGGCGGCTGGTGGCACACCGAACGAGACAACCTCGAGCGCATCTGCCCGGACTCCCTGCACGAAACCGGACTCATCGTCCTGCAACTCATCCGGCAACTCATCCCCTGAAGCAGCGCGCCACGGCGTGCGGCAGCGTGCGTCGGCACAGCCAGGCGGGTGGCTCCGTGCGCCAGCACAAAAAAACCTGCGCGAAGCGCGCACAAAAGACAGCCTGCAAGCTCAGCTTGCCGCGGGTAGGAGTCCGAGGGAGGGGCGCGTAGCCCCTCCCTCGGGGAGACGCGAACGCAGCGAGCGGCTGCGGCGGGACGCGCCGCCAGCGCGCAGCACGGCGTGCGGCAACGTGCGCCGACACAAAACACCTGCGCGAAGCGCGGAGCACCGCAACCTCACAAAACTCAGCTCAAGCTTGACAGAGCGCTCACTACTTGATAGATTATCAGCACACTCCCTCTCCATTCTCATATGAGCACACAAGCCATCGGCATCGACTTCGGCACCACCAAAACCCTTGTAGCGTACCTGCACCCCGGCGAAAAACGTCCCGAAAC
>DXFQ01000007.1 GCA_019114365.1 Candidatus Parakkermansia intestinigallinarum | reverse complement strand
AAGACCGCCTCTCCGGCATGAGACGCTCCGAGCGCGCAGCCATCGTCCGCGAAGAACTGCAACGGGCCTTCCCGCATCCCGAAGTCCCGTTGCAGCACCGCGACCCCTTCACCCTGCTCATCGCCGTCATGCTCTCGGCGCAGTGCACCGACGCGCGGGTCAACCAAGTAACCCCGGCCCTCTTCGCCGCCGCGCCCACCCCCGAAGCCATGGCCGCCATGAGCTGGCAGCAAGTGCGCGAATACATCGCCACCTGCGGCCTCACCGAGACCAAAGCGCAGCGCATCGTCGCCGCCTCTCGCCTCATCGTCGAGAAACACGGCGGGCGCGTCCCCGAAAGCTTTGAAGAACTCGAAGCCCTGCCCGGCGTAGGCCACAAAACCGCCTCCGTCGTCATGAACCAAGCCTTCGGGCACCCGGCCTTCCCCGTCGATACCCACATCTACCGCCTCGCGCGGCGCTGGAAACTCAGCCGAGGCACGAGCGTCGAAGCCGTCGAAGCCGACCTCAAAAAAATCTTCCCCCGCAGCAGCTGGGGCGACTTGCACCTGCAAATGGTGCTCTGGGGGCGGAGCTACTGCCCGGCGCGGGGATGCAAGCCGCCCTGTGCCGTCTGCGCGCGCCTCGGGAGCGCCTGATGGCGCACTTTTGCATGATTGTGCTTGACCTTTTGGGCTAAAAGTAGTTTGATAGCTGCCCGTTGCTTCAAGCTATGCTCGTCTCACAACTCAAATCGAAGATTCACCGGGCCATGGTCACCCGCGGCGACGTGGAATACGAGGGCAGTATCGAGATTCCGCAAGATCTCGTCGAAGCCAGCGGACTTTGGCCGGGCGAGAAAGTCCTGGTCGCCTCCGTCACCACAGGCAATCGCTTTGAAACCTACGTGCTGGTCGGCCCTCCCGGAACGGGGCAGATCATCATCAACGGCGGTGCCGCCCATCTCATCAAGCAGGGAGAGCGCGTCGTCATCATGAGCTTCGCTCTCGATGACAAGCCCATCGCGCCCAAGCGCATCATCTGCAACGAACTCAACGAAATCATCGCCTGAAAGCTTTACAAACGCCAAACCATCCGCTACAATACCCGCCATGCTCCTCAACATCTTCGTCTACATCACCTTTGCCCTCCTCCTCATCGACTCGGCTCTGCTGCTGCTCGTCGTCCTCATGCAGCGCCCCAAGCAGGAGGGCCTCGGTGCGGCCTTCGGCTCCCAGATGACTGATCAGGTTTTCGGTGCTCAGACAACGGACGTTCTCAAAAAAGCGACGGCTCTCTTCGGCACGCTCTTCATGATTCTCTGCTTCGTCCTCGGCGTCCTCATGAACGCCCAAGCTGACAAGCGCGGCCTCGGCGAGACCAAGCAGGCGGCCCCCGTCCAGCAGGAGCAGCAGGGCGGTGCCTTCACCGTCTCTGCCGACCCGACCACCGCGCCGACTGTCGACCCGACCACGGCTCCGGCCGCTGAGACCCCCGCCCCCGCCGTGGAGACTCCCGCTCCCGCGGCTGAGGTTACTCCGGCTCCGGCCGCTGAGACCCCCGCTCCCGCTGCTGAGACTCCCGCCCCCGCTGCTGAGGTGGCTCCCGCTCCGGCCGCTGAGACCCCCGCTCCCGCCGTGGAGACTCCCGCTCCCGCTGCTGAGACCCCCGCTCCCGCTGCGGAGGAGACTCCCGCTCCGGCCGTTGAGACTCCCGCTCCCGCTGCTGAGGTGGCTCCCGCTCCGGCCGTGGAGACTCCGGCCCCGGCCGCGGAGGAGACGCCTGCTCCGGCGGCGGCTTGACCTTTCATGATTTACGACAGCATCACGCAGCTTTCGCAGTCCGCAAGCACAGGCCCTGTTTTGGGCACTGTGCTTGCCGTGCTTTCGCAGAAGACGGAGAAAACGACGCGGACGGGCAAACCCTACCTCGAACTCAGTTTTGCCGACGTCGCGGCGTCGATCACCATCAAGGTGTGGGACAACGCCGCTTGGCACCCCGCCTGCGCGGCGGCTCAGGTGGCGCGGTGTTACGCCGTCACGGCCAACTGGAGCGTCGGAAATTACGGAATCGAGGCGGCGGAGCTCGACCTGCGCGAGGCGACGCCCGATGAAGAAGCCGCCCTCATGGCCGGCGGAAGCGAATTGCGCGACAAACAGCAGAGAGACTGGGAGAGCATTGCCGCCTTGGTCGACAGCATGACGGACCCGCGCCTCCGCGAGCTCTGCCGCGAGGCCCTGACCCGCTACGGCGCCCGCTTCAGGCGCTCGGCGGCCGCGCGAGGCTACCACCACGCCCGCCGCGGCGGCCTCGTCGAGCACGTCGCCGGCGTCATGCGCTGCGGCGATGCCCTTTGCCGCGCCTACCCCGAGCTCAACCGCGACCTCGTGCTCGCGGGCTGCTTCTTTCACGATATCGGCAAGCTCTGGGAAAACTGCTACAACGAGGGCGAACTCGTCATGCCCTATTCCCTGCACGGCGAGCTCCTCGGCCATATTCCGCTGGGCATCGAGCTGGTCAACCGCCTCTGGGGCAAAATCTCGACCCTGCACCGCAGCGAATGGGAGCAGCTTGAACCGCCCGCCGAACAGGTGCGCCTGCACCTGCTGCACCTCATCGCCGCCCACCACGGCGAACTGCAGTTCGGCTCGCCCGTCGTGCCCAAAACACCGGAAGCCCTCGCCGTCCATTACGCCGACAACATCGACGCCAAGTTTGAAATGTTTCGCGACGCCTACACCACCCAGCCCGAGCTCGCCGACGGCATTCACCAGCGGCGCGCCCCGCTGCCCGGCAACGAAGTCGCCCCGCTCCCTCCCTGCTTTAGCGCCGACGGCGCAGCCGCCCCGCAACTCTGAAGACGCGCCATGACCGACGCCGTCCTCAGCCTCATTGCCAGCAGCTCCCTTCTCATCCTCTCGCAGCTCAGCCCCGGGCCCGACATCTTCTTCGTGCTGCGCACCTCACTGGCTCAGGGCTACCGCGCCGCCATCGCCGTCGCCACCGGCATCAACCTCGGCTTCTGCCTGCAAGCCATCATCGTCTGCACCCTCGGCACGCAGCTCGCCCGCCAGCCTTGGATTTGCTGGGTGCTCGCCGCCGCCGGGCTCTGGCTGCTGCACCTCGCGCACGTCATCATGCCGCCCTCGCGCATTCGGGCCCATCTGGCAGCAAGGCGCAGCGGCCGCAGCCAAGAGGCGAGCTCGTCCCTGTTTCAGGATGCTCCCGCGCAGCAGCAGCCCCCCGGCACGGCGCGCCTACTGCTGCGCGGCTTCCTCTGCAACATCCTCAACCCCAAATGCATGCTCTTCATCGCCGGCATTAGCATTGAGGCGCTCGCGCGGCACGGCACGCAGCACACTTGGTTTGCGCCGGCCCTCGTGCTCTCGCTAGTCGGGGCGGCGCAGTTGGGCTGGATGCTCTGGAGCGGCCTCATGCAGCTGCCGCGCATGCAGAGGTGGTACGCTCGCAGCGCCTTTGGCATCGATGCCGTCTTTGCCGCTCTGCTCTGGCTTTTCGCCCTCGCGCTCTTCATCCCCCTCCTCAAAGAGGCGTCGGCGCTCATTTTTTAGGACGGGCGCGGGGATTGGTGCTTGCTTTTTCCCGCGAAATGGGGTAGATTAGGCGTGCAAAGACGTTATTGCAACTATGAACGACATTATCACGACAGCATGCAAGTTCGTCACGTCCTCGATCGGCCGCAAAATCCTTGTGGCGCTGACGGGTGCGTGTCTCCTCCTGTTCCTCGTGGGGCACCTC
>DXFQ01000122.1 GCA_019114365.1 Candidatus Parakkermansia intestinigallinarum | reverse complement strand
ATCTGGCGGGTGTGCCCAAGCCGATGCGCTGCGACGGTGTTTCTCTGCTGCCGATGCTCAAGGGGCGCGACGCTGAGCAGAAGGACGGCGTGGTGTACAGCGAGTACAATATCAATGCCAAGATGGATTTTTACGATGACTACGCGGCCAACAAGCGCAACCGCACCCGCGGCGAGCAGCAGGTCATTGTGTTCCGCGACGCGAAGGGCCGCTTCCTCAAGGCGCTGCGCACCAATGTGAAGACGGGTGAGGAGAATTTTGAGATTTACGATGTGGAGGCTGATCCGCACGAGTCGAAGAATCTGGCCGATGAGTATGCGGACATGCAGGAGAAGCTTCGCACGGCGGCGCTCTACAACCGCCGCGCCTACGATTACGTGCGCGATGCTCAGGCGGGCAAGCGCCGAAATCCCTGCAGCGGCACGCGCTGCTACGACGGTATTAAGGTGCCGGCCAACAGTGATCTGCCCGAGCTTCAGCCGGGTCTGACGATGCGCCGCGTGCAGGCTGAGTGCCCCTGGGTGCCCGATTTTGATACGCTGCCGCAGGCGGCTGCGGCCAAGGCGGAGTTGGTGGCGAATCCCTCGGCCGTCGAGCTGCCCGCAGGCTCGATTACGGAGTTCCGCGGCTACATCGATGTGCCCGCCGACGGCGACCACTGGCACTTCACGCTGCAGCTCGACAAGGTGCCGGGCAGCAAGGCTTATGTGAAGATGCACAACTTCCAGCTCATCGATGCGGATGCCAACTACGAGCCCGGTACGAAGGCGACGGAGTCGGCCGCAGCCAACGCTGATGAGGCGGTGGCCGGGCGCACGGGCGTGAAGGGTGTGCCGCTCAAGGCGGGTCTGCACGAGGTGACGATTGTGGTGGTGCAGGGGCCGTCGGCTCCGGGCAAGATGAAGCTTGAGTGGTTCCGCGGTCAGCAGGCGCCGGCCGCCGTGCCCGCCGATGCTTTCCGCACGGCGAAGTGAGCGGGCTGACGCGCGGTCAACGAACGTCAAGGCTCGGTTCAGGAGCAGAGAGGAGGAGGCGATGCAGGAGATGAGCCCGGGGATGAGCTACCGCCGCTGCGGGCGCAGCGGTGTGTTGCTGCCGGAGCTGTCGCTGGGGCTTTGGCACAATTTCGGCGCGGCGGATGATCGATCCGCCTGCCGGGATATGCTGGCCCGGGCGCTCGAGCTGGGTGTCTGCCACTTTGATCTCGGCGACAACTACGGGCCGCCTCCCGGGGCGGCCGAGGCTCGCTTCGGCGAGCTGCTGGCGAGCGATTTTGCCGCGCACCGCGACGAGATGTTCGTTTCGACGAAGGCGGGGCACGCGATGTGGCCCGGCCCGTACGGCGACTGGGGCTCGCGCAAGCATTTGCTGGCCGGGCTCGACCAAAGTCTTCGCCGCATGCGCCTCGATTACGTCGATGTCTTTTATTCGCACCGCCCCGATCCGGAGACGCCGATTGAGGAGACGGTCGGTGCACTGGTGCAGGCGGTGCGCAGCGGCAAGGCTCTCTACGTCGGCCTCTCGAAGTATCCGCCGGCGCTTTTTGAGCGCGCCTGTGAGCTGTTGGCGGAGGAGAAGGTGCCCTGCCTGATGCACCAGTATCGCTACAATTTGCTCGATCGCAGCTGTGAGGCCGGCATGCTGCCGGCCACGCGTCGGCGGCAGGTGGGCAGCGTTGTCTTTTCTCCGCTGGCTCAGGGGGTGCTCTCGGGCAAATACCGAGGCGGGGTGCTGCCGGCGGATTCGCGGGCCGTGCGCGCGGATTCTCCCTTCCTCAATGCGGCTCGGGTGGCCGAGACGGCTGAGCGCACGGAGCGCTTGGCGCGCTTGGCCGATGAGGCCGGTATTCCGCTGCCCCAGCTGGCGATTCGCTGGTTGCTCGCGCAGCCCGGCATCACCAGCGTCATCATCGGCGCGCGCCGCGTCAGCCAGTTGGAGCAATGCGCGGCGGCAGCCGGGCAAGCGCCGCTGCCCGACGATCTCCTGCGTGCTCTGAATGAGGCGAGCGGCGCTGCCTGAGGGCTCTCCCGCTTTTCAAGGGCCTCGAGCGTTTGGCTCGCGGTCGCAAGCAAGGCCCGCCGCTCCCGGATTCGGAGCGGCGGGCCTTGTCGTTGTAGCGCAGCGCAAAGGCCACGAGGAGGGCAGGCAGCTCGCGCGGGACAGGCGCGAGGGGAGAGCCGAGAAAACCTAAAAGGCGCAGCTGCGGGGGCAGCTGCGCCTGAAAAATCACTTGCGGAGTCGGCCGAGCCTCGGAAGCCGAGGCCGCGCGGCCGCTGCGGGCAAAAGCATCAGTTAGCCGGAATCTCGCCGTCGGGGTAGATGAGCTCCTTGGGAGCCGGAACGATGCTCTTGACCGTCATCTTCACCTGCTCGCCGCCGATTTCAATCGGAATGCGGAGCGTATCGCCCACCTTGTGGCCGATGAGCTTGCCGCCCAGCTTCGAACTGTACGAAATCACGCGCTGCTCGGGCACCGAATCCCAAGCGCCGAGAATCGTGTAGGTCACCTCCAGCCCCTTGTCAGAGACAAAGGTCACCTGCGTACCCATGCCCGTCTCCTCGCAGCTGACGTCGCGGAAGTCGGTCGGCGTCGCCTGAGCCAGCAGGCGCGAGAGCTCCTCGGAGCGGCGCATGAGCACCTGGCGCGTCGCCTTGGCATCCTGATAACCGCCGTTCTCGCGCAGGTCGCCCTCGGCGCGGGTGATCTCAAGATCGTGTTTGTTTTTGGGAATGCGAACGTTGACGATATCCTCGTACTCCGCCTTGCGGGCCGCATACGAGCGCAGCGAGACGTAGAGCGTCTGCTTCTCCTTGTGCGTCGTGCGGGTGAGCACCACCTGCTGCAGCGAGGGATGAACCTTCATCATGTTGGCCAGCAGCAGATTGCGGTCGAGATCCGGCAGCACCGACGAATCGTAGAGCGCCTTCGCGAAGGGGCGAGCATCCAGCTCGGAGATACCGCGCACGAGGTCGGGCGCGAGCTCCTTGTCCTCCACCAGCAGGTTGCGAAGGCGCAGAGCGCGGTTGGGACCGCCCTCGGAGCTGTCGCGCTCAATCGCGCTGATGATCGCTGCACCGAGAGCCATCTTCGTCTTGTTGACCACCTCGGCCGCATCGCCGTCGCGCTCCTTGCAGAGCCAAATCAGCACGTCGGGGCTCAGACTCTGGCGCTGAATACCGTTGATGATATCCGAGAACAACTGCTCCTTGGCGCCCTTGCCGATGATGAACTTGGCCGCCGGCTGCGTCACCTTCGGGCCGCCGAAGAGGAAGATATTGGTCGTGTAGGCCAGCCAGCTGTCGGGCAGAGCCTCGGGCAGAGCCTCGTAGACCAGATTCTGGCGCGCCGTCGAGAGCTCGCCGATGTAGCCGACAATCTCCTCGGAGGTAATGCCGCTGAGGCGCTGAGCGAGCGTCGTGAGCTCGCCGACGCCCTCGGCCTTGAGAGCCTGCGCGAGCTGAGCCTTCTTGGCCTCGTCCTTGCCGGCGACGCTCTCGATGATCTGATCGCGGATGATGATGAGCTCCAGCACGTGCTGCGGCTCATTGTGCGAGTGCGTGATGTCATTCTCCATCTCGCCGATCAGCTTCGCGGTGATCTCAAACTGACCGTTGAGCACATCATCGAGGTGCGCCTGATCCAGAATGCGCACGCAGGCCTCCAGCGAGCGCCCGGACTGGCTGTCGTAGTCATCGAGCAGAGCCTCGGCCGCCGAAGCCGCCTCGCGCAGCACGATGGGCTCGCCGCGGCGCGTCGGCATGCGGAAACAGGGATCGTCGCGCATCGCCGCGCGAGCCTTCTCCCACCAAGACTTCCAGTTCGCCGCCGGAATCACGCGGTCGATCAAAAACTTCTCCAGATCCTCCGGCTGCATCGGCAGCACCTCATCGATGCCCTCGCGCAGCGAGAAATTGTGCGTCAGCACATCGCGGATGAAGTCGAGCATGCTCTCCTTGTTGTCGGCACGCTTGCGGCACTCCTCGGCGTTATCGTAGCATGCGATCAGGAAGTGCGACTCGGGAATCGGCGTGAGCTGGTTGAACGCCAACTTGAGCCCCATCACGTAACCCTTCTGCTTCTCGAAGTCAATCTTGACTTTCTGCTGCGGCAGAGACCAAGCAATCACTTTGCCCACGCCTCGGTCGGGATGCATCACATATTTTCCGGGAGAAAACTTGTCCAGCCTCGTGGCGAAGTCAACCGGAATTTTGCCTGTCTTCACAAATTTTTCTAGATCGGCATGCATACGTGAAATCATATTATCACAGGATGCGTCAAGGTCAACCCCCGAATAGCCCTTTTTTTCTTTTTTTGAGTTGCTGCGTTGCCTCACCGTAAAACGCAGCCGGCGCCGCCCCGGCAGGCGCCAACGGCACCGACCTCAATCGCAGCGAGCACAATTACACCGACCGCAATCGCACGCTGCGCTGCGCCTCCCCCTTGACGCCGCCGCGCGGAGACTCAGACCTCGATGCTCGCGGAGAACTCGGACCTCGGATGCGCGGAGACTCAGACCTCGGGTGCGCGGAGACTCAGACCTCGGGTGCGGGCGGGAACTCAGGGCTCGGGGGTGCCGCCGGGGCGACCGAGACTCGCGTCGAGGGCATCCCAAGCGGCGAGAGCGAGCTCGGCGCTCAGGTAGCGGCCGTAGAGGCGCTCTTCTTTGCTGCGCAGCACGGCGAAGGTGGCGGTGCCCGGGCGGTTGCCGGGCAGCTGCGGGGCGAGGGCGGGGTCGAGGATGTAGGCGAACTCGTCGCGGCTGAGGCCGTAGCGGCGGGCGAACCAAGCGTCGAGCTCGGCACGCAGGCGGCTGCGCCTGTCTTCGTCGTAAGGACGGGGAGCGCCCTCAAAGCCGCAGGAGCGCGCCCAGACGTCCATGAGGCGGCTGTTGTGCAGGAGGCGGTGAATGCGCCCGCAGATGTAGGCGACGTCGGCGTCGCTGTAGGCCTCGGGCGGCAGAACGGGAAGCTGGCGCACGATGTGGAAGTTGAGATTCAGCCCGCTGAGTTTGAGGCGCACGAGGTAGTCGAAGACGAGGCTGGAGAGGTTGGCGGCCAGGCAGACGAGCCGCCGGGCATCGGGCTGCGCCGAGAGGAGCAGGCCGACGGAGTTGCCGTAGCCGCCCAGCGGCATGGGCGAGCAGACGAAGCTGCGCTCGTTGGTCGGGCTGGTGACCATGCGAAAGGCAATGAGCCAGCCGCGCCGACGCTCGGCCTCGGGCAGGCGCGCCATGGCCTCGGCGCGTACGACGTGGTAGCGCACGCCGGGGCGGAAGCCGGGGTCGGCCAGCTGCGCGGGGCGCGATTCATCGGCGAGACCGCGGCTGTTGACGCCGGCAAAGCGGGGCTCGTAGAGGTGAAACATCTTGCCCTCGATGAGCGGCACCGTGCCGGCGCAGGCGCGGCGGTAGAAGCGGTGGCTGTCCGTGGTCATGTTGTAGAGCCCTTGGCGCAGCTCGATCTGCCAAGGCCCCCCGTCGCCGTCGGCGTCCAGCAGCGGCAGGGCGGAGCAGATGCGCCCCGCGATGGCGGCATCCGCCGCGCAGCGGAAGCTCACGCCGCCGCCCGTGCCCGGGTTGAGCAGAGCAAAGAGCTTCGGCGAGAGCTCGAGGCTGCGCTCCCGTTGCTCGAGCTCGGCGGGATGTTTGAGAAAGAAGGCGTAGCGCGCCGTCTTGCCCGCGCGGCCGAGGCTGATGCAGGCGAAGCGCTGCCGTTGGTCGACGTCGGGAAAGAGGCGGCGGCGATTCTCAAAGTCGTAAAAATGGCGGATGTAGTCGCCGCCGTGCAGGCGGCGAAAGAGAGCTTGGGCGCCGCAGTCGCTCATGAGCCCCGTGGGCACAATCATACCGAGGCGGCCGCCGCGCCGACAGCAGAGCGCATAGCGATGCAGAAAGGGGACGTAGAGGTTGCTGATGCCGCTGCTTTCCGGCATGCGGTGCGCGCAGACGTGGCGCAGGTAGTTGGAGGTGACCGCCACGCTGCGCCGCTCGCGTTCCAGCTCCTCCGCCAGTTCGGGCTGCGTCGCACTCAGGCGCCGGATGGCCGTCTTGCGTGCCGCACCGCGCGTGCCGGCCACGCTGTCGCAGCGCCCCGTGAACCACTCGCGTTCGTTGATTTCAAGCTTATTCCAAGGCGGGTTGCCGATGACGCAATCAAATTTCGGGCTGCCGTTCTCGTCGTGGGGCACGCCGGGGAAGAGCTCAAAGAGGTGGCGGATGCGGAAGCGCCGGCAGATGTCGCGCGCGGCGAGCAACTCCGGCGCATCCGCGGGCATGGCGCCGCGCAGGCAGGCGTCGACGCTGCCGGTCGTGGGCACGGCGATATCGCTTTGCTTGGGCAGCAGCCATGCGGCGAGGGTGAGGTCAGCCATGTCCGCCCAGCGCTCGGGGTGGAGGCGCAAGGTTTCGCTGCGGCGGGCCGCTTCGCTGAGGATGGCTTGGCTCTCTTCGCCGTTGCGGCGGCGCAGGCGGCGGGCCACCAGCGGGTTGTCGCCGGGCGCGGCGGTGTAGGCGTCGCGCCGGATGGGCAGCAGCAGCTCATCGACGCAGCGCCAGCCCAGCAGAGCGTTGCAGCAGATGAAGTGCTCGGCAGGCAGCTCCGCCGCGATGCCCGGCGAGGCGGAGGCCAAGAAGAGATTGAGCTGCGTTAGGCCGATGGCGACGGGGTCTTCGTCGATGCCGCAGAGGCAGTGCGCGACGACTTCGCGCAGCGCGGCGCGCGGGGCGTTGCATTCCGGGCGGCGCCAGAAGCTGCGCTGTTCGGCCGGGAGGTGCCGTTCGTCGGCCGCCGCATCGCTCCCTTCCGCCGATGCGGCTTCGCCCCGGATCTCGAGCAGGCGCAGAGCTAGGCGCCGCGCCGCCGCCAGCAGAAAGTCACCCGCGCCGCAGGCCGGGTCGAGCAGGCGCAGAGCCAGCAGAGCCTGCTCGGGGTCGGGCGCGTCGCAGCATTCATCGAGCAGCGGCTCCAGCGTCGTATCGAGCAGCAGCGCGATGAGGCAGTCCGGGGTGTAGTAGCTGCCGAGATTTTTGCGGCGCCCGCCTCGCTCCTGTCCGAGCTGTTGCTCGCGGGCGCGCACCAGACGTCGAAAGGCGGCATCGCTGTCGCTGCCCTCCGCCGGCTCCTCGTCCGCAGGCAGGCGCGAGTTCTCGCCCGCCTCTTCGGCAAACAAGGGGCGCTGCGGGGTCGGCAACCCGAGTCGGGTGCATAATTTGACCACCTGTGCCTGCCAGGGCAAATCGCGCTCGGATGTCATTGCCCCATTCTAACGATAAGGATGCCTCAGGACAAGCAAATTCGACCGTTCGCGCAACAAAAATGCGCTCGGCGGCCGAGCGGCGGCCATCAATTTGCGGCATACGCCGCGCTTTGCGATTGCCACTGCGGGCCGCATGCGATACAATGGCGGCATGAGTTATGATCTGATCGTCATTGGCGGTGGCCCTGCCGGCTACGTCGGCGCCATCCGGGCGGCGCAGCTGGGCAAGCGTGTCATTTGTGTCGAGCGCGAGCGCGTGGGCGGTACCTGTCTGAATTGGGGCTGCATTCCCACGAAGGCGCTGCTTCGCAACGGCGAGCTTTATCACACGATGGCGAAGCGGGCCTCCGAGTTCGGCATCACCGTCGAGGGGCTCGGCGTCGATTGGACGCAGGTCATTGCGCGCTCTCGCCAAGTCAGCGAGCGCCTCAGCAACGGCATCGCCTTCCTCTTCAAGAAAAACAAGATTGAAAGCCTCACCGGCGAGGCGCGGATCGCAGCTCCCGGCAAGGTCGAAGTCAAGGCCGCCGACGGCTCCGTGACGCTGCTGGAGGGCGAGAAGATTTTGATCGCGACGGGCGCACGCACGCGCGAGGTGCCCGCCTTCCCCTTCAACGGCCGCACCATCATCGGCAGCAAGGACGCGCTGGTGCGTGCCGAGCGCCCCGGAAGCATGATTGTCATCGGCTCGGGCGCCATCGGCACCGAGCTCTCCTACGTCTATCACTGCTTCGGCACAAAGGTGACGCTCGTCGAAGCGCTGCCCCGCATCCTGCCCAACGAGGATGATGACGTGAGCCTGGCCATCGAGCGTTCGTTCAAGAAGCAGGGCATCACCTGCATGGCCGGCGCCAAGGTAGAGGCTCTCAAGGACAACGGCGAGAGCGTGACGGCGACCCTGACGGACAAGAACGGCCGATCGCAGGAGCTGACGGCCGACGTTTGCCTTGTGGCCATCGGCGTGGTGCCCGTCGTGCCCGAAGCCACGGGACTCAAGCTGACGGACCGCGGTTTCATCAAGGTCGACGAGCGCTACGAAACGAACATCCCGGGCGTCTACGCCGCCGGCGACTGCATCGGCGGTATCATGCTGGCGCATACGGCCAGCTATGAGGCCGAGCAGGCGGTCGAGGGGATGTTCGTGCCGGGTCACTGCCCGAAGAAGCCGCAGATTGTGCCGAGCTGCACCTACTGCCACCCGCAGGTGGCGAGCGCGGGCAAGCGCGAGCGCGAGCTCAAGGAGCAGGGAGTCGAGTACAAGGTCGGCAAATTCCCCTTCCAAGCCATCGGCAAAGCCGTGGCAGCCGGCGAGACGGAGGGCTTCGTGAAGCTGCTCTTCGGCAAGGAGAACGGCGAACTTCTCGGCGCCCATATCATCGGCGAGAGCGCCACCGAGCTCATCGCCGCTCCCGAACTGGCTTTGAGCAGCGAGCTGACCGACGCCGACCTCAACGCCATGATCTACGCCCACCCGACACTTGCCGAGGCGCTGCACGAGGCAGTGCTCGCGGCCGACGGACGAGCCGTCCACGCCTGATTGCTCAACGATTACCATGGCTCGCCGCTACTTCTACGACTCCGGAGAAGAGGAAATCGGCCCCGTGAGCGGGGAAGATCTCCTGCGCCTGCGCGCCGAGGGCGAGATCGATAACGACACGTGGGTGCGGCGCGAAACGAGCCGCACCTGGCGCCCCCTGCGGGGTGTGGATCTGCGCGAAGAGGAGGAGGAGATGCGCAACCCGAGTCTCCTCAAGCTGCTGCTGCGCAACATGACCCTGCTCGGCGTGCTCAAGATTCTGGCCGTGCTCGTCGTCGTCGTCGCGGTGCTGGTGACACTGGCGGCGTTCATGTGGCCGGTGCTGTTGGTGCTGCTGGTGCTTTGGCTGTTGAGCCGCCTCACGCGCTGAGTGTCGCGCTCCGATCGGAACACAACGACAGTTCGCATCATCGCTCGTCTTTCATCTCTCTCCCTCTGCAATACGGCATGATGAATCTGATTCCGACGCCGGCGGACGCTTCCGCCTTCGAGCAACACTGGATTTTTCAATTTTGCGCCATCTTCGGAACGGTGGCGGCGGCCATCGGCGGCGCCACGGCCTCCTGCCGCGTGCGCATGGACATCGTCGGCATCGTGACCTGCGGCACGCTCGCCGCGCTCGGCGGCGGTACCCTGCGCGACATCCTGCTCACGGGACTGATTCGCGATGACGGCACGCCCATCACGGTCTACTGGGTGACCGAAGCCGAGGTGAAATACCTCTATTACGCGATGGGCACCTCGCTGGCGACCTTCTACATCACCCGCTTCGTGCGGCCGCCCGTGGGCACCATTCGCGTGGCGGATGCTTTTGCCATGGCCTTCTTCACGCTCATCGGCGTGGCGAAGGCGAACAACCTGGGTTGCCCGTGGATCGTATCGGTCTGCATGGGCGTGTGCACGGGCGTCGCCGGCGGTGCCCTGCGCGACTTGGCGACGGGCAACGTCCCCTACATCTTCCGCCCGGGCGAGCTCTACGCCGCAGCGGCCTTTGTCGGGGCGGTGGCCTTTATCGCGATGCAGGCGATGGGGGCGAGCTACCCGGCGGCCTTTATTGCAGGCACGGTGCTGGTGTTTGTGACGCGCATGGCTGCGGTCTACCTCAATTGGGAGCTGCCCTCCTACATGCCGATTTTTGAGACGGATCCCTCCCATGCCCGGCTGGGATTCAGCGGCCTGTCGGCCGCCGCCATGCGAAGCTTGCGCGCCTTCATCCCCTGCCACCCGACGCCCCGCGCCCGCACCGGAGCCGCCGCACCCGCGGCGGGCAATCAAGTGCCCCCGGCCGCCGCAGCGGACGCCTGCCCGCGCGACGTGCCGCAGGAGCCGCCCGCAGAACCCGCATCCCCCGCCCCCGCCGACGAGCAAAGCCCCCGCGACGGGGCCGCGTGACGAGAGGTCGCGCGTTGCGGAAAAGCCGCGCGACGAAAGCTGCGTGGCGAGGCTCTGCGGCAAGCGAACCGCGTGATGGAAAACCCGGCCGTGCGATGGAGAAGCGCACGAGTTGAGGGCTGTCTGTGAGCTGGGGAGGCAGCGCGACTCATCGTTGTTTTGCCGCGCTTTACGCAGTTCGGAGCGCGGCGTCAGGGAGCGATGACCGAGCAGTCCCCGCTCGGTTCGTCACGGGGAGGTTGAGCTGTGCCGTTGCGCAGGGGCAGGGAGGAGGGAAGCTCCGGGCGCGCTCCGGGCACTGCGGGAGCCATGTCGCCGAGAGGGAGGGGGAGGTCTGAGCTCAGGTAGTGAGGTGAGAAGTCATCAATTCGGGTGCAGAGATCGGTGGCGATACCCTGAGCGACGGCTTCGTCGCCGGTGAAAACGGTGGGGGTGGTGAACCAGTGGCGAAGAGTGGCTTCGTCAAGGTTCGTTCGCTCGCGGTAGAAGCGAATCATGGATTCGGTGTCGGAGCGGATGAGGCGGATATTTTCTCGAAGCTGCTCCTCGGTGACGGGTTGGGTGAGGGAGATGGAGGCGGGGTGCAGGAAGAAGCGCGAGCCGGCGAAGCTGTGCCGCTTGCTGCCCGTGAGGTAGAGGCAGACGGCGGCAGAATCGACAGTCGCGAGGTTGTAGGTCTCGATATGCTCAAAGAGGCTCAGCAAGAGGCGCGCTACGGCTAGGGCCAGAGGCATGCTGCCCCCGGGCGAGCTGATGAAGAGGCGCAGGGGAATGTGCCGCTGGTAGCGGTCGTCCCGGAGTTCCTCCGTGAGGTGTCGGACGAGGCTGTCGTCAATAGCGCCCAGAATGACGAGGTCACTTCGAGAGTTCGGCATGGTGTTGAGATTCGATGATGCGGAAGGCATGGGAACGTCTTTGTTCGATGGAGTTGCCGGGGATGAGGTGCAGGCGGCCCTGATGCAAGAGCCAGCAGAAGTCGGAATCGGCGAGGGCATCCGTGTCGTGCGAGACGGAGATAATGGTGCGATCGCCTTTCAGTTGACGCAGGGTGTTGAAAATGACCGCTTTGTTCACGATGTCGAGGTTGTTGGTGATCTCATCCACCACGATGAGATCCGGGTCGATGGCCAGAGCGCGGGCAATGCCGATGCGCTGAATCTCCCCGCCGGAGAGCTGCTCGCGGGAGATGGGAGCGTCGATCCCGCCCGGCCGGGCGATGAGTTTTTCCAAGTGGCAGAGGCGGAGGATGTCTCTGAGGCGGTCCGCAGCAATAGCGTCATTGCAGAGGGTGATGTTGTCGCGCAGACTGCCGTGAAAGATGGCGGTTTGCTGAGGAACATAGCCCGGGCGGGAGAAACGGCGTTGAAGAGAGCCTCCGCTGTTTTGCAGCGAGCCGAGGATGAGGCGGATGAGCGTGCTCTTGCCCTCGCCGTTGCTGCCGAGCACGGAGTGGTATTCGCCGGGACGGATGTCCCAGTCGAGCCCGTCGAGGATGCGCCTGCCGTTGCGGTAGGAGAAACTGACCCCTTGCAGCTGAATCAGAGAAGACGCATGGTCGGCCGACGGGGCTTGAGGCGCCCCCTCATCCTCCGCCTCATCTGCGTCGGGCGAAGAGGTGAGGCGAAAGGCCTGCTCGAGAGAGTGTGCACTTTCACTGCCTCGGGCCAGGGTGGGAACGACGAAAACAAGCTGCCCCATCTGCCCGGCGATTTGGCCCACCAGCATCGTGTAGGCGACGATGGCGCCGGCCTCCAGCACCCCCAGCAGAAACAGCGCCACCGAGAGAATGAGGCAAGCCGCCGAGCCCAGCACCATGATGGCGCGGATTTGCGAGGTGTAGGCGTTCGCACTCAGTTCCGCGGCTCCGGTATGCTCTTCCATTCGTCGGGTGACGCGGGAAAAACGCTTGCGCAGGTTGCGACCGGCTCGGAAGAGCTGAATGACGGGGGTGAGGGCAATGAGGTCGATGAGGGTGGTGCCTTCCTCGTAGGTGGTGGTGCGCGCATGGCGGGCGCTGTTGATCAGGCGGAGCTTGTTGCCCTGGTACACGCCCAGAAAGCAGACGGCCAGCACCGTCATCAAGACCAAAAAAACAGGCTGTTGGCAGACCAGCACCAAGCTGACGAGGCAGAAGGCGATGAGCGTAGCGGCGATTTCTCCGAGGGCGGAGCAAACACTTTGGGCGACAACTTCGGTATCCGCGCTGATGCGCCGTTCCCACTCCCCGGCGGATCCGGCCTCCTGCTGCTCGCAGTCGAGGTTCAGAAAGCGGCGCAGCGCCTCGTCCTTCATCCGACGGGCCATGGCCGCCGTCCGGAGGATCATGGCTCGATTAAAGCCGTATTGGCAGGCGATGTGCAGGGCATCCAAGAGGCACAACAGGCCGACGATTCCCCAAATCCGCATTGTAGATGTTGCCGGGGTGCCGAGCAGCGTGATGAGCTTGCCGAAGACAAGGGGTGAGCTCGTGGCCGCCAGTTGTGCCAACAGCAGCAGCATGAACAGCGGCCAAGAATGGCGGCCGTAGCGCCGATAGAGTGCAAGAAGCTGCCGCATGGAGAGAAGGTTTGGCGAGAAGGCGGATGCCGGGGAAACTAGGTCAGTGACGGGTCTGTTGGTTCGAGGTGATCAAGTGCCCAGCGCAACAGCTGCATCTCTTCTTCGTCCAACTCTCCCCGAAGTGCGCGCTGCTCATTCTTTTTCAACCAGATAATGCAGTTCACATGAACAAGCGTCCGCATCATCCGACATACCCGTTTGTCCTGAAGATGCAGACTCCCGGTGGCTACGAGGTTGAAGCCCGGGCACCTCTTGCAAATGGGGCGCGCGGGGCAGGGAGCACAGTCGGGATCTTCCGGCAATATGGTAGGAGTATTTGTTTTGTCTCTGTAGAGCTTGGCTAATTCGATTCCGATCGTTGGTTCGGTGAAGAGGTGGCAGATGGATCGTTCTCCATCGGCGTTGTAGGCCACGATTTCTTCGCGTGTGCCGCACATGGGAAAAGAGGGGGGATCAGACCGGCTGAGCCCTCGAAAATCGTCGACAAAAAGGGAGGGTTCCGGTTTAAGCTCCGGGTGCTCCGTGTAGTAATCAGCCAAGGTGAGGAGTTGTTCCTTGAGCAGCTGAGGAGCCTCGTCCCCCCAATCGACACCCTGTGCCAGTGTCAGACTAAAGGGAATGCCGCGCTCGTGAAAATTGATGGCAGACGAGGCCAGCAGAGACAGACTCTGCGGCGAGATGGTCGTTTTGAGGGGGATGTCCGGCCAGTTGCGGAGAAAGAATTCCACGGGGATTTTGCTGCTGCTGCCGGAGCGGTTCATGTCTTGCAGCTCCGCAACCCCGTCGAGGCTCAGTCCGACACGGATGCGGCTTCGGTTTTCTTCCAGCCACTTCATGGACTCGGGCGTGAGGGCGGTGCCATTGGTTCGCATCTCCGGACGATAGGGCGCATTCGGATACGACTCCCACAGCCACCGGCAGGTCTCCCGTATCACGTCGAAGTTTAACAGAGGTTCGCCCCCCATAAAGTCGATGGTCAACGTTCCGCCCGTGGCTCTCTCTTCAAATACCCTTAATTCATCTGCCAAGACTCGCTTGGCCGTTTCCAAAGTCATGCGTTTCGGGCTTTTAAACTTTTCGTAGCAGTAAACGCAGTTGAGATTGCATTGATGCGTCACAAAGAGCAGACACATTCTGTCGATAAGAGAGGTCATCAGAACAATGTGTTTGAAATGTTATGAGGGCGTTGGTGCTTCGGGATTCTGCTCGCACACGAACAGAGGTTCAGAAGGGGCGGACATCGAGTGCAAAGAACACGCCCTGATTCATCAGGGCGTGTTCGATATACCGCCTTTATGCGTAATTATGGCCACTGCAGCTATTTCTGCAACCACCGGCGCAGGTGTTGTCGCAGCTGCCGACGCACGCCATAACGCAGCCTGTACGGCAGTTCGTGCTCGGAGTGCTGGTTTCCGAGATAGCTCCGTTGTTGAACTCGTAGCGAGAGATCGTCTCGCGCAGTTTTTCGATTGTGCTCGTATCGATTTTCATGATGGATGTTGTGTTGGTTTGTTGCTTCTTGCCTTGCACGGAAATGAGCAAGGAAAGGGGATCGGCTTCGCCTAGAAGCGAAGGCTGAGGGCAGCTAGGGGATTTATTGGGGGAATGGGGCGGAGAGTTTGATCGTTGAGAGGTATTCGTACGCATCCAGAGCTCCCTTGAGTGTGGCGGCTTCGCGCTCATGCATTTCCTTCTCCCGCGTGAGGCGCGAGAAATACTCGATTTGAAATTGACATGCGGCCATGGCTTGGGCTGCGTTGATGGCGCACCAGCGATGATCGCGGAGGTGGACGGCTCCGCGATCTTTCAAATTGAAGCCGATGCAGGTGGAGCACCAGTTCATCATGCCGCATCCGCGGCATGCCGGATCGGTTACGGCTTGGTCATTATTCCAGCCGGTGAAGTCGGCGTGTTTCAGGGCGCGATTGCCCAGCACGAGAGGCGTGAACATATGGCAGCCGTACAGAGTCCCATCAACATCGTAGGTGGCCATATAGGTACCGCTGCCGCAGAACTTGACTTGGTGCTCCGTCCTGTCGCCGATGCTCGAGAGCGGACGAGTCAGCAGGTTGGAAGGGAAATATTCAGGGTGTTCCAGATAAAAGGCTGAGAGTTTCTGAAGTTGTTCGTAAAAAAGGATAGCGTCGTCCACATTCCAGTCTACTCCCTGTGCCATGCTGGATTCGATATGGTCGCCTTGCCGGGCAGCAGCCACCAAAGAGTCGAACACATAGGGAAGGCTGTCTTTGGAGATCGTCATCTTGAGGCCTTGGAAGGGCCAAGTCTCACGGAAGAAATCAAGATCGACCTCAGCGGCTGTTTCTCCGCGGTTGACGCCTTGAGCGTTGCCTCCGGCACCGTCGTAACTGGCGCCAAGACAGGCAGAGCGCTTGTGCTCTCGGAACCATTCCTTCATCTCGTCGTTGAGCAGAGTACCGTTGGTGGTGGCAAAGCATATAAAGGGAATGTCGCAGCTTTGCTCCATCCATTCCGTGATTTCTTTGATGAGATCAAAGCGCAGGAGGGGCTCGCCGCCCATGAAGTCGACCTCCAATTCTTCGAAGCGTTCGTCAGCCTTGACGATTTCGATTTCCTTGGTGATGATTTCCTTGGCGAGCGAGACGGGCATCTGCTTTGCGCCGTTCTTGAATTTCTCATAGCAGTAGGTGCAGTTGAGGTTGCACCCGTGCGTCACCATGAGCATGCAGGTGCGGCGTTTGGGGTGGTCGTGGCACGATTCGAAGGGGCGGAGAGGGGTGTCGGCATTCATGGCTTGGCCTGAATATGTTTATTGCGCTTTCTTGGTAGGTGATAAGAGTGTCGGTTCGGGGTGGCTTGTGCGTTCCGATAAGCTGTCTTCGCCGCACAGTATACAGCATTCTGTATGCTTAATCAGCTTACAGCGTTGATTATAAGTGTAATGTAAAAGGATCTTCCGGCGGGGGGAAGGCGTGACTCCGATCCCGCCATCCGACAAAAGACAAGGCCGTAAGATGAAAAAATTAGGCTTTTAATTCAAAAATAGATAGATTGGGTATTGACAGAAGCATACAGAAAGCTGATCCCATGAGAGAGAACGAAACGATGATGGTGATGAAGGCGCTGCTCAGAGACGTCCCGGTGACGGCTAAGACGGCGGCGAGGATGATGCTGGAGATTAAAGAGGAATTGGTCGCCGCCGGAATCTGGCCGTCGGGAAGGGAGTCGACCGAGGGCGAGGCCTTCCTTTCCCTCGTGCGGCGCGTGATTCGCGCCGGGGTTGAGACGGTGCGCCTCGCTGAGAAAACCGTGAGTTTTGAGGAGGCTGCATGGGCGAGTGTGGAGGCGCGGCGCGATAGGCGTGCGGTGACGCTGCGCGATTTGCGTACTTTCGTGCGCCGGATGCTGAGGGTGGCGGGTGTGGCTGCTCGCCCGCTTCGCGCCATGAGCGCAGAGGAATGCCGGGCCTTGCTTCAAAAAGCTTTCGGCGGCAGTTTGCACGCTTACCGCAAGGGACGCGCCATTCTGCACAGTGTGTTTGCCTACGGGTTTCGGCGCGAATGGTGTGATGCGAATCCGGTGGATCGCATTGAAATGCCGCGGGTCAAGGAGCGCGAGATCCGCCCGCTGAGCGCCGATGAGGTGCGGCGTTTGCACCGGGCGGCGCACCGCCCGGAGCATGAGGCGATGCGGCTTTCGCTGCATTTGATGCTCTACTGCGGGATTCGCCCTGCCGAGGTGCAGCGCATCAATCCTGAGTCTGATATCGACTGGCGTGAGAGGCGGGTGATCATCCGGCCCGGGCGCAGCAAGACGGGCGGCGGGCGCTTGGTGCCGCTGCGCGGGGCGCGAGCGCTGAGGTGCGGGGCGGGGGCGTTGACGATTCCGCGCGATTGGGAGCGCCGCTGGCGGGCTCTGCGTCGCTCAGCGGGCTTGAGGGAGTGGCGCGCCGATGTGCTGCGCCATACCTTTGCGAGCAATCATGCGGCTTATTTTCAGAACTTGCCGGCGTTGCAGATGGAGATGGGGCACCGCGATCTTTCGCTGCTCAGTTCGCGTTATTTGAATCCGCAGTACGGCACGCGTCAAGCGGTTCGAGACTTTTGGGGAGAGATCGGTGAATGAGCCCGCGTCGCTCTCTTTCATGCGCCGAGTTTGCGCCGTGCCTGACGGCTGAGGCGGGGCGGTCGGTGCGCGGCGGGAGCGGCGCGGGTGTTCAGATGAAGAGTTCGTTGGGCTTGCGATCCGAGCAAAGCGGCCGCAGGGCTTCGGTGAGCAGAGCCAGCGTTGCCGGATCCGGGCGCCGCGCCTGCTGCGGGCAGACGGAGACGCAGCGCATGCAGCCGATGCAGCTCGCGTCGTCCGTGTGCAGCGTCTCCGGGTCGATGGCCTGCACGGGGCAGCTCGCCGCGCACAGGCCGCAGTGGTTGCAGCTCTCGTCGGGCACGGGGATGAGCTTGCGGGTGCTCAGGGCTTTGTAGGGGCGATTCCCGGGCAGGGCCGGGGTGGTCGTCGGTCGCGCCGAAAGTGTTTCGGCGATGCGCTGCCCGAAGGCGCGGAGCTCTTGCCTATCTTGCTCATCGGGGCGCCCTGTTGCGTAGCAGCGCGCGATGGAGTGCTCCGTGACGGCGGTGACGGCGGCGAGGACGCTCAGGCCGCTTCGCTCGGCGAGGTCGGCGAGCTCGATGAGGGTGTCTTCGTAGGCGCGGTTGCCGTAGGTGCAGAGCAGGACGCAGGCGGCGCCGTTGCCCCGCAGTGCCGCGAGGCGCTCGGCTGCGAGCGCGGGGACGCGCCCGCCGTACGACGGCAGGGCGATGAGGACGAGATCGCTCTTGCTGAGCGGCAGCGAGGAGAGGTCGGTGCCGGGGTCGCTCAGCTCGCAATCGCGTCGGGAGCTGTTCGGTGAAATCCAATCGGCGCTGAGGGCGTCGGCCGCGCGGCGGGTGCCGCCCGTGGGGCTGAAGATGAGGCGTACGGTGTTCATAGGTGCGGTCTGCGGTGTGATGATGGGCTGTGCTGCGGTGGGGTGCGACGCGATGGTCTGTGCGGTGGTGTGTGTCGCGGTGGGCTGTGCGGTGGTGTGAGACGCGGTGGAGATGAGACGCGGTGGTGTGAGACGCGGTGGAGATGAGACGGGTGGGGTTCGGCGGAGTCGGTGGCGCGATGTCTGCCCGAAGCGGGGCTGCGGGGAGCGCACGGCGCTTTCGCGCGGCGGGGTCGCCTGTCTCCCCCTCTTATAGCAGAAAACTCGCTCGGAATCAAGGTCCGCCGAGGGCTGTGGCGAAAAGAGGCGGCGCATTCGCGCTGCCGCGGGGCGGAGCCGGGGCGGGTTGCGGGATGTCGGAGCCGTCGGCGGCGGATTTTTCGCATTTGGCGAGGGCTGCGCGCTGCTTTTTGCTTGAACGAGGGCGGGTTTGTGATAGAGTAATGATCGTATGAAGCTTTCCCTGACGCGCCGACGCACCGGCTTTACGCTGATTGAATTGATTGTGGTGATCTCCATCATTGTGGTGTTGGGCACCATCGCTGCCGTGACGATTATGAGCTCGTCCGAGTCGAAGGACGTGGCCCGATGCCGCGAGAACCTCGGCCAGATCGGCGCTCTCGCCCAGCTGTACAAGGATGACAAGGCGATTAACCGAGGCCGCATGCTGCCCACCGGCGGCATGCCGGACAATGAGGCAACGGAGAATTTTGACGAGTCCGAGGGTTGGTGGGTGTCCATCGCCCGCAAGAGCGATACCTGCGTCATGCCCACGGCCGACGGGGATCCGGTGAAGGTTGACGGTATCTTCCGCTGCCCGGGTGATGATCGCGCCGCGAAGCCCGAGGGGCTTTTTGAGGCTTCGGCGGAGACGATTTCGTATGTGTCCTGGACGCCTGATGAGGAGAATGGGCCGATCCGCACGGCGGCTTTGTCGGAGAGGGATTTGTCGCGCACGCCGTGGCTCTCGGACGGTGAGCCGGTGAAGGGCAGCAGCGTGACGGACTTCGCGTCCTTCAAGAGCATGGTGATGCCCGCGGTGACTCGCCACAAGAATACGATTCTGGTGCTTTACGCCGATTTGGTGGTGCGCCCCGTCGAGGTGCTCGATGACATGAGCGACGAGGATGTGTACAAGCAGATAGCGCCGTTGATGCCCGATGCCGCCGCCCCCGGCAAGGCGGCTAAGGAGAAGGGCAAGAAGGATAAAAAGGACAAGAAGGGCAAAAAGAAGTCGCGCGCGAGCCGCGAGGACGACTGATGGGCCTCTCGCTTGCTCCTGAGTGCTTGCCCGCCCTGCGCGGCTCTTCGGTGATGCTGGGGCTGAGCGGCGGGCGCGATTCGGTCGCGCTGCTGCATCTTCTGCTCGAGCAGGGGGTCGCGGTGCAGGCTTGCCACGTGCACCACGGTATTCGCGGGGCGGCCGCCGATGCCGATGAGGAGTTTTGCGCGCAGCTTTGTGCGCGCTTGGGGCTGCGCTTGCAGCGGCTGCGGGTCGATGTGCCGGCGGAGGTGCGCGCGAGCAGGGAGTCTCCGGAGACGGCGGCTCGCCGCCTGCGCCGCGCGGCCTTGGTTTCCGCGGCCCGGCGCGCGGGTTGCACGGCGATTGCTCTGGCGCATCACGCGGATGATCAGGCGGAGACGGCTCTCTTTCGCCTCGCCCGCGGGGCGGCGGGTTGGCGCGGGATGCAGGCAGTCAGCCGCGCTGAAAATCTGACCTGGCTGCGCCCGTTGCTGCACTGCCGCCGCCGCGAGATTACGGATTGGTTGTGCGAGCGGGGGCTGGAGTGGCGCGAGGATGCGACGAACGGCGAGCTCGATGCGGCTCG
>DXFQ01000121.1 GCA_019114365.1 Candidatus Parakkermansia intestinigallinarum | reverse complement strand
CGAGCCGCCGCTGATCCGCGCGGCCGCCAAGAATGATCTCGCGGCGATGCGGCGGCTTCTGGCGGCGGGGCAAGCAGCGGATGCCCGCGCTGAGGACGGCGGCACGGCGCTGCACGCGGCGGTGAGTGCTGAGGCGGTGCGCCGGCTGGCAGCGGCCGGGGCGGATGTCCATGCCCGAGATAAGAGGGGCCGAACGCCGCTGCATCGGGCGGCGCTGCGCGGCGATGCCGATGTTGTGCGCGCGCTGACGGCAGCGGGAGCGCCGCTGCAAGCGCGCGACAAGAAGGGTGAGACGCCGCTGCATGCAGCGGCGCGGCGCGGTGGTGCGGAGGCGGTGAGTGCCCTGATTGAGGCGGGCGCGCGCGTCGATGCGCGTGATGAGGAAGGCCGAACGCCGCTGCATCTGGCTTGCGACGGCCGCGTGGTTCAGGTGCTGGCAGCGGCGGGGGCGGATCTGAACGCCGAGGATGCCTACGGGCTGAGGCCCGTGGAGACAACGGGGAGAGCCTCAGCGGTGCGCGCTTTGTTTGAGGCGGGTGTTCGCCCCGAGGATGCAACGCCGGCGATTCGCGCGGCCGAGCAGGGCCGTGCCGAGATGCTGCGCGAGTGGTTGGCGGCGGGCGGTGATGCCAAGGTGAAGGATGCAAACGGCTCGTCGCTGCTGCATTTGGCGGTCGGGGCCGAGAAGCTCTCAGCGGAGGTGGTGCGCTCGTTGATTGTGGCGGGTGCCGAGGTGAATGTGAAGGACGACAAGGGGCGGACGCCGCTGCATCTGGCAGCGGTTCGCCGAGAGAGCCGCACGGACGTGCTGGCCCTGCTGCTCGTCTCCGGAGCCGAGGTGAATGCCGCCAATGATGCGGGGGAAACGCCGCTGCATCTGGCGGCTGAGTTATGCTGCGGAGAGCGCAAGGTGCGCGCGCTGCTGGCTGCCGGAGCGGATGTGCACGCCAAAGACGGCCGAGGGCGGACGCCGCTGCATTGCGCGGCGGCAAACGGGCACGCTACGGAGACCGTGCGGGCTCTGCTCAAGGCCGGGGCCGATGCCCGCGCCGAGGATGCGGAGGGGAAAACGCCGCAGGACCTTCTGCTGGAGCACCTCCGGCAGGGCGACCACGTCGATCGCGATGCGGCTGCGGAGTCGATGCGCCTGATGAGCAAGGCGGCATCAACGCCCGATTGATTTGCCGGATTTTCCGGATGGGCCGTATTGCCGGATGGACGCAACGGCCGGAGCCCCGCTCTCCCTTTCCGCCCGTGCCGCGGAATGGCTGAGGCGATGTCGGACGCGCTTCCGAGCGAGCGAGGCGCGCAAGCCCCTGCCTCGGCGGCATGAAAACTGAGGCGGGACGCAGTACCCGGCGGAGGAACGCCATGCCCGTCGGAGGAACGCCATGCCCTGCGGAGGAAGGCCTTGTGCCGCCGCATCGGGGCTTCGTTCGCCGCCGAGGCCTGCGGCAAAGCGGCGCCATATGACAAAAAGGCCGTCTTTTTTGCTTGCCAAGCAGAGCTGTCATGCTACCATAAGATCATGGGGGTGCCCTGCGTCGGCGCGTTTCGCCGATTCTTTAGTGCACACCCCGCCCCGGACGTCTAACACCTAGCTCTCTTCATGCAAAACCAACCCTCCGCCAGCGAACCCATCGTCCCGCGCCGGTATCGGCTGCCCTTCATCCTGCTTGTCACCTGCTTTGCCCTCTGGGGCATCGTCAACGCCATGGCCGAGGTCTTGGTCAAGGCGTTCAGCAGTGTCTTCCCCGAGCTGACGGAGATGGGCACGATCATGTCCGTCTCTTCGCACTACGGCGCCTACGCTGTTCTGGCCATTCCCGCCTCCATCCTCATCAAGAAGTACAGCTACAAGGCGGGCGTTTTGCTGGGGCTGGGCGTTTTCTTCTTCGGCGTGCTCGGCTACGTGCCCGCCGCCATCTTCCACAGCTACGGCATCTGCCTCGGCTCAATTTTCGTCTACGCCAGCGGCTGCTCCATTCTCGAGACGACCTGCAATCCCTTTGTTCTCTCGATGGGCTCGCAGGAGACGGCGGTGCGCCGCCTCAATTTCGCGCAGCAGTTCAACCCCGTCGGCAGTCTCATCGGCCTGCTGGTCGCCACCTACGTCATCTTCGACAACATGGTGCAGGTGCGCCCCGGGGAGGTGCTGAGCGATGAGCAGCTCAGCCAAAACCTCATCTGGCTCGTCACGCCCTACGTGGTGCTGGCGGCCGTCGTGCTGCTGCTGTGGTTCGCCTTCGTCTTCACCAAGACGCCCAATGCCTCTGCCCCGGGCGAGGAGGATGACAGCCGGCCCGCTCGCTCCTTCTCCGCCTCGCTGCGCAGTCTGCTGGCGCGGCCGCGCTACCGCTGGGGCGTTCTCACGCAGTTCTTTTACGTCGGTCTGCAGACGATGGCCTGGGTCTACGTGCTGCACTACGGTGACAAGGTCATGGGCTACGATGACAAGACGGCCATGTACTTCTACATCGCGGCCATGTGCTGCTTCATCGTCATGCGCTTCGTCTGCACGGCTCTGATGAAGAAGTTCAACCCGGCCTCGATGATGGCGCTCATGGCGGTTCTGGGTCTGGCTCTCTGCATGGGTGCCGTCTACCTGCCCGGCATCGCGGGTCTGCTCTGCGTCGTGGCTATCTCGGGCTGTCTCTCGCTGATGTTCCCGACCATTTACGGCATCGCGCTGCGCAACTTGGGGCAGGATTCGAAGCTCGGCGCAGCCGGGCTCGTCATGGCGATTCTCGGCGGTGCCGCCATTCCGCCCGTGTTCGCCTACTGCCTCGAGCACGAGTCGCTCAGCGCGCTGGCCTTCGGTCTCTACAGCGGGCCTGAAGCCGCGCTGCGCTCCAGCTATTACGTTCTCGCCGTCTGCCTCGTCATCGTACTCTCCTATGCCCTGCGCTTCCGCAACGCGCACAACAGCAAGGATTGAGGCCGGCAAGACCATTCCCTCTTTTCCGAATCCATCAAACATCATATTCTCATGAAAACGACACTCCCCACGATCGGTATTCGTCCGACGATTGACGGTCGCCGCCTCGGCGTCCGCGAGTCGCTCGAGGATCAGACGATGAATATGGCCAAGGCAGCCGCCGCGCTGATTGAGGCCAATATCCGCCACGCTTCCGGCGAGCCCGTGAAGTGCATCATCGCCGACACCTGCATCGGCGGCCCGGCTGAGGCCGCAGCCTGTGCAGACAAGTTCAAGGCGAACAACGTCGGTGTTTCACTCGCCGTGACGCCCTGCTGGTGCTACGGCAGCGAGACGATTGACATGGATCCCTGCATGCCCAAGGCCATCTGGGGTTTCAACGGCACGGAGCGCCCCGGCGCGGTCTACCTCGCCGCAGCTCTCGCCGGGCTCAACCAGAAGGGCCTGCCCGCCTTCTCGATCTACGGCAAGGACGTTCAGGACGCGGATGATACGTCGATTCCGGCGGACGTGGCGGAGAAGATTCTGCGCTTCTGCCGTGCGGGTCTCGCCGTCGCGACGATGCGCGGCAAGGGCTATCTTTCGATCGGCGGCTGCTCGATGGGCATTGCCGGATCTATCGTGGATCACTCGTTCTGGGAGAAATATCTCGGCATTCGCGTGCAGGCCGTCGATATGACGGAGGTGCGCCGCCGTATCGATCAGAAGATCTACGATGAGGAGGAGTACAAGATTGCGATGCAGTGGGCCGATGCTCACTTCAAGTTTGCCGAGGATCGCAACCGCCCCGACCTGAAACTCGATGAGGAAGGCCGCCGCCGCACCTTCAAGGAGAGCGTGCTCATGGCGATGATCTTCCGCGATATGATGCAGGGCAATCCGAAGCTCAAGGAGATCGACCGCGAGGAGGAGAGCCTCGGCTATCAGGCTCTCGTCGGCGGCTTCCAGGGCCAGCGCCACTGGACGGATTTTTACCCGAACGGCGATATCGCCGAGACGCTTCTCAACTCGACCTTCGACTGGAACGGGCCGCGTGCGCCGATGCCTTTCGCGACGGAGAATGATTCGCTCAACGGTGCCTGCCTGCTCTTCGGCTACCTGCTGACGGGTCAGGCGAATGTCTTTGCCGACGTGCGCACCTACTGGAGCCCGGAGGCCGTGAAGCGCGTGACGGGCTACGAGCTGACGGGTCAAGCCGCCAACGGCATCATTCACCTCATCAACTCGGGTTCCGCCGCGCTCGACGGCTGCATGGCCTGCACGGATGCCGAGGGCAAGCCCCTGATGAAGAAGCACTGGGATGTCACGCCGGAGGATGCCGACAAGATGATCAGCCAAGCTGTCTGGTGCCCGGCCAACCGCGAGTACTTCCGCGGCGGCGGCTACTCGGTGCGCTATCTCTCGAAGGGCGATGTCCCCGTGACGCTGATGCGCCTCAACATCGTGAAGGGTCTCGGCCCGGTGCTGATCGTGGCCGAGGGCTGGACGGTGGATCTGCCGGCCGAGGTGCACAAGACGCTCGACGAGCGCACGGACCCGGGTTGGCCGACGACGTGGTTCACGCCGCGCCTGACGGGCAAGGGTGCCTTCGACAGCGTCTACAATGTGATGGCCAACATGGGCGCCAACCACGGGGCCTTCACCTACGGCCACATCGGTGCCGATGTGCTGACGCTGGCCTCGATGCTGCGCATTCCGGTCTACGCTCACAATGTGCCCGAGAGTCAGATCTATCGCCCGTCGGCTTGGGGTCTGCACGGCACGACGGATCTCGAGGGTGCCGATTTCCGCGCCTGCGCGAATTTCGGTCCGCTCTACGGCAAGTACTGATGCGGCACTGCCGCAGCTGATGCAGCGGGCTCCCCGAGGCGTCTTTCCGGCGCCTCGGGGAGGCTTCGGCTCATGAACCTGCGGCATGGCGGTCAAGCCTGCGCCACGGCGGCTCCGAGGGACATGCCCTTCAAGCTCTCGGCGACTGCCTCTTTCTTTCATTTCTTTTTGACAGCTTCTCATGTATATCCTCTGTCTGGACTGCGGTGCGACGAATGTGCGCGCCATGCTGGTCGATGAGTGCGGACGCCTCGTCGGCAAAGCCTCTCAGCCCAACGCCACTCTGCCCGGCGACGAGAATCCCGACTTCCACGTCTGGGATGCCGATCGCATTTTCCGCCAGCTGAGCGAATGCGCGGTACGAGCCCTCGAGGGCCTCGATCGCCGCCTCGTCAAAGCCGTTACGATCACGACTTTCGGCGTCGACGGCGCCCTTGTCGATGAACAGGGGAAGCTCCTCTACCCCGTTATCTCGTGGAAGTGCCCGCGCACGGGCGAGGTGATGCGCGATATCGACCGCTACATCGCGCAGGAGGAGCTCAACCGCATCAGCGGCGTCGGCGCCTTCGCTTTCAACACGCTCTACAAGCTGATCTGGCTGCGGGAGAATCGCCCCGAGCTTCTGGATCGCGCCTGCGCTTGGCTCTTTATCTCCAACATCTTTGCCCACCGCCTGACGGGCGTCATGGCGACGGATCGCACGATGGCCGGCACGTCGCAGATGACGGATCTCGCGACGGGCGATTTCTCGCCCCGCATTCTCGAGGCTGCGGGGCTGCGCCGCGAGCTCTTCCCCCGCATGGTCGACGCGGGTGAAGTCATCGGCCGGGTGCTGCCGGCAGCGGCGGAGGCGATGGGGCTTCCCGAGCTGGCGGGTGTGCCGGTTGTTTCCGCCGGGCACGACACGCAGTTTGCGATTTTCGGCTCGGGTGCCGCGGAGAACCAGCCGGTGCTCTCATCGGGCACTTGGGAGATTCTGATGGTGCGCAGCGGCAAGGCCGAGCTGAGCGCCGAGGACTACGCCGACGGCGCGACGGCCGAGTACGATGCCCGCCCCGGTCTCTACAATCCGGGTCTGCAGTGGGTGGGCTCGGGCATCATCGAGTGGGTGAAGTCCACCTGTTACCGCGGTGAAAACTACGACACGATGGATGCGGAGGCGGCAGCGGTTGCACCGGGCTGCGACGGCGTGAGTCTCGTGCCCGATTTTCTGGCCTCGGGCGATCGAAAGGGCGCGATCAACGGCCTGGTGCTCGGCCGCACGCGCGGGCATATCTACCGCGCGGCGATGGAGGCGCTGAGTTATCGCCTCAAGTCGCGCCTCAAGCGGCTCGAATCGGTGGGCGGTTTCCGCGCCGAGAGTCTGCTGCTCGTCGGCGGGGCTGCGCGCAACAAGGTGTGGACGCAGATGCGAGCCGATATCCTGCAGCTGCCCGTGCGCGTGTCAAATGTCGAAGAGAGCACGGTGCTCGGAGCCGCGATGTTCGCTCTGGCCGGAGCCGGCATCTGCGCGAGCCCCGAGGCGGCGCGCGACGCCTTCGGCATCAGTTACACCACCTATGAACCCGGCTCGCAGAGCGAGCTCTATACATCCCTTAACCCCTGATTACACAACGCTATGTCACAAGAAGACGATTGGTACATCACTCCGCCCCTCCCCGACAAAATCTTTCCGTGGGAGAAATACAACCCCGTCACGCGCGAAGAGGTCGCCGACTTCTTTAACTCGCCGGAGCTGCGCATCATCAAACAGCGCATGGTCGACATCGGCCGTCGCCTCTGGCAGCGCGAGTTCGTCGACGGCAACGGCGGCAATATCTCGGTGCGCGTGGCGCAGAATCTCCTGCTGTGCTCGCCGACTCTCTGCTCCAAGGGTTTCATGACGGAGGAGGATATCTGCCTCGTCGATATGAATGCCCGCCAGAAGGCCGGTTACCGCCCCGCCACCAGCGAGGTGAAGACGCATATTGCGATGATGAAGGCCTCGGGTGTCAACTCCTGCATCCACGCTCACCCGGCGCACTGCAACGCCTTCCTCTTCGCGGGGCAGACGCCGCCTTCGGGCATCAACCCCGAGGCTGATATCTTCCTCGGGCACATTCCTCTGGCGCCCTACGGCACGCCGGGCTCGGTGGAGACGGCTCAGGCGGTGGCGGAGGCGTCGAAGCAGTCGACCGTTGTGTTCATGGAGAATCACGGCGTCATCACGGGCGGTCGCCACGTGGAGGAGGCCGAGTGGTTCATGGAGAACGCCGACGCTTACTGCCGCATGATTCTCATGGCGGGTCTGCACAAGGCTCCGCTCAATCAGGTGGGGCCCGAGGGCGTGGCCGACTTCCTCGCCATCCGCAAGAGCATCGGTTACGCGGTTCCGGAAGGGCAGCCTCTCTACAATACGGAGAGCTATGCCGGCTACACGCTCGGCAAGACCGGCAAATAAGCGAGCCGCAGCGGCACTCCCGATTGAGGGTGCTGCCGAGGTCTCCGCGCAAAACGCCCCGCCGT
>DXFQ01000120.1 GCA_019114365.1 Candidatus Parakkermansia intestinigallinarum | reverse complement strand
CCATTCCCCACCCGCCCATCCGCCCCGCAAGCCTCGTCTCTCTCCCCCTCTCAACAATCTTCCCCAACCCGATCACAACATGAACCACCACCTGCTCCTCGCTGCGGCCGATACCGCCTCCGAATCGTCCTCAGCCCCCATCATCGCCGTCTGCGTCCTCGTCGTCTTCATCATCGGCTCCATCGCTTGGCTCTTCTCGCGCTACAAGATGTGCCCGTCAGACAAAATCCTCATTGTCTACGGCAAGGTGGGCGCCGGGCGCTCGGCCAAGTGTCTGCACGGCGGCGCCACCTTCGTGATGCCCGTCATCCAGAACTACGCCTACATGGATCTCAACCCGCTCAACATCGACGTGCCGCTCAAGGGTGCGCTCTCCAGCCAGAACATCCGCGTCGACGTCCCCTCCTCCTTCATCGTGGGCATCAGCACCCAGCCGGAAATCATGCAGAACGCCGCCAGCCGCCTGCTCGGCCGCACGCGGCAGGACATCCGCGACCTGGCCTCGGAAATCATCATGGGCCAGATGCGCGTCGTCATCGCCTCGCTGACCATTGAAGAAATCAACGCTGACCGAGAAAAACTCATCCGCGGCATCACCGGCGGCGTCGACGTCGAACTCCACAAAGTCGGTCTCTACCTCATCAACGCCAACATCACCGACATCCGCGACGCCTCGGGCTACATCGCCGCCCTCGGTCAGGAAGCCGCCGCCCGCGCCATCAACGACGCCATGATCAAGGTGGCGGATGAAACCCGCCGCGGTGAAATCGGCAAAGCCGAAGCCCTGCGCGAGCAAACCATCCAAGTCGCCATGGCCAACGCCGCCGCCGTCGAAGGCAGCAACGAAGCCCAGATGAAGGTGGCCGATTCAAACGCCAAGCTCAAAGTGAGACAGGCCGAAGCCCACCGAATCGCTGAAGTGGCGGAGCGCGAGCAGGCCGCACGCGCCGAGCAGGCCGGCTACGTCGCCAACCGAGAAGCCGAATTGCAGCGTGCGGAACTCGAGCGAGCCACGCAGACCGCCAATGAAATCGTCGCGGCTGAAATCCTCAAGCGCAAACAGGAAATCGCCGCCGAAGCCGCGGCGGCCGTCCTCGTCAAAGAGCAGCAGGGCAAGGCCGACGCGCTCATCATTGCCAAAGAAGCTGAAGGCCGCGCCGCCATCAAGCTTGCCCAAGGTGAAGCTGACGCGCTCCTGCTCAAGAAGAAGGCCGAAGGTGAGGGTCTCGAGCTGGTCGGTCGCGGTCAGGCCGCAGCCATTCAGGCGCAGCTGGAGGCTAAAGCCAACGGCTTCCGAGAGATCGTCTCCGCCGCCGGCGATGCGCGCGCTGCCTCCGGCCTGCTGGTCACCGAACAGCTGCCCGCGATTGTCGAGACCCAAGCCAGCGCCGTGCGCAACCTCAGCTTCGACAAAGTCGTCGTCATGGGCGGCGGCAGCGGCAAGAGCGGCTCGGTGGGCGGCTTCGTGCAAGACCTCGTCACCGGAACCCTGCCCCTGCACGAGCTCGCGTCGAGCGTCGGCGTGCAACTGCCCGATTACCTCGGCAAGAGCCATGCCGAAACAGCCTCGAAAGACGCTCCCGCCGCCGCGGAAACGCCTCAGGCACAGAGCTGAGCGCCCGGAGATATCCCTATCGGCACCGCGCCGCGCCTCCGTCCGACGGAGAGCGCGGCGCCTTTTATAAAAGCTCTCCGGCAGGGGCATCGACAAACAAGCGCTGCAAGACGTCTCTATACCCTTGACATTTCACTTCCGACCGTTAAACTTAAGTCATGTTCTTCGGCGTTATCCTCTCAAACATGGTCGTCGTCATCCTCGTCTTTTGCGGAGGCGTCAGGCTGTATGATGTCCTGACACACCTCAGCCAAGGCATGAAGGCCGTCGACTTCGCGGACGCCCTGCTCACCGCCGGGACACCGCTCTTCATGGCGGCCGGTCTCTACATGCTCATCCAGATCGCCTGTCAGGTGCAGCGCACCAACATCGAACTGAAGATGAAAGCCGCTGCGCCCGTCTCCGTCGCCGGACCGAGCACGCCGCCCGCCTCCTCGCCGAAGCCCCCGAAAAAACAACAGGCAGAGGAAAAGGCAGCCAGCTTCTTCGACCTCGATGAAAAGGACCTGCGCCGCGGCCCGGGCTGCGCCCCCCGGCAGGTCACCCCGCCCCTTGCCCGAAACGCCCGCCCCCACGGGCAGGATGCCGCGGACTCGTCGCCGCAGGCCGAGTCGACTGAGTCCGGCGACAAAGGAGCTGCCGCCTCCGCTGAATCCTCTGCCCCCGCCGACTCCTCTGCCTCCTCTGCCTCCGCTGCCTCCGCCGCCTCCGCAGAATCCTCTGCCTCGGCTGTATCCGCTGTATCCTCTACCCCCGCGGCCTCTCCTGCCTCCGCAGCCCCCGACCGCAGCGCCGCCCCGAGTCCGGCGGCTCAACGCAAGGACACCGGCAAATTCTTCAGCCTCGACTGATGCCCTGCGCCGCGCCCTCCTCCCGCCTTGCACTGCAACACAGCCTTGAATCGACGCATGAACCTCCGGCAAAGGGCCCCCATCATCATCGCCGAGATGATAGGCGAACTCAGAGGCAGCACCCCGCGCCCCGACGAACTGAAAGCCGTCACCTCGGGCGCGTCGGGTCGCATCATCCTGCGCGGCGGCGGGGTGCTGGGCATCTGCTGGACGAATGAGCGGGCGGACAACAACTCCTTTCTGCCCGCAGCCCGCGGGCTGGCCCGCGCCGGGATCCCCGTACCCGCCGTCCTCGCCGAGCGCCGCCTGCCCGACGACGGCGGCGCCTGCCTCGTCACCGACCTCGGCCCCTGCGAACTCGTCCGCCTGCGCGACGCCTCGTGGCCCGTCAAGCGCGACGCCTGGCTGGCCGCCTTCCGCACCCTCCGGCAGCTCGACGCGCTCGTACCCGATTGGCCGCTACAGCCCCCCTTCGATGCCGCCCTCTACCGCTGGGAGCAGGAATACTTCGCCCAACACCTCATCGGCCGCCACCTCGTCGGTGATGCTGACGCCTTTCTGCAAACCGAAGCTCCGCGGCGCGTCGCCGATTGGCTCGCCTCGCAAGCCCGCGTTCCCGTGCACCGCGACTGCCAATCGCCCAACATCATGATTCGCGACGGGGTCGCCTGGCTCGTCGACTTTCAGGGCATGCGCATGGGACTGCGCGAGTACGACCTCGCCTCGCTGCTCTTTGACGCTCACATGCCCATGCTGCCGGAGCAGCGCACGGAACTGCTCGACGCCTGGGCCGAGCTCAGCGGTGCGCCCGTCGACCCCGAACGCTTTGCCGCCTGCGCCCTGCAGCGCATCATGCAAGCCTTGGGAGCCTACGCCAACATCGGCTACAACCAAGGCAAGCCCGAATACCTCGACCTCATCCCCATCGGTCTGAAGCACCTGCGCGAAGCCATCGACCTCATCCCCCCGAACACTCTCACTGCTACCCTCATCCCATGTCTTCCCGAAGCCGCAAGATTCGCTTCTCCCCTCTGAGCTGGCTGCTCCTCATCAGCCTCATCTGCCTGATACCGCCGCGACTCACGCGCCCGGCGGACACCTGGCTCTACGAGCATCTGGCCCGCCTCGGCGGCAGCGGCAGCGAGGCCACCCTGCAACTGAGGCTCGACAGCTCGGAACCCGTCGAGACCCGCACCGAAACGCAGGAGCACCACTACGTCACCTGCCCGACCGTCGGCACCCTGTTGCTGGACGATGAGACCGTTCACGAAACCTTCGCCGCCTTGCCCCTCGGCCCGCGCGATTTGGCCGTCATCGCCGCCAAGCTCTCCGATCGCGGCGTCACGGCGCTGGCCATCTCGTCGCCCCTCACTTGGTCCGACGAAACGGCGGACATCACCCGCAACATCCTCAGCGAAGTGCTCCGACGCTTCAAGGCGGCCACCCTCGGCCTGCGCGGGCGCACGGCTGCTCAGGCGGACTTTACCCCCCTCGTGCTGCGCGACTTCGCCATTCCCCCCGACCGCATCAGCGGCGACCCTTCCGGCCTGCCCTCGGCCAACCGCCCCCTGCCCAACGGACTGGCGGAAACTCCCGACGGCATCAACGCCGACTGGGCACCGGACTGGATCGAAGATGAACCGCTCACCCAAGACCCCTCCTCCGATCCGGATCTTTCCTTCCCCCTGCTCATGCGCTGGAACGGCGAGACCATGCCCACGCTTCCGCTGCGGGTCGCCCTGCGCGCCCACGGTCTGACACCGGCCGATATCCGCGTCGACCTCGGCAAAAATATCCGCATCGGCAGCCGCATCATTCCCCTTGACGACAACGGCCGCATCAAACTCGTTCACGCCGGCATCACCCCCCTGCGCCTCACCGACCTCGTCAGCACCGGAAGCCCGGCAGACAAAGACGCAAGACCGTCCGCAGACGAGCTCTTTCCCCATGCCGTCGTCATCGAACGCCCCACCGACGGCCGCAAAATCAACAGCCGACTCGACCGCATGGGGCGCACCCTCTCGGAGCTTCTCGGCACCCTGCACACCGAAAAGAGCTCTCGGCAAGTGCCGGCTCACAGTGCCGTGCTGGAGTACTCTCCGTTCCTGCCGACGAGTGTCTGGGGCATCCTGCTCGCTCTCGCGGCCCTTCTGCTGGCTCTCATCGTGCTCAAGCCGCTGCCGCGCTGGATCAAAGGCGTCATTCTCCTCGTGTTGCTCGGCATCCTCATCTCCGCTGCGCGGTCGGGGCTGGCCGCCCATCAGTGGTTCAAGCTCTCGGCCATGCTGCTCTGCTGGCTGATGCTCATTCCCGCGCTCTCGCGCCGACGCCGGCGGCGCAACGGCTCCTTCCGCTCCTGAGCGCAGGATTCGCCTTCCCCGGCCCGACGCATCGCCCGCTCGTCTCACGCTCGGCACGCATCGCCCGCCATCAGCCGTACTCGGCGCGCCCATCCGCTCCGTCTCTCGGTGCCGGGCCGAGCCCTCTTCCCGACGCACGGCCGCTCCGCCTCCTGACGCACGGCCTCTCCGCCTCCTGACGCCGGGCTGCTCCGCCTCCTGACGCACGACCGCTCTTGCGGACGACGGAGAAAGACGGCCGGACAAAAACAGCCGTGCAAAGACGGCCGAGTAAAGCCAACCGAGCAAAGGCTTTCTCCCCTCTCGAACGGCGCCACAAAAAACCCTGCCGCAGAGCCTGCGGCAGGGTGAGAGGCATTTCTCAAGAGCTTGAGCTCAGAGGGAGAAGGTATCGGAGCAGGGGCCCTCCTCACTGAGCACCCACTTAGCCTTGCCGGACTCGGCAATATGCACGAGGGCGTGGTAGGTATCCTCCTCATCGGCCTGCACCTTCGCAGCGACCTCGGTCGCCGTGGCCGGCGTCGTCGTCAGCGCGCCCTCTGCCGCAGCCAGCAGCTTGAGGAAAACGTTGGCCGCCAGCTTGCCGGCCTGCACGCCGGGCTGGTGATAGGCATTGATGTGAATGAGGCTGGCGTAGAAACTCACCGCACGCTCAAAGAGCGCGATGAGCATACCGAGCGTGTAGGCATTCACCGTCGGAATCGAAATCGTGATGCTCTTGCGACCGCTCTCGGCCAGCGCCTTGCGCGTACCGCGCAGGAAGCCCTGCAAATAATCGCCGGCCGTGAACGAATCCTCCACCTTCACCTGATCCTTCGGTGCGCGTCGCACCTCGATAAAGGTCACGAAGAAATTGTTCAGACCGTCGCGCAGCTGCTGGACGTAGGCGTGCTGGTCGGTGGATCCCTTGTTGCCGTAAACCGCGATTCCCTGATTGACGAGTTTGCCGTCGAGGTCGAGCTCCTTGCCGAGCGACTCCATGATGAGCTGCTGGAGATACTTGGAGAAGAGCACGAGGCTGTCCTTGTAGGGCAGCACCACCATGTCCTTCTTGCCCTTGCCCTCACCGGCCGCATACCAGGCAAGAGCCAGCTTCATCGACGCGTTCTTCGCCGTGTCGGCCACGCGCGTGCGGGCGTCCATGTCCGCCGCGCCCTTGAGCAGAGCATCGACATCCACGCCCTGAAGAGCCGCCGGAACCAGCCCCACCACCGACGTCTCGGACGTGCGGCCGCCCACCCAATCCTCCATCGGGAAGCGCTTCACCCATCCCTCGCTCACCGCCACCTTGTCGAGCTTCGAGCCGACGCCGGTCACGGCAACCGCCTGCTTGGCGAAGCAGAAGCCCTTGGACTCAAAATAGGCCTGAGCACACACCATGCCGTTGCGCGTCTCGGGCGTGCCGCCGCTCTTGGAAATGACCACGGCGAGCGTCGTGGCCAGAGGCAGCTCGTCGAGCACGCGGTACATGCCGTCGGGATCCGTGTTATCGAGGAAACGCATCGTCAGACCGCCTGCCGGCAGCGCATCCGCCACCAGCTCGGGGCCCAGCGCCGAACCGCCGATGCCGATGACGAGGCAGGTCGTATACTTCTCGCCGGAGGGAGCCTTCAGCTCACCGCCGAGCACGCGGGCGGCAAAATCCTTCAGATCGTCCAGCGGGCCGTCAATCTTGGCGCGCAGCTCGGCCGTGGGAGCAATCGCACTGTTGCGCAACCAATAATGCCCCACCATGCGGTTCTCATCGGGGTTGGCAATCGCGCCGCCTTCAAGCGCGGCGATATCGCTGTAGGCGCGATCGATCAGCGGCTTCATCTCGCTGAGGAAGGCATCGGTCAGCGGCAGCTTGGAGAAATCCAGAGAAATACCCATCTCGGGGTAACGCAAAAGCTGTTGTGCGTATTCTTTCATAGCGCGGGCATTATAGCGCAGGGGGCAGAGACTGGCAAGAGAAAAGGGCTGCGTGCGACGACGCGCGTCGGCCGCAGGGCAGCGGCGCGATATCCGCACGTCGGTCGCACTCTTCAGGCTTGCAAAAGTCCCGACCTTCATGTAATATAGCGCCCGTTAATGATCACTGACATCGAATCCCTCGCCGCGTGGAAACACCGCGCCGCCCGGCAACCCGCCGGACGCACCGTGCTCGACCTCGAGGCGGACAGCCTGCACCGCCACCGCGAAAAACTCTGTCTCATTCAATACGCCGATGCCGAGGGCGTCGATATCATCGATCCGCTGGCCATCGACGATATGCGGCTCTTCACGGACTGGCTGCAAGAGAGCGAGGTCTGGATGCACGGAGCGGATTACGACATGAGCCTCTTCCAGCATGCCTACGGCGTTCTGCCCCGCATGATTCTCGACACGCAAATTGCCGCGCGCCTCGTCGGCTTTCGCCAATTCGGCCTCGCCGCCCTCGTCGAGCACTACTACGGCATCGTGCTGAGCAAAAAGAATCAGAAGGCCGACTGGGGGCGCCGCCCCATACCGCCGGCCATGCAGGAGTACGCTCAGGGCGACGTCCGCTACATGCTGGAGATGGCGGACAAGCTCAGCGACGAGCTGCGGCAAAAGTCTCGCTACGACTGGTTCATCGAGAGCTGCGTCACCAACTTGGAGCGCGGCCGCGAGCGCTTCGCCGCCGGCAACCGCGACCCGTGGCGCATCAAGGGCTGCGGCAAGTTTAATCGGCGAGGGCTGGCCGCCCTGCGCGCACTCTGGACTTGGCGCGACAGCGAAGCGGCGCACTGGGATCGCCCCGCCTTTATGGTTTGCTCCAACGACGATCTGCTGCGCTGGAGTCTGGCGCTTCAGGAGTTCCGCGTCGTTCCCCCGCCCGCCCACATGGCCGCTCACCGCGCGGCTCGCCTGCGCAAGGCGATTGAGCAGTTCCAAACCCTCGATGAGGAGGACTACCCCGAGCGTCCCCACCGCGAGCACCAGGAGCAGGACGCCCACTTCGATGAGCGCCTCGACCAGTGGTCCGCGCGGCGCAACGCCTTGGCCGAAGAGCTCGACCTCGACCCCTCGCTGATTGCTTCGCGAGCCCAGCTCGAGGCCATCGCCGCCGACGAGCAGCGGGGGCTGGAGCAACTCATGAGCTGGCAGCGCGACCTGCTCACCCGCTGAGAGCCGCCGCGAGCACGAGCGCGGCCTCCCGCTCAGCGAAACCGCTCGCGGGAAACACCCGCGGGAAAGGTTCACGCGGAAGGGCTCGCGGAAAACGGCTCGCGCGGAAAGGTTCTCGGGAAAGGCTCACGCGGAAGGATTCTCGGGAAACACGCTCCGGAAAGGGTTCACGGGAAACACGCTCCGGAAAGGCTTCACCGAAAACAGGCTCAGCAAGGCGCTGACGGGAAGTGCCGGCGGGAAGCGGCTCTCGGCGAAACACTCGCGGGAAAGCTCTCACGGAAAAGCGCTCTGAGGAAAAAACACGCACCGCGAACGGATTTTGAACTTGAAAGCGGCCCCCGCAATCGGTAAGATACCATGCGAAAGCAGGGGCAGAGCACCCCGACGACTGCATATTCACATGAAAACACTCATCACCAACGCACACATCATCTCCCCCGGCATCGACCTCGTCGGCGGATCCGTCCTCATCGTCGACAATCGCATCGCCGACGTGCTGCAGCCCGGTGCCCCCCTGCCCGAGGCTGACAAGACCATCGACGCCGGCGGCAACATGCTTCTGCCCGGCTTCATCGACATCCACTCGCACGGCGCCGGCGGCTGCGACACCTGCGACTGCTCGGTCGAGAGCATCCGCACCATCGCCGACTGCAAGATGAAAGAAGGCGTCACCACTTGGCTGCCCACCACCCTCACCCTCGGCACCAAGACGCTCATGGACGTCTGCGAGTGCGTCAAGACCTACGCCGCCAACCCCACCGGCTCCAAGACTCCCGGCGTGCATCTGGAGGGGCCCTACATCAACCCCCGCCAGTGCGGTGCTCAGAATCCCGCCTTCGTGCGCCCGGCCGATATCGACGAGGTGATGTCTCTGGCCGCGATCTACCCCGTGCTCTACATCTCGCTGGCGCCGGAAATGCCCGGAGCGCTCGAGTTCATCGCTCAGGCGACGGCAGCGGGCATCACCTGTTCAGCAGGCCACTCGGCCGCGACACACGCCGACTTCATGAAGGCGAAGGCCGCCGGTCTGAAGCACCTCACCCACTTCTGCAACCAGATGAGCCCGCAGCACCATCGCGAAATCGGCCTCGTCGGCTCGGGCATGCTCGATCGCGACATCAAGATTGAGATTATCTGCGACACCATTCACCTGTGCCGCGACATGCTCAACCTCACCTTCACCAACAAGGACATCAGCCAGATGATCATGATCACCGACTCGCTGGCCTGCTCGTGGATGCCCGACGGCCCCGGCCAGCTCGGCGGTCTGCCCATCATGGTCAAGGACGGCGTCGCCCGCCTCGAATCCGGCAACCTCGCCGGCTCGACCCTGCGCTACGCCAAGGGCCTCAAGAATGTGCACGAGATCACCGGCCGCCCGCTCAGCGAGCTCGTCAAGGCCACCTCGCTCAACCAGGCCGAGTCGCTCGGTCTCAAGGGGCTCGGCAAGGTCAGCCCGGGCTACACGGCCGACCTCGTCCTGCTCAACGCCGACTTCGATGCCCTCATGACCATCATCGACGGCGAAGTGCGTTACACGGCCTGATTCCGAACACCTCCCCACACCGGGCGGGGACGCTGCGGCCGTCCCCGCTCGGATGCTTCGCCCGCGCCCGGCCGCGCATTCCGCCGGCGCCGCAGCCAACAGCCGCCGAAGACCCACCATGCTCATCTCACCCCTAGCCCGCAAACTGTGCGAACGCCGCGGCATCGACCCCGGGCAGCTCAGCGGCAGCGGCCCGCGCGGTCGCATCATGGCTGCCGACGTCCTCTCGCCCGCAGGCCCTCTGCGCCGCCGAGGCAAGACGACCTACGCGGACCCCACCCTGCCCCCCACGCGACCGCAAAAAGACGGCTATTACATCTTTGACGCCACCGTCGGCATGCAGGCTCTGGCCGAAATCAGCCTGCCCATCGCGGTGCAGTGCGAAAAGCTGCTGGATCGCCGCTACTCGCTCTTCGACTACATTGTGCGCGCCGTTGTCAAAGCCTGCTGCAGCTGCCCCGTCTGGGAAGACGCCGAAGGTAAGATCGACGTCCTGCTCTTTGAGGCCAGCGGCGAGAAGCTCTCGGCCATCCGCGACGCCAAACACAAGACCATCTTCCGAGTCGCACGCGAAACGCGACTCAACAGAGACATCCCCGAAGGCTACGCACCGCACATCGTCGTCTGCGACGCGCACACCACGCGGGCTCAGGTGGCTGCGCACCTCAGCGCGCGAAAGCGGCCGGGCTTCGCTCTGCTCGTGCGCGGTCAGTCCCAGAAAGTCGGCATTCTCGCCGGCGCCGAAGACCTCCGCAGCCTCGAACTCCCCTACACCTTATACGTCTCGACCACCATTCCCGAAACCGAAGCGAGCCGCATCGCCGCGCGGCTTCAGACCCTGCTCTACAGCCCCGTGAGCCTTCTGCTGCTCAGCTGAGCGGCACCGCGCGAAGCGCCCCGAGCAGGCTTTCGTTTCACCACCGAACACACTGACTCCCCCCACTTCTCACACCCCTTCCTTCGCACCCATGAGCTTTTTCATTCAAAACGTTGAAGTCGGCGGCTCCCGCCCGTTCTACCTGCTTGGTCCCTGTTCGCTTGAAAGCGAAGAGTTCGCGTGGCAGATGGCCCGCAGCATCAAAGAGATCTGCGATCGGCTCAAGCTTCCCTTCGTCTTCAAAGCCTCGTACGACAAAGCCAACCGCACCAGCGTCAAGAGCTTCCGCGGCCTCGGTCTCGAGACCGGCTGCCGCATCCTCGCCGAAATCGGCAAGGAGATGCAAATCCCGGTGATGACCGACGTGCACACCGAAGCGCAGGCCACGCGTGCGGCCGAGTACGTCGACCTGCTCCAAGTGCCGGCCTTCCTCTGCCGCCAGAGCGACCTGCTGGAGGCCTGCGCCAAATCCGGGCGCCCCGTCAACATCAAAAAAGGCCAATTTCTCGCCCCTTGGGACTGCAAAAACATCTGCGAGAAGATGGATGCCTTCGGCTGCACGCAGTACATGCTCTGCGAGCGCGGCACCACCTTCGGCTACAACAACCTCGTCGTCGACATGCGCGGCATGTACTGGATGAAGCAATACGGCTGCCCCGTCGTTTTCGACGCCACCCACTCCGTGCAGCGCCCGGGCGGCCTCGGCGGCGCCACGGGCGGCGATCGCGAGCTGGCTCCCGTGCTGGCCAATGCCGCCATGAGCATGGGCATTGACGGCGTCTTCATGGAGGTGCACAGCGACCCCGACCACGCCCTGAGCGACGGGCCGAACCAAATCCGCCTCAGCGATCTGGAGAAGGTTCTCACCAACCTCGAGCTCGTGCACCGAGCTTGGTCGCAGATGGTCCGCTGATTCCGGCACGGCGAGCGTTCCCGCCGCTGTGCGTCCCTCAACCGTCCGATACCCGTGAGATTTCTTCCGGCCATTATCCTGCCCGCCCTGCTTACACCGCTGTCAGCGGCGCCGAGCAACCCCAATGATCCCGTCGCGGCCGACGAGTTCCCGGGGCTGCAATTTCTGCCGGTCGGCAGTGTTGTCAAAGGCATCACGATTCCGCGCTATGCCGAACACCGTGCGGAAGCCAAGTTCATGGCCGAAGAGCTTGAAGTCGTTTCGCGCAGCGCCGTCAGGCTCACACGCATCTGTGCCCTGCTCTACGGGGCAGGCAACCTCACCACGAGGCTCGAAGCTGAGGAAGCCGGCTATAACTTCGCCGACAGCCTCGTCACCACCGAACGTTGCACCACCCTCAGCGATCCGCGATTCACCGCTCGGGGTACGCGCGCCGTCTACGCTTCGGACAAGGGCCGCGGCATCCTCCGCGGCCCGGTGCGCACCACCCTCACCACCCGAAGCCGAAGCACGGCCTCCCCGGCCGAAGCGAGTACTAAGGCCGCGCCCGATACCCCTGCTGCACCCGCAGCTGCGCCCGAAGCATCCGGCAAATCCCCGAGACCATGAAACGCTGCCACCTTCTCACCCTCTGCCTCATCTCGGCACTCGTGACCCCTCTGAGCGCCGAAGAGACGCCTGATACGGCCGACTCGCTCATCGAACACGGGCGCGAGCTCATCACCGACTGGCAGCAACACATCGATGAACTGCCGGCCCTGCTGGCCGACTTCCAAGCCGAAGACTGCCTCACCCCCGCAGACGGCGAAAGCCCCATGCCGACGAGTGAGGAAGGCAAAGCCGTCATTGAAAGCGACGGCGCCCTGCTCTTTGACGTGCGCCACTCGCGTCTCGTCTACGTCAACGGCGTGCGCCTCAACGCCGGCTCCCTGCAGCTGCGCGCCTCGCGCCAACTGCAGATCCAACTCGAACGCCGCGCCGTCGACGCCAAGGTTGCCGAAAGCAACGACGCTCTGGCCGCAGGCGAGCTTCCCTTCACCGGGGCGGATGGCACGGCACCCGGCAAACGCGGGCAAAATGGCCGCGAGCCCGGCAGCGGTGAACGCACCGACGCAACTCCCTCCGCGCCCGAATCTCCGCCCGCCGACCCGAGCACCGCTGACCCCTACCGCATCAGCACCACCAACGCCCTCGTCGACACGGAAACCAACCGCGTTCTGCTCAGCACGAGCGGCAGCCTCGAGCCCATCGTTGTCGAAAACAGCCGTCATCGGCTCGAAATCACTCCCTCTGCCGAGGCGCGCGGCTCCCTGCTGGGAGACGAACAGGGCAACATTCTGGCCGAAGGCAGCCACATCACCGTGCAAGGCATCGACAGCGACGGCAAGCCCTACCGCCTCGACGCCGAACACGGCATAGCCTGCTACAGCGCCGCCGCGCGGCAACTGAGCGTCGTCGGCCCCTGCCGCTTCAGCAGTGCAGACGGCACTCTGAGCTGCCGCGATGGCCTCACCGTCACCTTTGACGAAGCCCCCGACCGCCCCGGACATCAGGCCAAAGCAAGTAAGGCAGGCAAGGGCTTCATGGGTCAGTTTGCCGACATGAAGCTCGGCAGCATCAGCCAAGCCGACGCCCGCGGAGACGTCCGCTTCAGCGCCGTCGCCACAGCGGAACGGCCGAGCATGAAACTGAGCAGCCAAAGCCTGCATTACGACGCACGCCTCGGCGAATGCCTGGCGGAGGGCGACTCCTGCCGAATCGAATACGGCAACAACACCCTGAGCAAGGCCACCGGCATCCACCTCGCCCCCAACGGAGACATCACCGCACTCGGGCAACACCTCGAAGGCAGCTACGAGCGCCCTGCGCCGCGCAACGGAGCACAGACTGCCCCCGCCTCCCTCATCGGCAGCTTCAGCGCCCGCGACGAGCTGCGCTTCACCGCCTCGGACGGCTGCATCCGCACCCGCAACGGCCTCACCGTCCGCGACGATGAAACCGACTTCAGCTGCGACGGCCCCGTCACCATCCGCCTCGGCCGCGAAGGGAAAGCAGGCTCCGCCCTGCCGCGCAAACAAACCGGCGGACTCAATCTCGCCATCGCCGGCTACAACAGCCTCAAAGGCATCGAAGCAAGCCGAAACGTCCGTCTCGTGCACACACCGCTACCCGCTGCGGAGGGCAAAAAGTCGCAGACCTCATCGCAGACCTACGTCATCAGCGGTGAAGACGTCCGAGCCGACCTCGAAAAGGGCACGGCCTCCGTTCGAGCCGATGATGAAGCCTTGGTCAGCTTCGGCGCCAACAGCATCACCGTCACGGCTCGCGACGGCGCGAGCGCGACCGAACAGAGCATCATCATCGACGAACAAGGCGATATTTGCGCCACGGGCGGCAGCATCAGCGCTGCGTTCGAGAGCGACAAAGGCCCGGCCCGGGCCCGCTGCCTCGACCTGCTCCGGCTGACCCGAGCCGACAACCTCATCACCACCGGTTCCGAGGTCTTCCTCGAATCGCCCCAAGGCCGATTCACTGCCCGTGGCCCCGTAGAGCTCGAACTCGACCCGGCTCCGGCCAAAGACAGCCCCTCGGAAGCCGCCGGACAAGCCGCGCAGAGCGAAGGAGGCACCGCGGCTTCTGCGGATACACGGCCGCAAGCCTTCGCCAACCTGACCTTCAACTACGTCGGTCTCCGCCGCCTGCACACCGAACAAGGCGGCACCGCGCGCACTCCCGATGCCTCCCTGCAATGCAGCGGGCTCATCGACGTCACCCTCGTGCCCTACGGCGGCAAAGCGGCGGATCCCTCGGTTGCACCGATCGACAAGGCCACCCTCAGCGGGGACGTTGCCGTCCTCTACCGCGATGCAAGCGGGCGCCTCGTGCGCGCAACGGGCGACCGCCTTGAAATCGACGCTGCTGCGGGCGAAAAAGTTCTCTCCGGGCGCCGCGTCACTCTTTCGGACAGCAACAACATCCACATCTCGGAAGGAGCCGGAGCCGCCGTCCGCATTGACCGTCGCAACAACGCCCGCATCACCGGCAGTCGGCAGAGCACCACCGCCACCAACATCCAAAGCCAGACCGAACAGGGCGGCACCAAGAAATAACACCGATATGCAAACGCTACTCCACGCACAAGGTCTCTGCAAAACCTATCACGAGCGCAAAGTCGTCGACGACGTCAACCTCACCGTCAACGCCGGTGAGATCGTAGGTCTTCTCGGGCCGAACGGCGCGGGCAAAACGACCTCCTTTTACATGGTGGCCGGGCTCGTGCGGCCCGACTCCGGCGTCGTCAACTTTGTCGGCGAGAACGTCACGGGACTGCCCATGCACGTACGGGCACGCCTCGGCATGGGCTACCTGCCCCAGGAGGAATCCATCTTCCGCAAGCTCACGGTCTATGAGAACCTCATGGCCATTCTCGAGACCCGCCGCGAGCTGAGCCGCAAGGAGCAGCGCGCGAGAGCCGACGAGCTCATGGAGCGCTTCGGCATCACCAAACTGCGCAACAGTCAGGCGCTCCAGCTCTCCGGCGGTGAAAAGCGGCGCCTCACCATTGCGCGCGCCCTGACCACGAGCCCGAAGCTGCTCATGCTCGACGAACCCTTTGCGGGCGTCGACCCCATCGCCGTACAGGACATCCAGCACATCGTCGCCTCTCTGCGCGAAACCGACGGCCTCTCCATCCTCATCACCGACCACAACGTCCGCGAAACCCTCGGCATCGTCGACCGCGCGTACATCCTTTTTGAAGGACGCGTCATCAAACACGGCGACGCCGATGAAATCGCCAACGACCCCAAGACTCGCAAAATTTACCTCGGCGAGCACTTCAAAATGTGAGGCTGCCGCGCAGGTCTCTGCCGAACGACGAGGCGGGCTGACAGGTCAGAACAAGGCGAGCC
>DXFQ01000119.1 GCA_019114365.1 Candidatus Parakkermansia intestinigallinarum | reverse complement strand
GCTGCGGCCGCCGCAGGCGAGGGCAGGGGCTCAGCAGATCTCCCAGACCTCGTAGAGCTCGGGGGGCAGTGAGGTGAGGAAGCGCGAGGCGGGGCAATACTGGCGGTCGCCGCCTCGGCCGTTGTAGCGCGGGTAGCTGAGGTAGAGCTGATCTTCGGCGCGGGTCACCGCCACGTAAAAGAGGCGCGTCTCTTCCTCAAGAGCGTTGAGGTCTCCCGCTTCGAGCACGCGGCGGTTCGGGAACATGCCCTCGCCCAGAAAGACGACAAAAACCGCCTTCCACTCCAAGCCCTTGGCTTGGTGAATGGTGCTCAGCGTCACGCAGTCGTCATCCTCGGGCACCTCTTGATCCGCCTCGCTGAGCAGCGCCACCTGCGCGAGAAACTCATCGAGATTGCCCGAACTGTCGATGGTGCGCGACAACTGAGCCAGATCGTCCGCACGCTCCTCATAATTCTCGTAGGCGCTGTGCAGGTAGGGCGTCAGGTAGCTGACGACGAGGCCCACGAGCTCGGAGGGCGTCAGCGTGCCGCCCTGCGGGTGCAGGGAATCCATCAGCGAGAGAAAAGCCCCCCAGTGGGGCTTCAGCTTCGCCGAAACCCGGATGCCGCCGAACAGCTCGCTGTGCGGCACGGGGACGGACGTCTCGCCGGGGTGCTCGCGCTGCCGAAGCTCGAGCACCTCGAGCCAGGCTGCCAGCAACTTGGCAGCCGTCGCGTCGCCGACGCCGGGAAAAGTGCCGACGATGCGGCGGAAGGCGACTTCATCGCGCGGATTGACCAGCAGGCGCAAGAAGGAGACGGCGTCTTTGACGTGCGCCTGCTCGAAGAAACGCAGCCCGCTGGTGATGCGGAAGGGGATGTGGCGGCGCGTCAGCTCCATCTGCACGTCGAGGCTGTGGAAGTGCGCGCGGTAGAGCACGGCGATATCGCGCCCGGCCATGCCGCCGTCGAGAAGCTCGTCGATGCGGCGCGCGACAAAGGCGGCCTCGGTGCGGTTATCGGGCGCGGGGATGATGGCGGGCAGCATGCTGCCCGCGGCGCGAGCCGAGCGCAGCTCCTTGCGATACTGGCGGGTGTTTCCGGCGATGGCGCTGTTCGAGACGGCGAGAATCGCCGGCACGCTGCGGTAGTTCGTCTCGATGCGAAAGACCGAGGCATCGGGATAGCGCTGCCCGAAGCTGAGAATGTGCTGCACGTTCGCACCGCGCCACGAGTAAATGCTCTGCGCGTCATCGCCGACCACCATGAGCTGCGAATCGGGGCCGCCGGAGAGCAGGCGGATGATTTCCTCCTGCGGGGCATTCGTGTCCTGATACTCATCGACCAGAATGTGGCTGAAGCGCTGCCGAATCTGCTCGCGGATATCGGCGTGCTCGCGCAGCAGACGCAGCAGATTGAGCAACAGATCGTCAAAATCCATGCAGTTGCTCTGCCGCTTGCGCTCGGCATAGGCGTCAAAAATCTGCTCGATGGGCTCCGCCCAGCGTTCGAGATCGGGGTAATCCTCCGCCAGCACGTCGCGCCGATCGCGCTCGGTGTTGGCCGCGAGGCTGTGCAGACCGATGAGCAACTCGGCCTTCGGAAAGCGGCGGTCGCGGCCTTCGCGGGGGGCATGCTGCTTGACCAGCGAGCGCATCAGCGCCTTCTGATCATCGCTGTCCATGATCGTGAAGCCCGGGCGGTAGCCCAGCAGATCGGCGTGGCGGCGCAGCAGGCGGTTGGCAACCGCGTGAAAGGTGCCGCCCCAGAGCTGATCAGCGGGCTTGCCGGTAAGCTGCTCGACGCGCCGCAGCATCTCGCGTGCCGCCTTGTTGGTGAAGGTCAGCAGCAGAATGCGCCAAGGCGCCACCCCTTGGTCGAGCAGCCAAGCCACGCGGTACGTCAGCGTGCGCGTCTTGCCGCTGCCGGCTCCGGCAATGACCAGCGCGCGGCGGCAGTCCGTCGTCACGGCGGCATATTGCTGAGAGTTGAGCTCGGCCGCGTAGTCGCGCGAGCTGCGAGCGCTGAGCCCCATCTCGTAGCGCATCACTCGAAGTCCAGATAGATTTCGGCACGGCGGTTCTCACCGCGGATGTAGTCAATCTCCTCGACGCTGTCGCCCGCGCGGTACATGCGGCGCGGCTGGCTCTTGCCGAGACCCTCCGTGTCGATCTGCTCCGCCTTCACGCCGAAGGAGACCAAAGCCGCCTTCACCGCCTCGGCACGCTTGCGCGAGAGCTGGAGGTTGTAGGCCTGAGAGCCTACATCGTCGGTGTGGCCGGAAATCTTGAGCGTCCCCTGACTCTGCTTGAGCAGATCGGCGACAATCTGCAACTGGCGCATCGAGCGCGGCGTCAGCGTCGCCTCATTGAAGGCGAAGAAGAGCGCGAGAGAATCGCCTCCCTTCGGGTTCTTGACGATGGGGAAGTAGCGGCAGCCCTCCGCCGATGCCGTGTTCTCGTACTCGCTCAGCAGCGTGTCGAGCGACACATTCTTCACGCGCCAGCCCCCCTCGGTGCGGACGAGCTCCAGACCGATGTTGGCCGGCTTCGGGCTCTTCTCCGTCGTCAGGTAGACGAGGTAACCCGCGTTGGTTTCATTCTCAAAGGTGCCGCGAATGGGCAACTTGGTGCGCAGGCGGTAGTTGTCCTCTTCGAAAATCATGCAGATACCCGCCACCGTCGCGTACGAAATCTCGGAGCCCTCCACCATCTTCAGCGCGGCGGACATCTGCCCCGCCCGCAGCGCCTTCACAAAACACTCCGACGTCAGCAGAGCATCGGACTTGGGCGGCAGCTGTGCGCTGTCGGCCGAGGGCACAACGCGCACGGCGTCGATGAAGGTGCGGCCGTCGGCCGTCGTCACCACATCGACCAGAGCATCCTCCTGACCGCCCTCGGAGCGGAAGCGGTAGCGCGTCAGCTTGCTGCCGTCGGTGCGGCGCAGGTCGCCCACCTCCTCCTGCGAGGCATAGCGGTTGCGGCTCATCCAATCCCGAAGCGTCGCCTGAGCCTCGGGCTTGATCAGCCCCTGCGAGGCCAGCAGGTCGAGAGCCTCCGACCAGAGATCCATCTTGAGAGCCTCGCCGAGGTTCAGCGCCGCGCCGTGCTCCTTGCTGCGCGGCTTATCCGCCGGAGTCGGAATCACGACCTCATCGCTCGTGTCCGCGCCGTCGGGCGTCGGCGTCGGCTCTCCGTCGCCCGTCCCCTGATGCCCCGCGGCATCGTCAGGCGTCGTCACCGTATCGCCGCCGCCCGCAGGAGGCGTCGGTTGGACCGGCTCGTCCGGCTTGCCCGCCTGATCGTCCTTCCCGGCATCCGCGCTAGTCTCCTTTTGCGGGGTGTCAGCGCCTGCGTCAGCGCTCGGTGTCTCTGCGCTGCCCGTGTCGTCGTGAGCCGCCGTCGAACCGGCGATTTTGAACATGAGGAAGAGCCCCACGCTGATCGTAGCGAGGAGGGCAAGGAGAAACAGAATAATCTTGCGGTTCATGATGCGAATGAAAAAAGAGTGAGGCGTCCGTGAAAAAAGTCAGAGAAGAATGAAAAACTCGGAAAACATGCGGGTGAGGCTCAGGCTTGCGCGGCTTCAGAGGTAATCGGCGGGCGATACAATCAGCAGGTCGCCGCCGCCCTCCGCATCGCTCGCGGCAGCAGGCGAAGCCGCCGCATCGCTTTGCATGCGGAGAGCCTCGCGCAGGCGAATGTCGCGCAGTCTCCCGTAGGCATCCGGAAAGGCCGGAGCCGGGTACTCCCGCATAAGCTGAGCCGGATCGAGGCGATTCATCGTGCCGCGAGAACCGTAGCCCGGCATCCCGGCTTCGGTGCAGCGCGACTCGATCGCTTCAAAATGCAGGTGAGCGAGATAGCGGCCGTCGGCCGTTCCCATCGTGCCGAGCGAGTCACCGCGCGCCACCGCGCAGCCCGGCATTACCCCTTCCTCAATGCGATCGAGGTGGGCATAGAGCGTCTGGATGATGCGGTCGGAATCGGGCAAGCGGTGAGCCAGCACCACCACCTTTCCCCAGCCCTCCGACGGCGTTCCGGCGTAGACAACAAGCCCGCGAGCCGCCGCGCGAATCGGCGTGCCGAGATCGGTGTTGCTGCCGCCGATACCGTTGATATCCATACCCGTGTGCTGCCCGCCGCGCACCTCGTTCGGCGAGCCGAACGGCTGGGCATCGTAGGTCATGGCGCCGCCCGGCGTACCGCAGGGCCATTGAAAACCGTCCGCCTCGGGCGTGCGAGCCAGCTGCTCGGGCGTCAGCAGAATCAGCCCGCCGATGAGCTGCTCGGGCATCTGCTCCGGCGGAACATCCGCATCGTAGATCTGGCGATACGACCCGCTTCCCGCCGCCGTCGCCTCATCCTGCTCCGGCGTGCACGAACCCAGCCGGCTGAGGCCGATGATACCGGCACCCAGCAGAGCCAGAAAAAGCCATCGGGCCGGGCTGATGCGGAACTGACCTGCCATACGCGCCCCATTATAAAGACGGCCTGCCCCTCTGGCAAGCAAAATGCCGTGGGACTTTCTGTCAGCTGACTGTTATGACACGGAGCGCCTGCCCGGCGTGTCTCAGTCATAACCATGAAAACCGACACCTTAACTTGTATCCTTCTGGCGGGGCTGAGCTCTCTGCCGCTCCTCGCCGATGAAAGCGGTGAATACATCGACAGCGCCTTCGGTTGGAATCCCGCACCGCTCCCCCCGAACGACGTGCCGGACAGCCTCAGCAAGACCCTTCCGGCGGAGCTGCAACACAGCCGCCGCCAGCCCGGCGTGCCCACCCCCGCCCTCATCCTCGGGCAGCTTCAACGCGACCTGAACAGCGACGACAAGAGCGGCCCCTGCCGCGGCTGGATCTTTTTCCCCTCGAGCCCGCAGAAGTTCATGCCCTACCTCGACAGCATCTTCGTGCCCGGCAACACCTGCGCCGAGCCCTGCGCCCTCATCAGCGAAGACCCCTTCTCCACCTCGGCCCAGTACGTCAAAACAGCCCTCTCGCGCGTCGGCCTGCAGTACAACCTGACCATCAGCGGCGACTACACCCACGTCCAGCCCCGGCCGGCACCCGGCCTTCGCCGCGCTTTCGGCAGCGTCAACACGAGCCTCTGGGGTAGCTGGTTTCTCGCCAAATCCTGCGACAACAGCTGCGGCATCTTCATGACTTATGAGGTGGACTGGGGCAAGGGCGTCAACTTCAATGAAAACCGCAGCAGCGCCCAAGACAGCATCGGTTCGCTGAGCAACCCGCAGGGCTGCCTGCGCGGCGGCAACGGCGCCTTCATCCCGAACCTCGCGCTGGGCGCCAGCCTCTTCGACGGCACGTTCGTCTTCCTCGTCGGCACTCTCGACGTCTCGAACTACCTCGACCAGAACGCCTACTCGGCCAGCTGGAGCGGCAACCTCATCAACCAGTCCTTCAACTACAACCCCTGCCTGCCCCTTCAGTGGGCCAACTTCGGCGTGCTGACGGCCTGGCAGCCCACCGAGCACTTCTACTGGCTCTACGCCGGCACCTCGGCCAACACCCCGGTCAACCACAATCCCTTCAACTACATCACCAGCGACAACTGGATTCACGTCAGTGAGATAGGCTTCATCTTCGACGACGTGTTCGGCATGGGTCCCGGCACCTACCGCCTCCAATACACCATCACCACCAACGACGGTCAGAACGGCTCGGGCGCCGCCCTCAACTTCCAGCAGCAGCTCGGACGCAACTCGCAGCTCGGCTTTTTCACCCGCTGCGGCCTCATGGATGATCAGGCCGCCGAGTTCACCGGCGTGCAGAGCGCCGTCACCGCCGGCTTCGTCCTCCAGGCCCCCTTCACCTCGCAGGGCTGGGGCAGCAAGAGCAACCACGACCAAGTCGCCCTCGGCTTCCTGTGGGAGCGCGCCGCCGACAGTGAAAAACCCTGCCGCTACGACAGCGAATACGGCGTAGAGCTGAGCGCCGTCGCGCAGATCACCCCGACCTTCTACCTGCAGCCCGACATCCAATACATCTTCAACCCCGTCCACAGCCCCGAGCGCTCGGGCGAATGGATTTTCCAGATCCAAGGCGTCTTCGCCTTCTGAAGCCTCGCTCCCTCGCACAACAGGCTCGCGCCCGCCTCGATGATCGGGGCAGGGCGCAACACAACCCGGCAGCCCGCCTCGGCGGCTGCCGGGTTTCTTGCCTTGCGGCACCGCGTCAGCACCCGAAAAAAATTGACACCGCCGCCCCTGCGCCCTATGATAGGGACGAATCACTCGGAGCCCTTCACCATGAACAGCGAAAATACCGACAAAACCATGAGCAGCGAAGATGCCGAGAAAGCCGAGCCGAGCGAGACGGCCAGCACCCCGCCCGACTGCAGCTTCGTCTACCCCGGAGCCGGCCGCGACTACCGCCTGCACGCCCTCGGCGCCGTTGTCGCCGCCGCTTGCTTTCTTTTGCCGACGCCCTTTCCGTCTCCGCCGGACGGCGCCTACATCTTCACCGGTGTCTTTTTGGCGCTTTTTCTGCTCGTCCTGCTCGGCTCGCTGCGCAACCGAAGCCTTCTGCTCGCCGTCCTGATGAGCCTCGCCCTCATCAACCTGCTCTTCGTCCTGTTTCTGAGCGTGGCGCCTTGCGCGCCGCCCCGCGCCGAAATCAACACCTTCTCCCTCACGGTCACGAGATTCTGCGGCCTGTGCAGAGCCGTGCTGATGGCGTCACTCCCCGTCCTCTTCACCCGCATGATTGCCTGCGGACCGCGGAGCACGGCCCTGCCGCGCATCCTGCTCGCCGGCGGCAGCAGCGCCCTCGCCATCGCCTTGAGCGTGCATGTGTGGTACCCGTGGCGCATCGACGCAGCCGAGTCCTCCGCGACCCTGACACCGACGGGAGGCGGCTTCGCCGTACTCCTCGCCGCGCTGAGCCTCGCCGTGCTCGTCGTCGCCCTCCGCAAGCCGCAGTACGCCCCCGAATCGCAGCCCGCCGCTCAACCGCAGCCCGCACCCCGTCTCGCAGCTAAGCTGCAGTCGAGAAACGCCCTCGAGCCCGCGGCGTCGAAACGCCGCTTCCCCACCTTCATCTGCGCCCTCGGAGCGGTGCTCGCCTTCGCCGGCTACTTCATCGAGAGCGCCGCCGGCGCGAGCTACCCCGCCGTCTGCTGGATCATCACCGCCCTGGCCTCCGGCTTCCTGTGCATCATCGGCGTGACAAGACTGCTCCCCGTTGCCTCGAAGCTGCTGCCCGTCGTGCTCGCGCAGCTCGGCGGCTTGCTGTTCTACTGCATCATGGGCGGCGCCGCCCGCATGTACACCCTGTTCATGCACCGGCCCCGCATCGACTCCTACACCCTCTTCTTTCTGGACGCCTGCCCCGCCCTCGTCTGCCTCGCCCTCGCCCTCATCCTCTACCTGCGACCCGGCAAAAGCCCCCTCGTCCTCGGCTTCGGCCTAGTCTACCTCTTCTGCTTCCTCGTCCCCTCCATCCTCAGTATGGCGGAGGGCGTCAGCTTTTTCATCGGATCCCGCATCGCCATCGGCTTCCTCCTCGCCCTCGTCGCGGCTCTGCTCGTGCACTGCTATGCCTCCTACCCGCCGCGCCTCGCCTCGGCTCTCGTGCTGCCGCTGGGAATCGTATCACTGCTGCTGCTCTGGCTCAGCGTCGGCCTGATTCTCTCCTCCCGGTGGTTTGAGTCGGGGGGAGGCGGCAGCCTGATCACGATTCTGCTCATCGCGCTCGGGCTTGCGGCCACGGGCCTCCTCCTGCTCCGGCGCGACTGACTGCGCCCGGCGGGCGCACGGGCGCCCGCGCAGATTGACGGACTTGCCGCTTGCGCTTCCGCCGCCGCTGTGATAGGCTTACGGCAACATGAACACTCCCCACGCTCGCGATCTGACCCCCGTGCTGCCCCGCCGCGCCCGCTCGCTCATCTTCCTGATGAGCGCCCTGACGGGACTCGTCATCGCCGCCCTCTTCGGCATCGACCCCGCGCAGAACGGCCTGCTCCTCATCTGCCGCACCCCCGAGAGCCTCTGCATCGGCTTCATCGGCTGCGTGCTCACCTACCTCTGCCCTTGGCGCGCACTCGCCCTCATCGGCTCGGTCGCCCTCATCGCCCTGCAAGGACTCGCCCTGCTGCCCGAACCCACCGAAACACTCCTGACCACCGCCGCTTGCCTTGCCGCCCTCGCCGCCTTCAGCCTTGCGCCCATCGCCCTGGCCATCGTCGCCAAGGGAGGGCCGCGCCGCACGGCGCTGCGCCGCTTCGGGCTCGGGCTCTCGCTCGCCCTGCTCACCGCCCTCGTCGTCAGCCTGCCGCTGCGCTACACGCCGCCGGAAGTGCAGCACGGCGTCCTGGCCGCCCTGGCCCTGCTCGGCGGCGTCGGCCTGCTGCGCGTCCGCATGAGCGAGAGCGAGCTCGGCGAGCTCGCCGAAGACAGCGATCTGCCCCAAGGCGGCTTCTACGCCCTCCGCACAGGCCGCCGCCTCCTCGGCCTCCTCAACGCCATCGGCTCGGGCTTCATCTGCGGTTGCCTCTACCTCATCAGCATGGCTTGCGCGGCCGACTCGCTCGACACCTACTTCATCAGCGCCGAACTGCTCATCGGCTTGGGCATGGTGCTCTGCACCATCGGCTGCACCTCGCAACTGCGCCGCCGCAGCGCCTTCTTCACCGCGATGCGCCTAGCCGTCGCCCTGCTCGCCATCGCGCTCATCCTGCTGACGGCACCCGAACTGCTCAGCGGCGATCTCGCCGTCGCCTGCTCGGCCTGTCTGTTGCTCGGCGGCATTGTCGGCGGGCTCGTCCTCTTCGTCTTCGGCACGGCGCTCTCCGTCGAGCGCGGCGCCCACGCCCGCGACTGCGCCGTCCTGCTGCTGATGGCCTTCATCGGCGGCGCCTGCGGCGCCTGCACCCTCGCGTACGGCATCACGGCGATGCTCATCACTTGGACCGTCGTCGGCGCCCTCGCCGTCGCCTACGCCTTCCTCTGCCTGCGCGGGGAAGCTGAGCGCTGACGGCCGCTGACGCGCTCGGAAGAGAGCCGCGCACGCCGGCTCCCGTTTGACTTGCCCCCCGGTTTCGGATGATCCCCGGAACCGGGGCTTTCTTTGCCCCGCACCTTGCCCCGCGCTCCCGAAGCGCGCGACTAAAGGGTAACGGCCCCCGCTGCGCTCACGGGGCAGCGAGGGCTGCGGTCACGGGGGCAGCGAGGGCTGCGGTCACGGGGCAGCGACGGCTCCCGCTGCGCTCAGAGAGCGCCGACCGCGCGCAGATAACGCTCAGTCACGCGCCGCAGGCAGAGCTGAGCCTCCGGCAGCACGGGGGCCCCCGGCAGGCGGCTCAGGCGCGCCGCGAGGCGGGCATTGCTCATCGCCGTGTGCCGCGGTCTCGCGTCGCGGAAGAAGCTCGCCTCATCCAGCCGCTGCTCGCGCAACTCGGGCATCGAGGGCAGGGCACCCAGCTCCACCGCGCAGCGCAGAGCCGCCGAGGCGCAGCCGTGCCAGCTCATCGGCTCGCC
>DXFQ01000118.1 GCA_019114365.1 Candidatus Parakkermansia intestinigallinarum | reverse complement strand
CCCTTTCCCCGACCGATGAACCATCGCATAGATCACTACTTTCAGACCCTGATTTCCATGGGCGGTTCCGACCTCCACCTTTCCGAAGGTCAGCCGCCGAAGATTCGCGTGCACGGCGATATCACCGCTGTTGAAGGCGGCGAGCTGACGCATGAGGATATGGTTGAGCTCATGCGCCCCATCTGCCCCGAGAAGCTCTGGGCTCAGTTTGAAGAGGAAGGCGATGCCGACTTCGCGTACGAAATGGACGCGACCTCGCGCTTCCGCTGCAACTACATGAAGCAACAGCGCGGTTACTGCTGCGTCTTCCGTCTCATTCCGACGAAGATTCTGACGCTCGAACAGCTCAATGTGCCCGAGCAGATCAAGCGCTTTGCCGACATGCGAGCCGGCCTCGTGCTGGTGACGGGGCCCACCGGCTCCGGCAAATCGACCACGCTTGCAGCGCTGATCGACTACATCAACTCGAACTACGCCCGCCACATCATCACCATCGAAGAGCCCATCGAGTTCGTGCATCCCTCCAAGCGCAGCGTGATCACGCAGCGCGAGGTGCCCGTCAACTGCCCGAGTTTCGCCGATGGCCTGCGCGCTTCGCTGCGCGAAGATTCGGATATTGTGCTTGTGGGTGAGATGCGCGACTTGGAGACGATTTCGCTGGCGCTCACGGCCGCCGAGACGGGTCTGCTCGTCTTCGGCACGCTGCACACCAACAACGCCCGCAAGACGATTGACCGTATTATCGACGTTTTCCCCGCCGAGCAACAGGCGCAGGCGCGCACGATGCTCGCCGGTTCGCTGCGCGGTGTCGTGGCCCAGCTGCTCATGAAGCGCTGCGATAAGCCGGGGCGCTGCGCCGTCAATGAGATTCTCTTCGCCACTCCGGCCGTGGCGGCCATCATCCGCGAAGGCGCTACGCAGAAGCTCGCGGATGTCATCACGGGCGGCAAGCAGCTGGGGATGCAGTTCATGGATGACGCCATCTGGCAGAAGCTTCAGCAGGGCATTGTCTCGCCGCAGGAAGCCTACATGAAAGCCATTGACAAGGGGCGCTTCAAGAACTTCCTGCCCAAGGAGCTCGAGATGCTCGCCAACGCCGGCGGGGCCTGATGCTCGCGGCAGCAGAGCCGCCGGACGGAGGCTGCCTGCGGAAAAATGCCGCAGGGCACAATAGCCGCTTGCCAAAGCCGGAGGCTCTGCGTATAATGTGCCGGCAAGCATGAAGCCCGTGTTTTACGAGATCGGCGCCCTGCTGACGCTGGTCGGATCGGCTCTCGGAGCCGCAATCCGCCCGGGCGTGCCGTGCCCGGAAGCAAGAGCGCCGTGGTGTACCGCCGCGGAGTGGGAGGTCGTCGGGCAGCCCGAGCCGGCGGGGCAGGGCGATGAGCTCTGCGCCGAAGAGCTCGGTGTCCGGCAGCTTGCCGAGGCAGCCGGCAGCGCGGCGGGTGAAAAGCCCGCCGACGAGGGTGCGTCGGCGGCGCAGGCTCTGGAGCTTGGGCGCGAGATGCTCCGAACGACGAATGAGCTGTGGTTTTTGCTCGCCGGCATCAGCAATCGCGAGAGCGCGGATGAGGCGGCGCTGCGCTTCACGCAGCTTTCGACGCAGCTCTCGGAGCTCGACACGAAGCTGACGGCTGCCTGCATGGAATACGAGGTGCTGGTGAGCCCCGAGGCCGCGGAGTTGCTCAACATGCGTATTGCGCCCGCCTTTGAGGACCTCGGTGAAGAGTTCATGAGCCTCTGCCGCGTGCGCTGCTACAACTCCGAACGGCTCGTGGCCGCCTTCCGCGCCGCCAGCAATGCCGGGCTTTTTCCCGATGACGACATCGAATTCCTCGACGAAGTCAAACCGCCGCTCAGCGCCAGCGAAGAGCGCACCGAGCTGCAGCGCCTCAAGAGCCTGATCGAGCCCGACACCGCCGTGCTGCGCGCCTTGGCCGAAGTCCGAGATGCCGACAGTGCCAAGCGCTCCATCGCCGAGCTGCGCCGCCTCAATTCCGCCCTCACCGCCCTTATCCCGACGGCCGACGTGGTGGATCGTCCCTTCGCCGACCTCAACACCGAGCGCGTGCGTGAGACCTGCGTGCCGCTGGAGACTATCCTCTGGAGCATCCGGGCCGAGATTGTGCGCATTGCCGGCCTGCCGGGTTACGATACCAGCCCCTACGATGACTTCTCCGACACCCTCGACGCCGTCTTTGAGAGCATGAACAAGACGCACAGCCTCTGGTTCCGCAACGTCTTTGACGCCTCCTTCCGCATCGACCTCGCGGACGCGCTCGAAGAGGGCTGCTCCTCGGGGAAGTAACGCCAGTTTTAAGAGTCCCACCATGCCAGTATCCGATTACCTCGTCACCATCGGTCTTGAAGTGCACTGCCAGATCAAGACGGAAACCAAGATGTTTTGCTCGTGCAAGGCCGGCTTCGGCTACGAGCCCAACACCAACGTGTGCCCCACCTGCCTCGGCATGCCCGGCGCCCTTCCCGTGCTCAACGAATACGCCATCGAGCGCACCATCCTCACCGGCATGATGCTCGGCTGCAGCACGCCTCCCGTCACCAAGTGGGATCGCAAGAACTATTTTTATGCCGACATGCCCAAGAACTACCAGACCAGCCAGCTCGATCTGCCCCTCTGCATCGGCGGCGAGGTTCCCCTCTACTCTTGGGCCTTTCCGCCCGACTCCGGCGTGAAGAGCGATGAGCCCGTCGTGCGCCGCGTGCGCCTCGACCACATTCATCTCGAAGAAGACGCAGCCAAGCTCACGCACTTCGGCAACTATTCGCTCGTCGATTACAATCGCGGCGGCACTCCCCTGATGGAGATTGTCTCGACCCCCGACCTCACCAGCCCCGACGAGACCTACGCTTACCTCAAGAGCCTCCAGCAGATTCTCATCTGCGGCGGTATCTCGGATGCCGACATGGAGAAAGGGCAGATGCGCTGCGACGTCAACGTCTCCCTGCGTCCGAAAGGACAGAAGGAGCTCGGTGCCAAAATCGAGATGAAGAATATCAACTCCATGTCAGCCGCTCGCCGCGCCCTCATTTACGAGATTGCGCGTCAGGCCGACGAACTCGACCGAGGCATCGCGCAGGTGCAGTCCACCCGCCGCTGGGACGACGAACTCGGCGAGAGCATCGTCATGCGCACCAAGGAGAACGCGCACGACTACCGCTACCACCCTTGCCCCGACCTCGTCCCCGTGCACACGGCTCCCCTCGTTGAGAAGGTGCGCGGCGAGCTGCCGGAGCTGCCCGATGCCCGCCGCGAGCGCCTCATGGCGAGCTACGGACTGCCCGTGGCCGATGCCAACACCCTCGTGGCCGACGCCGCCCTCTGCGCCTACTTTGAGGCTGCCGCCGCCGCGTCGAAGTCTCCCCGCAAGATTGCCAACTGGGTCATCAACAACCTCAGCGCCGCGCTGGCCGAGAAGGGCATCGGCATTGAGGACTGCCCCCTTGCGTCCGCCGGTCTCGCCGGGCTCGTCGGCATCATCGAGGACGGACTCGTCTCGAACAACCAAGCGCGCGAAGTGCTCGACGTTCTCTGGCAGAAGCCCGGCATGGCCGCCGAAGAAGCCGCGGCCTCCCTCGGTTACCGCAAGACGGACACCGGGGCTCTCGACGGCGTGATTCGCGGCGTCATCGCCGAGAACGACGAGCTCGTCGCCGCGGTGAAGGGCGGCAACATGAAGCTGCTCAACGCCCTGACCGGCAAGGTCATGAAGGCGAGCAACCCCAAGCCCAATCCCAAACTCGTCACCGAAATGATCATGAAGCAGCTCGGCCTCTGATGCCCTTCCGGGAGGGAGAGAGCTGCTGTTTCCCCTTATCCTGAGAACCCCGGCGCCCCGAGTGGCCGGGGTTCTTGCTTCGTCGGCGCCCGCCATGTTTCTGCTCTTCGACTGCAACAACTTCTTCGCCAGCTGCGAGCAAGTCTTTCGCCCCGACTGGCGCCGGCGCCCCCTCGTCGTGCTGAGCAACAACGACGGCTGCGTCATCTCGCGCAGCCCCGAGGCCAAACAAATCGGCATCGGCATGGGTGAGCCCTACTTCCGCTGCCGCGAGCGGCTCGACAAAGCTCGCGCCGTCGTCTGCTCGGCCAACTTTGCCCTCTACGGCGACCTCTCCGAGCGCATCATGTCCATCCTCGAGCAGTATCTGCCCGACGTCCGGCAGTACAGCATCGACGAAGCCTTTGCCGAAGTCGGCGACAGCAGCGGCGGCATTGACTGGGAACACGAGGCGCGTGCGCTGCGGCGCCGCATCCGCCGATGGACGGGCATCACCGTCAGCGTCGGGATGGCTCCCACGCGCACCCTCGTCAAGCTCGCCAACGAAACCGCCAAGCATCGCCCCTCCTGCCGCGGCTTTCTCGCCCTGACGAGTCCTGCCGAGTGGGAGCCGCTGCTGGCCGAGACGCCCGTCGACGACATCTGGGGCGTCGGCCGACGCCTCGCGCCGCGCCTGCACGCGCTGGGCATCCGCACCGCCGCCGGCCTCGCCGCCGCCGACCTCGAGCGCCTCAGGCGCAGCTTCGGCGTGCACGGCGAGCGCCTCGCCCTCGAACTGCGCGGGCAATCGTGTCTGGAAGACGACGTCAACCCCGTGCGTTCGCAGATCATGGTCTCCCGCTCCCTCAAAGAGGGCATCTCGGAGCTTCCCGTCCTGCGCGAAACCCTTTGCCGCTTCGTCGAGAAAGCCGCCGCCACCCTGAGGCGGCACGAATTGATGGCGCGCAACATCTTTGTGGTGCTGCGCACCTCCCGCTTTGAAGAGGAAGCCATGAGCTACGCCAACAGCGTCGGTTGCCCGCTGCCCTCACCCAGCGACGACACGCGGCTCATGACGCGCGCCGCCGCCGCCCTGCTCGAATCCATCTACAAACCCGGCTACCGCTACAAAAAAATCGGCGTCATCCTCAACGGGCTTGAGCCCGTCGCCGCCGTGCACCCCACCTTCGAGCACCCGAACATCGAGCCCGACCCCCTCATGAAAGTGCTCGATGCGCTCCGGCAAAACGGGCACGACATCCACTTCGCCAACCGCGGCTCGCAGCTCCCTTGGCACCGCGACCACGTCTCTCGCCTCTACACCACCTGCTGGGACGACATCCCCGAGGCTCATTGAACGGCTCGGCCGCCCGCGCCGTGCCCCCGCT
>DXFQ01000117.1 GCA_019114365.1 Candidatus Parakkermansia intestinigallinarum | reverse complement strand
CCGCCGAACCGCCGCCTCCGCCTCCGCATTCTCCCCCGCCTCAGCCTTCCCCCACCCACCATTCTCTTACAGCCATGGACAAAAACAAGATGCCGGCCTATCCGGACGAGCCCAAAATCCCGGTTCTGCCCAACCTTCTCACGGCGGGCAACCTGCTCTGCGGCTTCTTCTCCATCCTCACCATCTTCAAGGGCATGAACCTGCCCGACGGCACGCCCGAGGCCTTTGAATGTTACCAGAAGGCGACCTACTTTATCTTCGCCGCCTGCATCTTCGACCTGCTCGACGGGCGCGTGGCGCGCATGTGCAAGTGCGACGGCCCCTTCGGGCGCGAGTTTGACTCGATTGCCGACGTCGTCTCCTTCGGCATTGCTCCGGCGCTGCTGCTCTCTCGCGCCGTGCTCTTCGACCTGCCGGGCGAATACGTCGGGCAAGTCATCGCCGTGCTCTACCTGCTCTGCGCCGCGCTGCGTCTGGCTCGCTTCAACTGCATGGCCGCCGCGCCCAAGAAAGAGAACCAGAGCACGGACTTCGTCGGCCTGCCCGTTCCCATGGCGGCCGGAGCCGTCGTCAGCACGATGTACCTCGTCATCGACCTGACGACCAACCGCAACCTCGACATCGCCCAGCCTTGGCAGATCACCATGGCCATCTGCATGACGGTCGTCTCGCTGCTCATGATGAGCCGCGTCATCTACCCGAGCTTCAAGCACGTGACCTTCGAGAAGCGCGGCACCGTCGCGGCCATCCTCATCGCCACCGTGGCCATCTGCGCCCTGGTGCTCTTCCCGTGGATTGCCCCGGCGTTGCTCTTCCTCTGCTACCTGCTCTACGGCCTCATCGTGCGCCCCTTCCTCAACCGCCGCCTGCGCCGTGCGCTCGAAATCTGCGAGGATGAGGAGGACGACGACGAGGTCAAGCGAGGCTGAAGCCCGCGGCTCCCGTCCCTCTTCCCCGCCGCCCCTCGGCCGCAGGCGGACGCACCCGCCGCACACCCCGCGCGGCATGCCCGTCGCTCGCCCGCCTCATGCCCATCGCGCGCCCGCGGCATGCCCGTCGCTCGCCCGCCTCACGCCCGCCGTGCACCCGCGGCATGTCTGCCGCAGGCCGCCGCGCGAACGCGTGTCGCGCACGAGAATCGCCTTGACAATTCGGCGCGGGGGCGTATAGTTTCTCGTTGTCAGTTATGAAAGAAAAGATAGCAAGCGTACAAGCAGAAGCCCTGGCTCGCATTGCCGAAATCGCCGACATGAGGGGGATTGAGGAGGCTCGCGTGAGCATCCTGGGCAAGAAGGGGTCCTTTACCCAAGTGCAGCAGGGCATGCGCGACGTGCCCAAGGAAGAGAAACCCGCCGTGGGCGCCCTGCTCAACGAAGCGCGCGCCGCCATCACCGCCGCGCTCGACGAGCGCCGCGCGGCTCTTCAGCAGCAGCTCGACGCCGCCGCCGTGGCGGGCATCGACCTGACCATGCCGGGCGCCGCCCTTCCCTCCGGCGGCCTGCACCCCATCAGCATCGTGCGCGACGAAGCCGTCCGCATCCTGCGCCGCATGGGCTTTACGCTTTCTGACGGCCCGGAAATCGAGGACGAGTGGCACTGCTTCGACGCGCTCAACACGCCCGAAGACCACCCCGCCCGCAACGAGAAAGACACCTTCTACTTCGACTCCGGCAAGCTCCTGCGCACGCAGACGAGCACCGTGCAGGCCCGCGCGATGGAGAAACAGGCGCCGCCCGTGCGCATCATCTGCCCGGGCTCTGCCTTCCGCCGCGACGCCATCGACGCGACGCACCTCTCGGCCTTCAACCAGATCGAGGGCCTCTACGTCGACCGCGCCGTCAGCGTCGGCGACCTCAAGGGCACGCTCGAATACTTCCTCAAGGCTCTCTTCGGCAGCGAGACGGCCGTGCGCTTCCGCCCGCATTTCTTCCCCTTCACCGAGCCGAGCTTTGAAATCGACGTGCTGCTGCAGGCCGCGGGGCAGGCGCCGCGCTGGATCGAGATTGCCGGCTGCGGCATGGTCAACCCCGCCGTCTTTGAAAACATCGACCGCGAGACCGGCAAGGAGCTCTACACGGGCTGCACCGGCTTCGCCTTCGGCATCGGTCTGGAGCGCCTCGCCATGATACGCTGGGGCATCCGCGACATCCGCCTGCTCATCGAAAACGACCTGCGCTTCCTCGCCCAGTTCCAATAACCCCCTTTCTCAACAAGACACATGAACGTTTCACTCAACTGGCTTTCCGCCTACATCGACCTCGAGGGTCTCGACACCCGTGAAATGGCCGACATGCTCACCTTCGCCGGCATCGAGGTGGAGGGGATTCAGGAGCGCGGCGTCACCACGGACCTCGTCGTGGTGGCACAAGTCATGCAGAAAACCCCCGTCGAAGGCAGCGACCACCTCAACGTCTGCCAAGTCGATGCGGGCGAGGGCTCGCTGCGCCAAATCGTCTGCGGCGCCGCCAACTACAAGGTCGGCGACAAAGTACCCTGTGCGCTTCCCGGCGCCGTGCTGCCGGGCGGCTGGCAGATCAAGGAGGGCAAGATGCTGGGCGTGGCGAGCTGCGGCATGCTCTGCTCGGCCTCCGAGCTCGGGCTGCCCGACAAAGAGCACGGGCTCTGGATTCTGCCCGAAGACTCCGTCATCGGCACGCCGGTGCGCGAGTTCGTGAAGTCCGACACCATCTTTGAGCTGGAGATCACCCCGAACCGCCCCGACCTGCTCAGCCACTGGGGCATGGCACGCGAGCTCGCCGGCATCACAGGCCGCGCCCTCAAGGCCGATCCCGCCGCCGGCTGCGACGCCTGCAACACCAAACCCGCCGGAGACTTCATCAAGCTCTCGGCGCCCGAGATCTGCCCCTTCTACACCGCCACGCGCATCCGCAACGTCAAGATCGGCCCCTCGCCCGAGTGGCTCGCCGAGCGCCTCATGGCCATCGGCCTGCGCCCCATCAACAACGTGGTTGACATCACCAACTACTGCCTCTTCGAGCTCGGTCACCCCCTGCACGCCTTCGACGCCGCCAAGCTGACGGGCCATCTCAACATCCGCCGCGCCGAGCCCGGCGAGCGCTTCACCAGCCTCATGAACGAGACTTACACGCTCACGAGCGACGACGTGGTCATCTCCGACGACTCCGGTGCGGCACTCTCCATCGGCGGCATCATGGGCGGTCTCGACTCGGGCGTTACGGAGCAGACGACCGACATCGTGCTCGAGTCGGCCTGGTTCCTGCGCAGCGCCATCCGCTTCACCGGGCGCCGCCTCGGCCTCGCCTCCGACTCCTCGTACCGCTTCGAGCGCGGCGCCTCGCCGTGGAACGTGCTGCGGGCGGCCTCTCGCGCCATCGAGCTCATTCTCGAATGCGCGGGCGGTCAGGCCGAGCCGATTCTCATCGGCGGGCAGGCTCCCTGCCTCGTGTCCGAAGCGCTGGCGCAGACGGCCACCGTGCTCGAACAGGGCAGCGAGGCCAAGGTCTACTACGCCCTCGACCAAGTGCATCTCGACTGGAAGGAGCTCGACGTCATGACCAACGGCTCCATCCCGCACCTCGAGGCCGCACGCATCCTCCGCAACCTCGGCCTGCGCGACACGGACGGCAAGGGCAATTGGGACTGCCCGCCCTGGCGCCTCGATCTCAAGCGCAGCTGCGACCTGCTCGAGGAGATCGTGCGCGTCTACGGCATCGACAACGTCCCCGCCACCAACAGCTCCATCTACGTCGAGGAGACTGCCCACGACCGCGCCCACGACTACCGCATGGCGCTCTCGCGCAAGCTGGCCGGAGCCGGCTTCTGGGAGGTGCAGACCTTCAAGCTGATCGCCGACGAGAGCATCGACCCGACCATCGCCTGCGTGAAAAACGCGCTGCCCATCAAGCCGCTGACGGACGGCGACGTGATTCGCGTCTCGCTGCCCATCTCGGAGGATCACTCGACGCTGCGCCCC
>DXFQ01000116.1 GCA_019114365.1 Candidatus Parakkermansia intestinigallinarum | reverse complement strand
GTCATTGAGGGCCCGGAGCTGCTCGTCGGCTCCGCTGTCTCGCTTGCAGGCGGCGGTGAGCGCCACCGTTGCACCGATGGCCAAGAGGCAGGCGGTCGTTGAAATTTTCACGTGACTATATTCGCGCATACGGCCTCATTCGTCAAGCACGGAATGCGTCAAACTGTTTGATGCGTCGGCTGCGCGGCGGCGCGGCTCTGCGTGGCGGAGCGGCTCTGCGCGGCGGGGCGTCAGCCGTGCAGGCTCTGCGTCAGCCGAGCCATGCGGGCGACGGAGGGGTCGACGTCCGCTTGGGGGGAGGCGAGCCGGGCGATCGGGAGCCAAGCGAGGGCCTCAGACTCAGCGGAGCACACAAAACGTCGGTGCGGAGCCCGAAGCAGGTAGCGCACGTCGTAGTGGCGGTGCTCGGGTTCGCCCGGGCGCGCCGGTATCAGGTGGATGTCGACGTCGAAAATGTCGGTGCTCAGGGGTTGAATGCCGACGATGCCGCTTTCTTCCTCTGCCTCGCGGAGAGCCACGCGCAGCAGGTCGGCATCGCCGTCGGCGTGTCCGCCCGGCTGAAGCCAGCGCTTGAGCTTGCGGTGCAGCGTCAGCAGCGCGGCATCGCCCTCCGGTGACAGCAGCCAAGCGGATCCCGTCAGATGCCCGAGCGCATGCGTGCGGCGGAAGCAGTCCCGCGAGCTGAGGATAAAGGCCGTCATCTCGGCGCAGCAGGCTGCCTGCTCGGGGCGTCTGCGCGCGTGTCGCCGCAGAGCTTCGATGAGCGGATGCCGTTCATCCTGAGGTGGCAAGCGGTTGTCTGCAAGGGGCTCGGTGTCGCTCATGCCCCCATTTTATACGCTGCAAGGGCAAAAGGCGAGAGGAATGGCGGCAAAAAGCTCCCGCCCGTATTTCTCCCTTGACACGGCCTGAACGTACAGGTATGCTGCTCTGTAATGAAATGGTCGTTTTTGCTGGCTGCGCCTCTTGCTGCTTTTCTGTTCGGTTCGACGGATGCCTACGCGCTGGAGAGCCGGGTTGAGACGTCGACGGGCAGCTCCGTGAAGAGCGCGGCAGGGAAGAAGTCATCGGCGAAGAAAAAGGCCGGCAAGAAGAAACGCAAGGCGAAACGCAAGGCGAAACGCAGTGACGACGCTGAGCCGTCGGGCGGCGGCTCGATTGAAGACCCCCTTGCCAGCGATTACGCTAAGGGCGCATCGCCCGACGACGGGTCGGGTCCTCTTCTGTATCGCAACGGTTCGGGCGATGACGCCGCTTCCGGCGGTGCAAGGAAGAGCGACACGAGCCGCAGCAAGAGCCGCAGCCGGGATGCCGGTGCTGCGCCCCGCGGCAGTCGGCCCGCTGCGCCCGGCCGTGCGGAAGCCGGCAAAGTCGGTGGCCGCATCGGTGCCGTGCCTGCGGAGGAGGCCGCTGATCTCTGCAAGGAGTATTACCCGCGCAGCCGTCGCGATATCAAAGAGAGCCTCGATCGCATTCTGGACGGGGCCGCAGCCGGGCAGGGTGTCGGCGCGGAAGTCGTCGGCTGCTGCAATCTTGTCAACGCCTACCGCTACCTCTGCGGGCTGAGCGCGGACGTGAAACCCGATGACGCGCTGACGCAGCGGGCGGAGGCTTTCATCGCCGATGCCTCTGCGCAGGGCAGGGCCGACGGCTCGCTGCAGATGAAGCATCAATGCAACATCATTCTCTGCTCCCCCGGGGATGAGACGGTGGAGGCTTTCAACGCCTCGTTTTCCGATGTCGCCGTGCCGAAGTCCGAGCAGTGCGCTTTTCGCGGCGGTTACATGGTGCCGGGATTGAAGGCTATCGGCGTGGCTCGCGGGCCCGTCACGTCTGCGGAGCACTGCGTTGCCGCCTGCGTCGAGGCCGGGCCGGCCCCCGTTCGCAAAGCTTGGACCATGCCGGGCGAGGGCTTCTTCCCCGCCCAATATCTGCAAGGCCGCATTTGGAGCCTCTACACCGACGGGCATTTGGGCGTTTCTCTGCATACGGCAAAGGTTCGCGTCTGGAAGCTCGCCGAGCGCCCGACGGCTCCGCTCGATCCGGACAAGATGCCGGAGGATGCCGTGCCCGTTGAGGTTCGCTCCGTCAACGGTACGGATCGCGGCGTGGATTTTGAGCCGGTCTTGCCGGAGTTTGTTCCGGGAGAGCCGAACATCTACGCCGTCAGCGTCAGCACGCGAGCCACGCGTCCGGGCGCTGACGGACGGGAAGTCCCGGTCTTTGAGCATTTCTACATCGTCGATCTCTTCTGATAACACCGCGAGCCGTTTTTTTCTGACGCCATGCCCAGAAGTGCCAAGATGTCGGATGCGACGATTCGGACGATAGAGTCTGAGCGCCGTCGCAGCCGTTTTGTTTCGGTAGCGGTCGTGCTGCTGACTCTCGTGCTCAGCGCCGTCATTCTGTACCAAATCTCCGTGTTGATCAGCCGAGAAGCGCCGTCGTCCTTCGTGACGTACAACCCGCCGCCGCCCGACAGACCCGACGACTACGTGCCCATGCAGAAGGATCTCTCGGGCGGAGCTCCGCCCGTTTCCGCCACTTCGGTGATGGTGGCTCTGGACAACACCTCGCTGATGGCGGCGGCATCCGTCAACACGGATGCCATCAGCGGGTCGCTTCTCGGGACGGAAGACGGACTGGACGGTGACTTCGGGCTCGGAGGCATCGGCAACGGCATCGGCTCGGGCATCGGAGACGGGCTTTCCGGCGGCAGCGCGGGCATGGGTGATCGCGAGAGCGGGGGAAGTTCGTTCTGCGGCCGCTTCTGGGATCTCAAAAAGACTCGTCTCAAGGCGGATTCCGAGCTCAAGGATCCGATAGCCAATTTGGGCGTCATGGAGCTGATGAGCCGCTTCTACAACGGGAACTGGGATACGAATCTCTTCCGCAATTATTACGAGTCGTCGGTCAATCTCTATGCCGCCTGTTTTTACATGCCTCTGAGCTTGGATAAGGAGGCGTCCAACGCCTACGATCCGGACGGCAGCATGGGGCTGGAGCCGAGCCGCTGGGTGGCTGTCTATTCGGCGCGTGTCAAGGCTCCGAAAACCGGGCGTTTTCGCTTTGTCGGCATCGGTGACTCGGTGATGGGGGTGCGTTTCAACGGCAAAAATGTCTTGCAGTGCGGCTTCCATTCGCTTGAGACGGGTGCGTGGAACGCGAATGTTGAAGAGGACTACATCGCCGCGCACGAGTTTTACGAGTACCGCAGCTGCGGCAGCTGGAACATGATGTTCGGCGGTTTCCGCGCCGGCGAGTATTTTGAGGTCAAGGAAGGCGAGTGGTATGAGATGCAGGTTCTCGTTTCGGAAATCGGCGGCGGCGCTTTCGGCTTTTGTCTGTTGATCGACGAAGAGGGCGCTCCGCGCAAGCTCGACGCCGACGGCGTTCCGATCTTCCAGCTCTTCCGCACCGCCTTCGTCGAACCGAACATGGAAGAGGCCTACGCCAAAATTAAGTTCCCCTGCGATGAAGGGGGCTTCATCGCCAAAGTCGATCCGCCCTACGACCCGGACAGCCGCATCTGGGAGGCCGAGCCCATCGAAGTCAAGCGCAACCGCGGGCGCAATGACAGGGATGGAGATCGCCCTCGGAGAGACCGTCGCGACCGCCGAGGCCGCTGAGCCTTTCGCTCGCCGAGCCCCGCTGCCGAGAGTAGCCGGAAGCAGGGCGAGCCGCGCAAAATGCGGCTCGCAGACTCCGCAGAATCGTTCAGACGCTCAAAATTCGGGTTTTGAACATTTTTTTGTTGAGTTCAGAAAAAAGAATTGATAAAATACGCTCGCAGTGTTCAGAAACTCCATGGATCGCCCGTCTTCACCCGAACAGAAAGCCGCCGCAGGAGCCCGGAGCACAAGGCGCATCGCGCTACTCGTGCTCGCGTCGGCCTGCTGCCTTTCTCTCAATTCATGCGGCACGATCGGCCAGACGATTCGTTCGATTCTGAGTCTGCCAACCCAGGCTTTTGACGCCGTAGCATACTGATCGAATCATGAATGCGACCTTCGGAATGAGTATTCTCGCGCTTGCGGGGCTTTGTCTCTGCAGCTGTCAGCAGGGCGTGATGCGTCCTGCCAGGGGGGGATCGTATCGCATCCCTCCCGATGCGGTTACCCGACTGAGTCAGGTGGACCCCTATTACCGAGCGGCCTTCCGAGATCAACAGGCGGCAAACTTCTCACGGGCCGATCAGCGAAAGGCCTATCTGGCGGCTTTGGAGATGGCTCGCACGCCCGTGCCCAAGGCGGTTCCGAGCCGAGCCGTGGCCAAGGCGTCCAAGTCCCGAAAGAAATCTTCTCGCCGCGTGGCGTCGAGGCGCCGCCGCTAAACGACCGGGCTTGCCTCGCCGCTCAGCATGAGGGCTGATATCCATGGGCTGGCATGATACCCAGTTGCTGACCCCTGAGAGCGTCGAGAGGGAGCGTCTCGCGAGGCAGGGCTTGCGTGCGGATGATTCGGCCACGGTGCTCGTGTGGGTGCTGGGCGGCATGGCGCTGCTCATGGGCGTGGCGGGTTTCGGCCTCATCCTGATGTATTATTGGGATGTGCTCGGCAGCTTGTTGCGCGTTCTCAGTCTGGGCGGGCTCATGGTGCTCATTTGGCTGGGCTATGCCGTCTCGGCGCGTTTCGGCTGGTCGTCGCGCGAGGTGCTGGGCTTGTTTCTGAGTTTCAGCTGGCTGCTGATTGTTCTGGGGCTCTCCGAGCTTTTGCCGGGCCTGCCGCCTTGGCTGCTGGGGCTTGTTTTTCTGGGCGGCGCGATTCTCGTTCCGGTGTTGTTGCCGGCGCGCTCGACGGTGACGGTGTTGGCCGTCTCTTGCCTAGTTGAGATGGCGCTTCTGTGGATGCACGTCAGAAACAGCAACCAGAGCAGCGATTGGGCGATGCTCTGGACGGGGATTCTGAGTGTGCTGATGATGTGGGCGGCCGTGGGCAACTGGTGCGACGTCACCCTGCGCCGAGGCTACGCCACCTTCTCGGTGCTCGGCTCCATCAGCTCCTTCCTGTACATGTTTGCCTACCAGGGCATGTTGCTCTACCCGCAGTATCTTCGCCCCGCCAGCCTTCAGGGTGACACCGATGCGCTGCAGTGGGTCTGCATGATGCTCGTCTGGATGATACCGATGGGCTTTCAGCTGCTGGTGCACTGCATGCGTTCGCGGAGACGTCATCACAGCATCTTCACATACTCCTTCCTGCTGTATTACGGCGCGACCGTCTGCTCGCTGCCGCTGGCGCTGCTGCTGCTGGAGCGCAATATACCCGTGGCCGGGGTGGCCGTCATGTTCGGTTATGCCGCCTGCATCGTTTTTTACGGTGTTGAGTATCGCATGCCGCGCTATGTCTTTTTCAGCTGCATGATGGCCTTTCTGACGGCGATTGCCATTCCTCTGGGGCTGGGAGCCGATATGTTGTGGAGTGCCTGCGTCATGCTGGCGCTCTGCGTGATCTTCCTCATTTCATCACTGGCCCTCTCCAAACACAGAGATAACGTTTTTCGACGCGCCGGGGAGCGCCGCGAGCGGCTGATGCTGGCGATGAGCGGCAACACCGTGCGACCCGATGCTCCGTTGCCGGGCGGAGAGCGGCAGGCCTCGGATCAGATGGTCTCCGTATCCCTCGATGCCGGAGCCGTTACAGCCCGCACGGTGCCGCTGAGTGCGGGTGCGGGCGACCTGAGTCGAATTTCCTTTGGGTCTGACGATGAGGATGAGGGCGCTCCCGTCGTGCCGTCGGCGCCGACGATTTCCGCCCTGCCCGATTCGGGGGCGGTCTTCCGGATTTCCGAATCTCAACCCCGGCCGGATGCCTTTGCCGCCCCGCTTGTGCCGTCGCGACCGTCGGCGGGTGAGGGCGTGCCGCTGCGCGTTCCCCCGCTTCCCGAGAGCTATGCCCTGTCGCAGACCAACGCGCCGGGCGCTCCGCAGGTCCCCTCCCTGCCTACCTTCGGCTCCGCTGCGGATCATGCACCGGATGCTCCGCGCACGCCCGGTGCGGTGCGCGTGCCCCTTCGTTCCGATGCCGACGAGGCGGAGTGACCCGCGCGGCTGCTCTTGCCTCTCCGCTCCGCTCCGCTCTTCTCTCCTCTCTACTCCTCTCTGCTTTTTGGAGGCTCCTCTTTGCCGAGGTGCCCTGTTGCTCTGTTGCCCGCTTGCCCCGTTGCCCGCTTGCGCGTTTGCGCATCCGCCGGAGGGCTGCTTCCCAGACGGCGCGGCCTCGCGATGACGCGTTCATCGGAACGCGCGGAGCGGCGCTGGGAACTGCGCTGAGGAGCTCCTGCAACTGCGGCAAACTCTGCACCAGCGCCGCCTCCGCAACACGCGCCCCACTCCTGCCGCGCGGCGTGCGGGCGGGGAGGGAAAGCGAGAGAGCGCATCCGCTCAGAGCGACCACTGAGTCATGGCGCGGAAGCGTCGCAGACGCTCCTGCATAATCTCGGGCGTGAGAGCCATCAGAGACTCCGCGCCGAAGCGCTCGCAAACAGCGGCAGCCACCACCGTCGCGACGGCCATGCCGCGCTTCAGATCCTCCGGTCTCGGGTTTTCGGGGCAAGCGCAGAGCGTCAGAGAGCCCGCGAGAGCCCCCATGTAAGCGTCCCCCGCGCCGGTGGGGTCTTCCGCATGCAGCAGTGGCCAAGCCGGCAGGCGGAAGAATTCCGGCTCGCCGGAGGCCCCGCGATACAGCAGCGTTGAGCCCGCACTGCCGTGCTTGACGATGGCGTAGCGCGGCCCCGCCTCCAGCAGGCATTGCCCGGCCTTGAGCACGTCGCCCGTGCCGGCAAAGCAGCAGACCTCACTGTCGTTCATCAGCGCGAGATCCACCCGCGCCAGCAGACCGTTCACGTAGTCTCGCTCCCGCAAAATCCACGACTCCATGAAATCCGCCATGGAGAAAGCGCTGCGCTCGCATTGCTCCATCATCCGCGTTTGCAGGCGCGGCGTCACATTGCAGGCCACCGCCACCGAGGGCGAGCGCAGCTCCGGCGGCAGCTGCAACTGCCAGACCTCCTGCACCCCCTCCAGCGTTGAGAGACTGCGGCGATGGTTCATATCCCGCTCGTACTGCCCCGTCCACGCAAAGGTGCGGCCGGCGATCTGCTCCACATAGCGGTAGCTCACCCCGCAGGCCTCCATCTGCTCGCGAAAAGCCGGAGGGTAATCATCGCCCACCACGCCGATGAGATCGCAGCGATCCGTCACCAAGCGAGCCGCCAGAGCCGCATAGGGACCCGAGCCGCCGAGCACCGCATGCGCGCTCCCCGTCGGCGTCAACAAAGTGTCGATGGCAATCGTGCCGTAAATCAGGGCGCGTCCGTTCATGGCTCCTCGGGCTTCTCCGTGTTGGTCTGCTGTTCGGCGGCGGACTCTTCGGCAGGCGACGGCTCGGCTTCCAGCAGACGCAGAAACTCCGCCTCCGTCAGCGTCGGCACCCCCAGCTTGGCGGCCTTCTCCCGCTTGGAGCCGCCGCCCTCTCCCGTCAGCAGATAATTCGTGTTTTTGGTGATGGCGGACGCCGCCTTGCCGCCCGCATCGGCGATCATCTTTGCAAAAACCGCCCGAGGCCGACTCAGCGTGCCGGTGATGGCCACCGACATGCCCTCCAAGGGCCCGGCCGCCTTTCCCGCACCGTAGGAATCCGAGACCGGGCAGATGCCGAGAGCCCCCATCTTATCGAGCAGGCGGCGCCCGGCCTCCGAGCGGAAAAAGCTCGCCGTGTAAAGCGTTGCCACGTGCCCGATCGGATTCTCCAGCGCCAGCTGAAAACCCGACTGCGAGCCCTTGCTCACGCGGAAACCCTGCGCCGCATCCAGCTCGCCTGCCTCCGCCATGATGGCCTCCTCCAGCTGCTGCGCGCGCTGCATCATGGACGCCTTGTGCTCGCGGTTCTCCGCCTCCATGCGCAGCCTCTCCTCGGGCGAGGCCGCAGCGTCGCGAGCCTCGCGGCTGTGGAGAGCGTTTTTGGATGAGTTCGGGTTGATCTGCTGCAACTCGCGAATCATCTCCTGAATCCTCAGCAGGCGCTCCAGCAGCGGAGAATCGGCCAGCTGAGCCAGATCGCGGTGGCTGCGACTGATCACCTGCGCCGTGACCGACCCCACGCCCGGAATGCCCAGCGCCCCCAGCCAGCGCGAGAGCGGCAGCTGCCGAGCGCGCTCGAGCGCCGCGAGCACGCGCCGCGCATTCTTCACGCCGAAGCGCCTCGGCTCCTCGTCCGTGCCGAGATTGAGCGACGCCAAATCCTCCTCGCCGAGCTCAAACAAATCAATCGGGCTGCTGACCAGCCCCCGCCGCACCAGCGCCTCCGCCACCGTCTCGCCCACGGCCTCCACATCCAGATTCTCACGGCGGCAGAAATACGTCGTGCGCATCACCGCCTGAGCCGGGCAATCGAAACTCGTGCAGCGCCACGCCACCTGACCCTCCACCTGAGAAATCGGAGCCCCGCAGCTCGGGCAGACACCGCCCACGGCCTCATACAGACTGTAGGGCAGGGCCCCCTCCGGGCGAAACTCCGTCAGCACCTTCACCACCGCCGGGATAATCTCGCCGGACTTCTCCATCAGCAGCGTATCACCGATGCGAATATCCTTGCGCTCAATCTCATCCTGATTGTGCAGAGTCGCGCGCGACACCATCGTGCCTGAGAGCCTCACCGGCTCCAGCTCCGCAACTGGCGTCAGCACCCCCGTGCGCCCCACCTGCACCGTAATCGCGCGCAGCCGCGTCGGCTTCTGCTCCGGCAGATACTTGAAAGCCGCCGCCCATCGCGGCGCCTTGGCCGTCGAGCCCAGCGCCTCGCGCGCGGCGAAATCATACAGCTTGATGACCGCACCGTCCGTCGCGAAGCCGAGCTGCGGCCGCAGCTCATTGATGGCTCGCACGGCTGCCCTGAGTTCGTCGAGCGAGTGCACGCGAATCATCGGCGTGTTGACGGGAATACCCATGCGCCGGAGCAGAGCCTCAAAGTCATCCGCCGTGCGCAGAGGTTCGCCCTCGTAGAGCCCGAGCCCGTGCGCCAGAAAACTCAGCGGGCGGCGCGCCACCTCGCGCGCATCCAACAGCTTGATGGTGCCGGCCGTCGCATTGCGCGGGTTGGCGAAAGCGGGCAGACCCTCCTCATCGCGGAGGCGATTGAGCTCCTCAAAATCTGCCGAGCGCATGAAAATCTCGCCGCGCACCTCCAGTACCTCGGGAGCACCCTCGGGTAGGCGGGTCGGAATGGCGGCAATCGTCTTCACGTTCGCCGTAATATCATCACCCGTGCGGCCATCGCCGCGCGTCGCCGCATAGCGAAGCCGCCCGCGGCGGTACATCAGCGTCACCGCACAGCCATCGATTTTAGGCTCGACCACCGCGAGCGGAGCCGCCTCGTGCATCGCCTCGCAAAGCCCGCGGTAAAACGCCGTCAGCTCCGCATCGCTCTCGCCTTGCTCGGGTTTGTGCTCAAAGATATCATCAATGCTCTGCATCGGCAGCGGATGGCTGACCTTCGCAAAACCCTCCGTGAGGTCGTTGCCCACGCGCTGCGTCGGCGAATCGGGCGTTACCCACTCGGGGTGGGCATCTTCGGCGTGCTCCAGCTTGCGGTAGAGAGCATCGTATTCGGCATCCGAAATCTCGGGCTGAGCCTGAGCGTAATAGAGCTCATTGTTGCGGCGGATGCGCTCGCAGAGCTCAACGTAAGCCTCGTGCGTCATCTCGCGGCCTTCTTCGGCGGGAGCCGCTTGGCGGGCGTATTCAAAAAGATCCATAGTCAGCGGGAAAGAAAGGCGTGAAGTTCAGTGCCCGAGACGGGCGCGGCACAGCGGCATTCGCACAAGCCCCGCGGCGCCAGATCGCGCAGCAGGCGCAGCGCCGTCTCCCAGTCGCGCGACAGATGCGACGGCGCGTGTGCATCCGAATCAATCACCACGGGAATCTGCCGCCGCAGCAGCTCGCGCAGCACATCCTCATCGGGGTAAAAGGTGCCGCAGGGCTTGTAGCGTCCCGCCGTGTTGAGCTCGACCACCAAGCCACGCTCCTCGATGGCGTCGAGAACCGGCTCCCAGAAAAGCGTCAGCAGCTCCTGCGTGCGCCGACCCCAGATCTTGACCAAATCCATGTGACCGACCACATCGAAGAGACCGCTTTGCACCATGCTCAGCACCGCCTCGCGGTACAGCGCCCAGTCCTCCTCCACCGAGTCCGAGAGAGGCACGCGGGCATAGAGCGAATCATCCACCGACCCTCGCGAGCCGAGATAATGCACCGAGCCGATCAGGTAATCCCAGCCGCCCTGCGCGCGCAACTCGCGAATGACGGGCTCAATGCCCGGCAGCCAGTCGCATTCCAGCGCGGCGAGCACCCGCAAATCGCGGCCGGCGGCTGCTGTGCGCGCGCGGTCAATCCACTCGCGGTAGAGCGGCAACTGAGCCGTTTTCATGCGCCAGCTGTCAAAAGGGACGGGCTCGTCGTGGGGCATCGGCATGTGGTCGGAGATGCCGTAGTCGGCCAATCCCAGAGTTAGAGCCTGCTTCACGTATTCCTCGGGGCTCCCCTCGGCATGCAGGCAGAGTGGTGTGTGCGTGTGGTAATCCGCGCGTGCCATGACTCCAGTGTAACACAGCCTGCGTCCTCGGTCAATGCGAGAGCCGATGTGCGGACGGCATCCGTCGTCACCCGACGCAGAGTATCGTTCGGCATGGAGTATCGGACTCCGCCCCGGGGCATCGGCCGCCTTCGCCTCGGGATATCGGCCGCCTTCGCCTCGGGATAACGACCGCTTCCGCCGCGGGGTATCGGCCGCCTCCGCAGGCCGCCCTCATCCGCGGGCCGAGCATCTCGCGCACATGCGAACGAAAAACTCGCGTGCCGCATGTGACACATCCGCACTTGCCAAATGCCGTTTGAAGAGTATAATAGCGCGCGAAAACAAAACACCATGGCAGACGCACGCTTCCAACCCTTGCCCGGATTCCGCGACTTCGCCCCGCAGGAATGCGCCCTCCGCAACTATCTTTTCAACACCTGGCGACAGGTCGCACACCGCTACGGCTTCGTAGAGTGGGAAGGCCCCACCATCGAACCGACCGAGCTCTACCTCAAGAAATCGGGCGGCGAACTGCCCACCCAACTCTTCCGCTTCCGCGACCAAGGCGACCGCGACATCACCGTGCGCCCCGAACTCACGGCCTCGCTCGGCCGCATTGCCGCCGGCGTGCAGCGCGAGTATGCCAAACCCCTCAAATGGTTTGAAATCGGCTCCTGCTTCCGCTACGAGAAGCCGCAGAAGGGTCGCCTGCGCGAGTTCGTGCAGTTCAACGCCGACATCCTCGGAGAAGACGGCCCGGGCGCCGATGCCGAGCTGATCGCACTGGCCATCGACTGCATGCGCGAATTCGGCTTCACCGCCGACGACTTCGTCGTGCGCGTCAGCGACCGCGAAGTTTGGCTACGCTACGCCGCCGAGCACGGCGTGCCCGAAGAGAAGACCGGCGACTTCCTCGCCATCGTGGACAAATTCGAGCGCGACCGCCCCGAAGTCTGCCAGCAGAAGCTCGACGCCTTCGGCCTGACGCGCGACGAACTCGTCGCCTTCATCGGCAACCCGCCCGCCGGCTGCTCCCCGCGCTACGAGGCCGTCGTCGACGAACTCCGTGCCCGCGGCTTGGAGGACTACGTCGAGCTCGACCTCTCCGTCGTGCGCGGCCTCGCCTACTACACGGGGCTCGTCTTTGAAATCTTTGACAAAGGGCACACCCTGCGCGCCGTCGCCGGCGGCGGCCGCTACAACGGCCTCGTCTCAACCCTCTCCAAC
>DXFQ01000115.1 GCA_019114365.1 Candidatus Parakkermansia intestinigallinarum | reverse complement strand
CCCGGTTGATTCAGAAATAACCGGAGCTCCTTGAGTAGGAGCACGTCACTACCTGTCAGCTTTTCAGGCGCTCCGCGCATGCGGTTCTGTATCTCTTCGGCACCGCTTAGGAGTCGGATGCCCCATTTCCTACTCATCCCACTGATTGATACTATGCGGTTTATAATCTTACTCCTATTTTTTCCGTCCAACTTCGTTTCTGTAGAGGAACCGCGTTTCACGTATGAGCTGCACTAGTTCTTGCCTGCTAATCCTCAATGCCATGAACAAATTATGGTGCGCTTTTTTGTCCGGTCAACTGCGCATGCCCCTTTCTCGTCTGATTTATGGTGCGGATTTTTGTCCGTGTGCGCAGGTGTGGGCGCCGCGGGCTTTCGCCTTGCAGGGGAGCGCCCTGCGTGCTAAAATGCCTGCCCGATGGAATCGCTCTACATTCTGGACGGCATGGCGCTGACCTACCGCGCCTTCTACGCCTTCGTCAACTCGCCCATGCGCAACTCGGCCGGGTTGAACACCTCGGCTATGTTCGGCTTTATCAACACCGTCCTCTCTCTCATCGACAAACATCACCCCGACCGCCTCGTCGCCTGCCTCGACGCCCCGGGCCCCACCTTCCGCCACCGCGAATACCCCGACTACAAGGCCACGCGCCAAGCCGCTCCGCAGGAGCTCAAGGATTCCGTCCCCTGGATCATCGACATCCTCGCGGCGCTCAACATTCCCACGCTGAGCCGCGAGGGCTGGGAGGCCGACGATCTCATCGGCACCGTCACGCGCCTCGCCGATGAGAGCGGGCAGCTGCACAGCTTCATGGTCTCGAAGGACAAAGACCTCGGGCAGCTGCTCTCGCCCACCTGCTCCTTCCTCAAGCCCGGCAACCGCAACAGTGATTTTGAGCGCGTGGACATGAACGACTTTCTCGCCGAATGGGGTATCACGCGCCCCGCTCAAGTCATCGACATGCTCGCTCTGATGGGCGACAGTTCGGATAACATCCCCGGCGTTCCCGGCGTGGGCGCCGTTACCGCCCGCAAACTCATTGCCCAATTCGGCAGTCTCGACGAGCTGCTGGCGCGCACGGCGGAGGTCAAGGGCAAGATGCGCGAAAAGATTGAAGGCCACGCCGAGCAGGCTCGGCTCTCGTACCGACTGGCCACCATTCGCCGCGACGCCGAGCTCGGCATCGGCCTCGACGACTGCCGTCGGCGGGACTTCGATCTGCCGGCGCTCGAAAAGCTGCTGCGCCGCCTGGAGTTCAGCCAGCTGCTCAAAAAGCTCTGCGGCGGAACCGCAGCCGCGGCCGGGGATGCCGCCCTCGGCGAGCTCTTTGCCGCCGCCGGACGTCGCCCCTCGGATCGCGGACAAGGTGATGCCTCAACTCCGGCCGCCGACGGCTCCGACGCGTCCGCGGCGCCCGCCGACGGGAGGGGCGCGAGCGCAGAGTCCCAACCCGATCTCTTCAGCCTGCCCGAGCTCAGCGATGCCAAGAGCCGACCGCACGACTACCGCCTCATCGACAGCGACGCGGCCTGCCGGGAGCTCGCCGAGCGCCTCGCCGCGGCACCGCGCTGGGCCTTCGACACCGAAACGACAGGGCTCAACACCTTTAGCGACCGCCTGCTGGGCATGTCCTTCTGCCTGCAGGACGGCGAGGCCTTTTACGTTAGCCTGCCCGCCGCCGAGGCCGCCTCGCGCCTCGAGCTTTTCCGCAGGGCTTTCAGCTGCCCGGCAGAAAAAATCGGTCTCAATCTCAAGTTCGACCTCAAGGTGCTGCACCGCGCCGGCGTAAGCGTCGCGGGGCCCTTCTTCGACGTTCAGCTTGTCCACCAGCTGTTGCACCCCGAACAACGGCACAATATGGACGACATGGCTGAAGCTCTGCTGCGCTACCGCACAATCCGCCTCGAGGACATCGCCGGCAAGGATTTTGACACCGCCGCCGTGCCCGTCGAAACGATGGCGGAATACGCCGCCGAGGATGCCGAGGTCACGTGGCGCTTGGCTGAACTTCTGCGCCGCGAACTGGCCGCCTCCGGCCAGCAGGGCGTGATGGACGACATTGAACACCCGCTGCTGCCGGTCATCGTCGCCATCGAAGAAGAGGGCATGAAGCTCGACCCGGCCAAGCTTGAAGAAAGCTCGCGGGAGATGGGCGAAGCCATTGAGGATATCCGCCGCCGCATCGACGAGGAGCTTCAGGAAATCGTCGGTCACACGGTCAACCTCAACTCCCCCAAGCAGCTCGGCGACCTGCTCTTCGGCGAGCTCAAGCTCGACGCCAAGCCCAAAAAGACGCGCACGGGCCAATACGTGACGGACGAAGAGACGCTGCGCCGCCTCGAGGGGCGCTCGCCTCTCGTGGCGGACATTCTCAAATACCGCGAGCTCAGCAAGCTCAAAAGCACCTACCTCGACGCCCTGCCGCGCTGCATTGAACCGACCGACGGGCGCATCCACGCCACCCTGCACCAGCTCGCCACCACCACCGGCCGCCTTGCCTGCCAGAATCCGAATCTGCAAAACATTCCCATCCGCTCCGACGCCGGCCGTTTCATCCGCAGCGCTTTCGTTGCCCGCAGCGAGGACTACCTCATTCTCTCGGCCGACTACTCGCAGGTGGAGCTGCGCATCATGGCCGCTCTCTCCAGCGACGAGGCGATGATCGACGCCTTCCGCCACGAGCGCGACGTGCATGCCGAAACCGCCGCACGCCTCTACGGCATTCCGCGCAGCGAGGTGACGGCCGACATGCGACGCGCGGCCAAAACCGTCAACTTCGGCATCATCTACGGCATCTCCGCCTTCGGGCTCTCGCAGCGGCTCGGCTGCCCCCGCAGCGAGGCTGAGGCTCTCATCTCCAGCTACTTCGCCCAGTTCCCGAAAGTCAAGAGCTTCATGGATGAGCTCGTTGCCAGAGCGAGCGCCTGCGGTTACGCTGAGACGCTCTGCGGCCGCCGACGCTACCTTCCCGACCTGCAAAACCGCAACTTTAACCTGCGCGCCGCCGCCGAGCGCAACGCCATCAACACCCCCATCCAAGGCAGCGCGGCAGACATGATCAAACGGGCCATGCTGCGCGTCGCCGCCCTGCTCGAGGGACGGCGCAGCCGCCTGATTATGCAGATTCACGACGAACTGCTGCTCGACCTGCACCGCGACGAGGCCGAAGAACTCACCCCCCTCCTTGTCGATGCCATGCAGCAGGCTCTGCCCCTGCCCAACGGAGTCCCGCTCGTCGTTGAAACGGGCACGGCTTCCAACTGGCTGGATGCACACTGAAATTGAGCTTGCCACGGCAGCGCACATCTGATAATGTAAGCTACGATCCTCGGCAACACCATGATGATCGCCTCGGCAGAATGCGCTTGTGACCGCCGCCGCTTCGCTCCCGCCGACCGCCCGCTGCGGCTCGGCGGCGTGCGCGTGCACGTGCACGAAAGCCGCTGGCTCGAAGCCCTTTGCGCTCCGGCGCCCCGACCGTCCTGAGCCAAGGTCTCGACCCCTTCTTCTCATCGCTGTCGCCGACAGACCCCTCAACCCTCCATCACCAAACCCAACAACACTATCCGACCATGAAACCCCGGTACCTATACATCACAGCCATCGTCTCTGCCCTGACGCTCGGCCCCTGCGCCGCCTCAGCCCAACAACGCGCAGCAGAAAACACATACAAGCCGGATCCGAGCTTGACTCCTCTGACGGCCGCAGACATTCCCGCCCTTCGCGAACGCGCGGAAGCCGGCGATGCCGCCGCGCAGGGACGGCTTGGTCGCTGTTACCTCCGCGGAGAGGGTGTCACCCCCGACGTCACACAGGGACTCAAGTGGGTGCGTCTGGCCGTAGCGCAAGGGGATGCTTCCGCCGCCAACACCTTGGCCGTCTGTTATATAAGAGGAATGGGCGTCGAGCAATCCGAGCAAAAGGCCGTGCAATATTTTCATCAAGCTGCAGAAGCGGGCAATAAACCGGCTTGCTTCACACTCTTTCAGCTATACGCACAAGGTGCAGGCGTACCCCGCTCCATGGAAAAAGCCATGCAATGGTTGCGCCGAGGCGCCGAGCTGGGAAATGCGGAAGCCCAAAACGTCCTCGCAAGGTGTTACATGAGTGGCACAGGTGTTGAGAAAGACCCGACGGAAGCCGTGCGCTGGTTGCGCCAAGCCGCTGAGCAGGGGGATGCTGACGCTCAAAACAATCTCGCATTTTGTTATGCCGAGGGGCTGGGCGTCCAAAAAGACCAGAGCGAAGCCCTGCGCCTGTTTCGCCAAGCCGCCGAGCAGGGGTATGCCGATGCTCAAAGGAATCTCGCCCTTTGTTATATGCGGGGTTCAGGCGTCGAAACGAACATGACCGAAGCCGTGCGTTGGTTTCGCCAAGCCGCCGAACAGGGGCAAGCCGACGC
>DXFQ01000114.1 GCA_019114365.1 Candidatus Parakkermansia intestinigallinarum | reverse complement strand
TGCTTGTATAGTTCTTTTAGCATAAACTCTTTGTAACGGGTGTTACAAAGACAAGCAAGGCTGAATTGCTACTTTTTTTGTCATCCGAGGCTGCTCAAAGCCTCAGCGGATCTGAAACAGACCCCTCGAATCAAATCGCGCTCCCCGTCATTATAAGCTTGATTTTTGGGCTCAAAAAGCGCATCCTTGACCCGCAGGGTGTGTCAATCCCCCGCGCCCGACACGAGCCATGATTCGCATATACACCCAGACGGAGAATGGAATCTCGCGCACGGTAGGTCTGGAGGAGCAGGACTATCGCAAGGGAGACATTTTCTGGATTGACCTGCTCACGCCCAGCGCCGCCGAGCTGCACTACGCCGAAGAACTCTGCAGCATCGAAATGCCCACCAAGGATGAGATGCGCGAAATTGAGGCCACCTCGCGCCTCTACTGCGAAGACGGCGGGCGCTTCATGACGACCACCGTGTTGAGCCGCGTCGAAACCGACGAGCCGATGATCGCGGAAATCTCCTTCATCCTCAAGCAGCGCGTCCTCATCACCATCAGGCACACCGACTCGTACTCCTTCCGCGTCTTCTCTCACCAGCTGCTGCGCATGCCGGGCACCAACCGAGACCTCGTCTTCATCGGGCTGCTGGAAACCCTGGTCGACCGTCAGGCCGACGTCCTCGAGCGCTTCGGAGCGGATCTCGACGTGCTCTCCAAAAAAATCTTCGGCACGCACCGCGTGCGCCGCAAAGAAAAGAGCGAGGATCCGGACACCGAAGACCTGCGCGACGCCCTCGTCGAACTCGGCCGCGTCGGCGACCTCATCACCCGGCAGCGCGATGCCCTCGTCAACCTGCTGCGCCTCATCACCTACGCCGGCAACGAAGAATCCTGCACGGAAGCGCACACCGGACTCTATGCGGCGCTGCGCCCCGTTTCGCGAGACGTCAACTCCCTCTCCGAGTACGCGTCCTTCCTCTCGAACAAAATCAACTTCATGCTCGATGCCGTGCTCGGGCTCATCAACATCGAGCAGAACGACATCGTCAAAGTCTTCACCATCATGTCGGTCGTCTTCCTGCCGCCCACGCTCATCGCGAGCGTCTTCGGCATGAACTTCGACTACATCCCCTTCCTGCACACGGGCTGGGGCGTTTGGCTCTCGCTGGGCCTGATGCTCGCCTCTGCCATCGTGCCGCTCATCGTCTTCAAACTCAAACGCTTCATCTGACGCAACATGATTACCCCCCGCTCTCCCTTCTGCCCTGAGAAAGAAATCCTCAAGGCCGACATCCTCGTCGAGGCTCTGCCCTTCATGCAGGCCTATCGCGACAAAACCATCCTCATCAAGTTCGGCGGCTCCGCGATGGATGACCCCGAGCTCGTGCGTCACCTCATGCGCGACATCGTCGTGCTCGAGGCCATGGGGCTCAACCCCGTCGTCGTGCACGGCGGCGGCAAGGCAATCTCGAAGGCCATGAAAGAAGCCGGGCTCGAAGCCACCTTCGTCAACGGCCTGCGCGTCACCACCGAAGAAGCCATCAACATTGTTGAAAGCACCCTCTCCGGCAGCATCAACCCGGGACTCGTCGAAATGATGCGCGACTGGGGCGGCAAAGCCGTCGGCATCCCCGGCACCTCCGTCTTCGTCGGTGAAAAAATCCGCGAGCGCGACGCCGAAGGCAAACCCGTGGACATCGGCCGAGTCGGGCGCGTCATCGGCTGCCTGCTGCCGCGCATCGAAGAAGCGCTCTCGCTGCAACTCACCCCCATCATCTCTCCGCTGGCCCGCGAACTGGGCACCAGCCAATCCCTCAACGTGAACGCCGACCTCGCCGCCGCCGCTCTGGCGCGCGAGCTCAAGCCCGTCAAGCTCATCTACATCTCCGACGTGCCCGGCCTGCTGCGCGACCCGGCGGACCCGACCACCATCATCAAGAGCATCAACCGCCGCGAAGCCTTCCAGCTCATCGACGAAGGCGTCATCTCCGGCGGCATGATCCCGAAAGTCAAGAGCGCGGTGGACGCCCTCAACGCGGGCGTTCGCAAGGTGCACTTCATCGACGGCCGCCTGCCGCACACCCTGCTGATGGAAATTTTCACCTCCGAAGGCATCGGCACCGAGATCGTCCGCGAGCAGCGCTGAGGCGCGATTCCGACCGCAACCGAGATGAATACACCCGCCAACATCGGAATACTCGCCCCGCACAAATCCGCCTCCTGCGTGCACGCCATGCAGCGGCTTCAGGCCGAGTGCGCGCGCGTCGGCATCATCGCCTGCGAGATCAAAGACATCGAGAGTGCGCTCGACATGCCGGGCGCACCCTCGCTCGTCCTCTGCCTCGGCGGTGACGGCACCATGTTGGCCGCCTCGGCCGAAGCGGCGCGGCACGGCATCATCCTCGGCGGCATCAACCTCGGCCACCTCGGCTTCCTGAGCGCCTGCGGCCGCGAAGAAATCGCGCTGCTGGTGCAAGCTCTGGCCGACGGCACCTACGAAGTCGAAGAGCGCACCATGCTTGAGGTCATCCGTCGCGGCACCGCCAGCAGCTCGGTCAAACCCCATCTCGCCCTCAACGAAATGGCGCTCATGCGCGCCCAGACCGGCAAGATGGTCGACGTCGACGTCGAAATCGACGGGCGCCTGCTCAACCGCTACCACGCCGACGGCATCCTCGTCGCCACCCCCACCGGCTCGACCGCCTACTCCCTCTCCGCCGGCGGCCCGCTCGTCTGGCCGAACGCCGGTGTGATCTGCCTGACTCCCATCTGTCCGCACAGCCTCACCAACCGCTCCGTCGTGCTGCCCGACAGCGTTGAACTCATCATGCGTCCGCGCGAAAGGCGGGGGCGAGCCGGTGAATCACTCCTCTACTCGCTCGACGGTCGCCGCATCCACCCCATCGCCCTCAACGATACCCTCGTCATCCGCAAAGCCCGGCAGCCCCTCAACCTGCTCAGCCTGCCTGCGGGCGACTACGCCACCCGCCTGCGCGTCAAACTCGGCTGGTGAGCCCCCCCCACACGAGCCCACAGCCCTCCACGCGCCGCCCTCGCTCCTCACCCTCCTCCGAGTCGGCGTCCTCCTGCGCACCCCCTTACCCGAATCGACATCATGCAAACCCTCATCTGCGTCGGCCTCGGCAGCTTCTGCGGCGGCATCATGCGCTACGGCTGCGGCCTCTGGGTACAACAGCATTGGGGTGAGAGCGGCTTCCCGCGCCACACCCTGCTCATCAACCTCGGCGGATGTCTGCTGCTCGGCGTCCTCAACGGCCTCTTCAGCCTGCGCGAGCTCATGCACCCCGACCTGCGTGCCGCCCTCACCGTCGGCCTCTGCGGCGGCTTCACCACCTTCTCCACCTTCTCACAAGAGAGCTTCAGACTCATGCGCAGCGGCGCTTGGGTCTCCGCCCTCAGCTACGTCGCCCTCTCGGTCTTCCTCGGCCTCATCCTCTTTGGGGCGGGCTGGTGGGCGGCGCGCCGCGTCATCTGAAAAACGCCCCGCCTGTTCCGCCGTGAGCCCCAGAGCGAGCCTTCCCCGGCTCTCCCTCCCGGCCGCGATTCTCTGCCGAGCTTCTCCGGCTCTCCCTCCCGAAGCGCTTCCCCGGCTCTCCTTCACGCCGCGTCTTTGAACCGCTTTCCCGACGCGTTTTTTCGCCGCTTTCCCGGAGCGTCTTTTCGCTGCGTCTTTTCGCTCGTTTTCCGACCGCCGGAGCCGCTTTTCTCCGGCGGCGCAGCGGCCGCAAACACACAACACACGCGCAGGAAGCCGCCGACGCAGGCCGCGCCGCTCGCGGCGACATTCTGCTTGCAAAATGCTGCGCGGGGGCGTATACTGCACACGTATGAACGAACTTATCTCCATACTTGAACAAGCGGTGACGGAAGGCAAGCTTCTTCCCGCTTCCCTCGAAAACATCCGACTGCTGATGAGCGGCACCAAAGATCCCGTCGTGCCCGCCGCCATCGGCGAGCTTGTCGAGAAGAGTGAATGGACGGAGCTCAACAACCGCTTCTACAAGACCCTGGCCTTCGGTACCGGAGGCCTGCGCGGTCGCACCATCGGCACCGTCATCGTGCCGGCAGAACAAGGCAAAGGCGGCGTCAACGGCCGCCCCGAATTCCCCTGCGTCGGCACCGCCTGCATGAACTTCTTCAACGTGGGGCGCGCCATGCGCGGCCTCATCACCTACGTGCGCCGATTCGTCGAAGCCGAAGGCAGCGGGCGCAAGCCCCTCCTCGTTATCGGTCACGACACGCGCCACTTCTCGCGCGACTTCGCCGAATACTGCTCCCGCATCGCCCTCGACCTCGGCTGCGACTGCGCCCTCTTCGACGGGCCCTGCTCCGTGCCTGAAGTCTCCTTTGCCATCCGCGAGCTGCGAGCCGATACCGGCGTGATGATCACCGCCTCGCACAACCCGGCCCACGACAACGGCTTCAAGGCCTACTTCAACGACGGCGCCCAGCTCATCGCCCCGCATGACAAAGCCGTCATCGCCGAAGTGAACAAACTCACCGGCGACAGCTACGAAGCCCTCCCCGCCGAGCAGCAGGGCAGCCTGCGCGTCCTCGACTCCTCCTTTGACTCCGTCTACATCGAGCGCCTCAAGGGCATCGTTCTGCGCCCGGACGTCTTCGGCAAAGCCTCCGCCAAGGTCGTCTACACCAACCTCCACGGCACCGGCAAGCGCTGCATCGTCCCGATGCTCAAGAGCATCGGCTGCCAAGTCAGCACCGTGGCCGCTCAGGACGTGCAGGACGGTCGCTTCCCGACCGTCGCCAGCCCGAACCCCGAGAATGCCCCCGCGCTCGACATGGCCATTGCTCAGGCCGACGCCGAGCAGGCCGACCTCGTCATCGCCACCGACCCCGACTGCGACCGCATGGGCATCGCCGTGCGCGACACCGCGACCGGCAAGATGCAACTGCTCACCGGCAACCAGACCGGCTGCCTGCTCGCGTGGTACCGCTGCATGAGCATGATTGAGCTCGGCCTCATCAACGAGAGCAACATCGCGCACACCGTGCTCGTCAAAACCTTCGTGACCAGCCCCCTTCAGGACGCCATTGCCTCCTCCTACGGCATCGCCCCCGTCAACGTCCTCACCGGCTTCAAGTACATCGCCGCCAAACTCGGCAAGTATGAGAAAGCCATCCCCGAGGAACTGCGCCGCGACTACCGCAGCCTCAGCGAGGCCGAGACGCGCGCCCTGCGCCTGCAGTACAGCAAATACTTCGTCTTCGGCGGCGAAGAAAGCTACGGCTACCTCGCCCAAGACTTCGTGCGCGACAAGGACGCCAACGCCGCCGCCCTCTGCCTTGCCGAGATGAACGCCTACCTCGCCACCCGCGGCATCGGCCTGCTGGAGTGCCTCAACAACATCTACAAGCAGTTCGGCTACTACAAGGAGCTCGGCAAGAGCCTCGTCATGGAAGGCGCCGACGGCGCCGCCAAGATCGCTGCGCTCACCCAGAGCTACATCGCCAACCCGCCCGCCGAAATGGACGGCAGCAAAGTCGTGAACGTGCGCGACTTCTCCGCCGGCACCTTGGTTGATGCGGAAGGCGACCCCATTCCCGCCGAGAAGATGCTCTTCTTCGACCTCGCCGACGGCCGCAGCTTTGCCGTGCGTCCCTCCGGCACCGAGCCGAAGATCAAGTATTACCTCTTCGCGCACGGCGAGCCCGGCGTCGACCCGGCCGAGGCTCGCCCCCTCGTCGAGGCCGGCATCGACGCTCTCTGGAAGGCCATCGAGGCCGACGTCGCCGTCCGCAGCTGCTGAATCGGCAGTGCGTCGAGACGGGCGTGACGCTCCCCTCGCTTTGCGCCGCAGCGCTTCGTGCGCTGCGGCGCTTTTTTTGGGGGGTGGATGGAGACGCCTGAGTCCGTGCTCCGCGCCGCCTCCCTCTGCCACGGCGTCCGCCCCTCACGCCCCTGCGTCCGCCCCCTCTGCCGCGGCGACCGCCCGCCACGTTGGCGCCACCCGCCCTCTCGCCCCCGCCGCTCCGGCGCCCGCCCCTCAGCGAAGCTGCGCGACGAGACGCGGGTGCACACCGCGGAAGCACGCCGCGACGCGCCGCGCAAATTCACGGCTTTGCTCTTGCCAGCGCGGCGCGTCTGTGTTACACTCCCCGCGCACTTCGCTGCATACCTTAAACCTGTTATGTCTGACCCGAGCAAGTATCGCAATTTGGCTATCATCGCACACGTTGACCACGGAAAAACCACCTTGGTGGACCAACTGCTCAAAGCCGGCGGTACCTATCGCGAGAATCAGGAAGTGCAGGATCGCGCCATGGACTCCATGGATCTCGAGCGCGAAAAGGGCATCACCATCAAAGCGAAAAACACCTCCATTCACTGGAATGGCTACACGATCAACATTGTCGACACCCCCGGGCACGCCGACTTCGGCGCCGAGGTGGAGCGCGTCATGAAGATGGTGGACGGCGTCATCCTCGTCGTGGACGCCTACGAAGGGCCGCAGGCGCAGACGCGCTTCGTCCTGCGAAAAGCGCTGCAGGAGGGCCTGCTGCCCATCGTCGTCATCAACAAAATTGACCGCCCGCATGCCGACCCCCTCAAGGTGCGCGACCAAGTTCTCGAGCTGCTGATGGATCTGGATGCGACCGACGAGCAATTCGAAGCCCCCTTTGTCTACGGCTCGGCGCGCGACGGCTACTTCATGAACAGCCCGGAGAATGAGCCTCCCGTCGACTGCACCCCGCTGCTGCACCAGATTATTCGCCACATCCCCGCCCCCAAGGATGCCGATCCCGACAAACCCTTCAAGATGCTCATCTCGAACATCGACTGGGATGACTACGTCGGCCGCGTGGCCATTGGCCGCATCACCAGCGGGCGCGTCACCAAGGGTGATGTCCTCTACCTGCATCGCCCCGACGGCTCCTGCGTGCAGGGCAAGGTGACAAAGCTCTTCGAGTACAGCGGGCTTCAGACGACGGACTCCGCCGTCGGCGAGGCCGGCAACATCATCGGTCTGTCCGGCTTTGAAGACGTCGATATCGGCGAGACCCTCACGGCCGACCCCGACGATGAGCCGCTCCCCTTCGTGGAAATCGAGCCGCCCACGGTGCAGATGGAGTTCAGCATCAACGATGGCCCGCTCGGCGGTCGCGACGGCAAAAACGTCACGAGCCGCGTCATTCGCGAGCGTCTGATGCGCGAGATGCGCACCAATATCTCCATCAAGGTCGAAGATACGGATCTGGCCGGTGTCTTCCGCGTCTCGGCTCGCGGGACGATGCAGATTGCCATTCTCGTCGAGCAGATGCGCCGCGAAAATTACGAGGTGTTGGTCTCCCGCCCGAAGGTGATTACGCAAGAGATTGACGGCGTGCGCTGTGAGCCTTTCGAGACGGTGTTCATCGAGGTGCCCGACGAGTGCGCTAACGGCACGGTTCGCATTCTCGGCAACCGCCGCGGCGTCCTCGAGCACATGGAAAGCAAGGGAACGGGGCGCACGTACATTCAGGCCACCATCCCGACGCGAGGCCTGATCGGTTTCGAGTTCGAGCTGGTCAACCTGACGAGCGGCAACGGTATCTTCTCTCACCTCTTCAAGGAGTACGCGCCTTACGCTGGGGAGATTGTGACGCGCCAGAGCAGCACGCTGGTCTCGATGGAGAACGGCATTGCCCGCCCCTACGCGCTTCAGGCTATGGAGGAGCGCGGCACGCTCTTCATCGCGCCCGGCGATGAGGTTTACATCGGTATGATTGTGGGCGAGAACCCCAAGCCCATCGACATCGACGTCAACCCCACGCGCGAAAAACACCTCACCAACCACCGTTCCGCCACCAAGAACGACTCGATTCAACTGACGCCGCCGCGCGTCTTCTCGCTGGAGCGTGCGATTGAGTACATTGAGCCCGACGAGCTCGTCGAGGCAACGCCGCATTTCATCCGCATGCGCAAGCGCATCCTCGACATCACGGCCCGCCGCCGCGCGGGCTACGCCGAGGCTCAGGCCAATGCCAATGCCTGAGCGGCGGCTGCTCAACGAGATTTTGCACAAAGCCCCCGGCGCCGAAAGGCGTCGGGGGCTTTGTCGTGACAGGGGGGTGCGCCGGGGCTGCGGAGCGGAGCCTCTGCGGCGGAGCTTCAGCTGATTTTCGCGAACGCTTCGTCGAGATCGTCGATCAGGTCGAGGACGTTTTCGGTGCCGACCGAGAGGCGCACCGTGCCCGGCGCAATGCCGCAGGCCGCCAGCTCCTGCTCATTCATCTGCGAATGCGTCGTCGAGGCCGGGTGAATGACGAGACTCTTGACGTCGGCGACATTCGCCAGCAGCGAGAAGAGGCGGAGACTCTCGCAGAAGCGGCGAGCCTGCTCCGCGCCGCCCTTGATATCAAAGGTGAAGATCGAGCCCGCTCCCTGCGGGAAGTAGCGCGTATAGAGCTCGTGGTCCGGCCGCTCGGCGATACTCGGGTGATTGACGCGCTCCACCAGCGGATGAGAGCGGAGAAAGTCAACGAGGCGCAGCGCGTTCTGCACATGCCGCTCGACGCGCAGAGAGAGCGTCTCAAGCCCCTGAAGCAGCAGGAAGGAGTTGAAGGGGCTGATGCTTGCGCCCTGATCGCGCAGCAGCGTCGCCCGCACATTGACGATGAAAGCCAGAGCCCCGCAGGCCTCCGTGAACACCAGCCCGTGGTAGCTTGCGTTCGGCCGCGCGAGGCTCGGGTATTTGTCGGCCTGCGCCGCCCAGTCGAAGCGGCCGGAGTCGACGATCACGCCGCCCATCACGGTGCCGTGCCCGCCGATGAACTTGGTGGCGCTGTGCACGACAATGTCGGCGCCGTGCTCGATGGGGCGGATGAGGTAAGGCGTCGCGAAGGTGTTGTCGACCACCAGCGGCAGACCGTGGCGGTGAGCCAGAGCGGCCAGCGCGTCGATGTCGGCCACATCGCTGTTCGGGTTGCCCAGAGTTTCGACGTAGAGAAGCCTGGTGTTCGGGCGTATGGCCGCTTCGACCGCCGCCGTATCCGCCGCAGGGACAAAGGAGGTTTCAATGCCGCATTCTCGCAGCGTGTGGGCAAAGAGATTGTAGGTGCCGCCGTAGACCGTTGCCGATGAGACGATGTGATCGCCGGCCTTCGCCAGCGCACGCACCGTGTAGTCGATGGCGGCCGAGCCCGTCGCAACGGCAAGCGCTGCCGCTCCGCTTTCAAGGGCGGCCAGACGGCGTTCCAACACATCCGTCGTGGGGTTCATGAGGCGGGTGTAGATGTTGCCCGGCTCTTCCAGCGCAAAGCGCTTGGCGGCCGTTGCACTGTCGGCAAACACGTAGGATGTCGTGGCGTAAATCGGTACGGCACGCGCATCGGTCGTCGGGTCTGCCGTCTCCTGCCCAACGTGAAGTTGGAGCGTCTCGAATCGATACTTCTTGTTCATCAGGCCTGTGGGATTTTTTAATTTAATTCATACCGCATCAGTAGGTAAAAGCGGGATTGTAGCAGATTTTTCGCCGTCGTCAACGGCAAAGACGCTGCGCTGACACAAAATCATCTCCGCCGAGTGCGTGCCGCGCCGCGCGCGCCGTCGCTTGCAGGGCAGGGGGCAAGGGGGGCAGGGAAGGAGCCGGGCTCAGTCGTCAAAGGCGCTGAGCATGCCGAGGGCGCGGCGGAACTCGGCGGCAGGCCACTGGCCGGGCGCGGCCGGTGTGTTGCCGAGGTAGCCGTAGATGAGGCAGGAGCCCATTTGGGCATAGAGCAGGCGGCTGGTGGGGCCGAGCTCGCCCATGCCCATGAGCGCCATGGGGCCGCGTGCGGCTTCGAGCAGTTCGCAGCCGACGGGCAAATCTTCGGCGCAGTTGATGCGGAAGGCGAACTTGGCCACGTCAATACCGGCTTTTCGTCCCCGGTCCTCGAGCGCGAGGAGGGTAGAGACGGCGGGGGTGAAGCGGAAGTCGTGCCCGGAGCCGATGAGCGTGATGCCGCGCGCTTTGGCTTCGCTCACGAGTTCTTCGGCGCCTTTGAGGCGGGCAATTTCCCAGTCGAGCAGGGTAGCGAGGGGCAGCAGATCGAGGGCGAGCCGGATGCGATCCGCCTCAGCCCAGTTGCGCCGCCGACCTCCCTCCGCCTCGTGTCTGAGAGTCAGCAGCACGGGAAGCGCGGGGCGCTGCGCCAGTATATCATCGGCGCTGAGAGTCTCCGGGAGGGCATCGACGCGCAGCTCGATGACGTCGCAATCCGGCTGAGCTCCCGGGTCGCAGAGGCTGCGCCACGTGTCCCAATCGGACACGGAGCCGACGACGAGGGGCGGGTACGAACGCTGATCCGGACGGTGAAATTTCATGGCTCCCCGAGTGTAGCACGCCCGCGACGCTTTGGCAAGCTTCGGCGTGCGCCCGGAGCTGAAGACGAGGGCGCCGAGGGCGGCCGGGGCGCAGGCGGTGGCGCGAGGAAGCAACCGACGGAGAGGCAGGAGCTGCCGGATGCCGAGCCGAGCGCCGACGAAAAGACCCGGCAACCGCAACAGGGTCGCCGGGTCGAAAACGGGGGGCTTCTTCTGCCTCAGGGCTCTCAGAGGGAGGCCTTGATGATGGCGGCGAAGGAGTCGGCCTTGAGAGCCGCACCGCCGACGAGAGCGCCGTCGATGTCGGGCTGGCTCATGAGCTCGGCGGCATTGCCGGGCTTCACGGAACCGCCGTACTGCAGGCGAACCTTGTCAGCAGCGTCCTGACCGAAGGTCTTGGCGACAACGCCGCGGATGAAAGCGTGGGCGGACTGAGCGTCGGCGGCGGAAGCCGTCTTGCCCGTGCCGATGGCCCAAACGGGCTCGTAGGCAATCACGATGCCGGCCACCTGCTCGGGAGTCAGACCCTCGAGACCCTCGACCACCTGCGTGCTGAGAACCGTCTCCAGCTGGCCACCCTCGCGCTGCTCAAGCGTCTCGCCGATGCAGTAGATGGGGGTGAGACCGGCGGCGAGAGCCTTCTTGATTTTGCGGTTGATGTAGGCGTTCGTCTCGCCGTGGTACTGGCGGCGCTCGCTGTGGCCGAGCACAACGTACTTGCAGCCCAGCTCATTGAGCATGGTCGTCGAAATCTCGCCCGTGAAGGCGCCGTTGTCGCGGTCGCTGACGTCCTGAGCGCCGACGCCGATGCAGGTGCAGCCGTTGAGCGCCTCCATCACGGCGGGAATCGTCACGAAGGGGGGAACGATGACCTTGTCGACGGCCTTGCACTCGCAGGTGAGCTCATCCTTGAGAGCGGCCATGAAAGCCTTGGCCTCAGCCGGGCCGATGTTCATTTTCCAGTTAGCAGCGATAATGGGTGTGCGTGACATAATCAAGATGTGTCTGTTGTGACGCGCCCAGAGTAGCTCAGACGCCGCTGCAAGTCAAGCCAAATCTTGTTGCTCGGATCCGCAGCCGCAGGCGGCCGTGAGTCGTTTCTGCTGCGGCGATCAGAAGCCCTGCGGCGGCTATCAGTAGCGCTGGCGGTGCGGGTTTTGATTGCTGCGGTGCTCGTCGCGGTCGTGCTTGTTGCGGAGGATATCGCGCTTCTCGCGGCGCGTCACCCGCTCGAGCGTCATGCGGCGCTTCTCCGCCCTTTTTTCGAGTTCCGCGATCTCGGCATCGAGGTTGAGGAAGTGTTCGTAGCGCTCGGGAGAGATGAGACCGCTTTCGAGCGCGGCGCGGATGGCGCAGCCGGCGTCTTTGCGGTGGGAGCAGTCGGCGAAGCGGCAGTGGGAGGCCAATTCGCTCATGTCGGCAAACTCGGCGCGCAGCGTCTCGGCATCCGTCCACATCCGAATTTCGCGCATGCCGGGGTTGTCGATGAGAACGCCGCCGCCCGGCAGCACGACAAGCTCGCGAGCGACCGTCGTGTGGCGCCCTTTGCCCGTCACCTCGTTGACTTCCCCCGTCTCCAGCCACTCGCCGCCGAGAAGCGAGTTGACCAAGGTGCTCTTGCCCACGCCCGATGAGCCCACAACGGTGATGGTCGTGCCCTTCGGGACGCGCCGCAAAAGCTTCGGGTAGCCCTTGCGGTAGAGCGCGACAACGGGGTACACCTCGGTGCCGAGCTCGGCCACCTCTCGGCAGCAGCGCTCCAGCAGCTCGGGGTCGGCGGTATCGGCCTTGTTGATGAGAACGAGAGGGCGCGCCCCGCACTTGCGTATCAGCGTGAGGTAGCGCTCGATGCGGCGCAGGTTGTAATCGCTGCCCGGATCGGTGACGACGATGACGACGTCGACGTTCGCTCCGATGACCTGCTCGGCGCAGCTGCGCCCGGGCACCTTGCGCGAAAAGCGGTTGCGGCGCGGCAGCAGAGCGCGGATCACCGGCAAATCATCGCCTTTGCCCGGATCGACGGCCACCCAGTCGCCCACCGTCGGCAAATCGGCATCCGTCGCGGCATCGTGCCAGAGCTTGCCGCTGAGCACAACGTCGTGGTCACCCTTGCCTTTGGCAATGACCGTGAAGTTGATTTTGGTTTCGCGAATAATGCGAGCGGGGTACCATTCCGGGTGCTCGAGTGCGCGGAAGGCTGCGGCGAGAGCTTCGTTCCAGCCGAGCATTTCAAGGGTGACGGTCATGAGTGCAGTTGGGCGGCGAGTTCAACGATGTGCAGCGCGATGTGTTCCTTGCTGTCCTTCGCCAGCTCGATTTCGCGGTCGGGGAGGATGAGGGTGACCTCGTTCTCCTTGCTGTCAAAGCCGATGTCGCGCCGCGAGACATCGTTGGCAACGATGAGGTCGCAGCGCTTGCGCTGCAACTTATCGCGCCCGTAGGCAATCAGATTTTGCGTCTCGGCGGCAAAGCCCACGAGGATGCCCTTGAAGCCGAAGACATCGCGCATGCTGCCGAGAATATCGGGCGTCTTTTCCAGCTCGATCGTGATGCGGTCGGCTCCCTTTTTGATTTTCTGCTCGCTGTAGGCAACGGGGCGATAGTCGGCCACGGCGGCGCAGAGAATCGCGACATCGACCTTGCCGCAGAGGTCGCGCACGGCCTCATACATTTGCTCGGCACTTTCAACCGGAACGAAGTCCACCCCGGGCGGCACATCGAGCGTCGTCGGTCCCGAGATGAGCAAAACCTCATGCCCTTCGTGCCGCGCGGCACCGGCCAGCGCGTAACCCATGCGCCCCGACGAGCGGTTGGTGAGGTAGCGGGCCGGGTCGAGAGCCTCGCGCGTGGGGCCTGCCGTGATGAGAAACTTCATGCGCCTCACTGTAACACAGCACGGGCCTTCAGGCAAGTATTTTGACGGATGCCGCCCGCGCGGCGCCGGGGCAGGCCCTCGGCAGGAGGCCCGTTTCGCGAGGCTCCGCGAGACGCCGCGCCGGAGCGGCGTCTCCGCCCGCATCCGCTGCCCGTGCGAAAATCAAGACGGCACTGCCGCTCATACCGAGGGCAGTGCCGTGAAGAAACATCGTCGCTTGCGGGACGCGGCCTAAGCGCGCAGCTTAGGACTTGTAACGCAAACGCTTCTTGTGGCGGTTTTGGCGCATGCGCTTGCTGCGCTTGTGCTTGTTGATCTTGGCCTTACGTCTCTTTTTAAGCGATCCCATAATGGTTTATGATTTCGTTTGTTTGTTCTCGACAGGGAGAGGGGTTAGCAATCAGTAAACGAGCTTGTTGAGCGGATACTCAATGATGCCCTCCGCGCCCATGGACTTGAGCTGCGGGATGATTTCGCGGGCAACGGACTCGTCAATAACGGTCTCGACGGCGACCCAGCCGTTTTCAGTGAGCGGCGACACCGTCGGGCGGCGCAGCGAAGGCAGGGACTCGACGAGGGCAGCGAGATTGGCCTCGGGCAGATTCATCTTGAGGCCGACCTTGCCGCGAGCCTCGAGAGCGCCGCGAAGCATCATCACGATGTGCTCGAGCTTCTCGCGCTTCCAGTCGTCCTTCATCGCATCCTTGTTGGCGATGAACTGCGGGTAGGAAGTCAGGAGCGTGTCAACGATGCGGAGCTTGTTGGCGCGAATCGACGAGCCGGTCTCGGTGATGTCGACAATGGCATCGACGAGGTCGGGCACCTTCACCTCCGTAGCGCCCCAAGAAAACTCCACCTGAGCCTTCACGCCCTTTTCGGCCAGCCAGCGCTCGGTGATGCCGACGCCTTCGGTGGCGATGCGCTTGCCCTCCATATCGGCAACCGACTGAATGGGGCTGTTCTCCGGCACGATGAGCACCCAGCGCGTGGGCTTGCTCGTAGCCTTCGAGTACTGAAGGTCGGTGAGCACCTCGACATCGGCGCGGTTCTCGTAGATCCAGTCGCGCCCGGTGATGCCGGCGTCGATGAAGCCCTGATGCACGTAGCGACCGATTTCCTGGGCCCTGATGAGGTAGAGTTCAAGAGAATCATCATCCGAGGTGGGCTTGTAACTGCGGCTGGAAACCACAATATTGAAGCCGGCCTTGCGGAAGAGATCAACCGTCGCATCCTGAAGGCTGCCCTTCGGCAGTGCAAGTTTGAGCTTGTTTGACATAGCGGGGTGCTATGTAACTACCTTTTGGCGTAAAAGTCAAGCCGAAAGCACCCGAGAGCCGAATTTTTTGCGCCTCGAGACCCTCAGAGCGCCTGATTCAGCCTCAGCCGAGCCCAGTGTCCCAGCGCCTCCATGACGCCCGGCCCCCGAGAGAGGTAGCCGCCGTGCTCGCGCAGGTAGGCGACGATCTCGGGGTGTGCGCCGCCGGGCGCCGCGCAGAAAGCCTCGGGAAAGAGAGAGAAGGCATCCAGATCATTGTGCCCGTCACCGATGATGACGAGCCGCTGCGGCGCAACCTGCCAAGCGTCGGCGACGTTGGCCAGAGCCGTCCCCTTGTTGAAGCGTGCGTCGCTGAAGCGCATGAAGCGCCCCGCCCGCTGCGTGCTGACACCCGGGAACTCGCGCTGAATGGGGCGCAGCAGCGGCACGAGCTTCTCCATCGTGTCCGAATCCGGCGTGAGAATGCTCAGCGGGTCGGCCGGGTCGATGAGCCACTCGATATCGGGGTGGCGTTTCATGAGGCGATCCAGTTCGCGGTGCAGCTGCGGCGCCATGCGCTGCCGCAGGGCCAGATTCGCTCGCGTCGTCTGCTCATTGAGCTCGGTGGCCGGGAGCAGAATGCCGTCGCCCTTCTGCCAGTACGAATACCGCTCGCAGGTGCAGATGAAGTCGGGCATGTAGCGGCAGCACTGCCGCAGCTCCCGCACCAGCAGCGGCAGAGCTCGCCCCGTGTTGATGCCCCAACGCACACCCAGCGGGCGCCATCGGCTCATGAGCTGCAGAAACTCAGCCGGCACCGGGCTGCCGTTTTCCGCACGCAGCGTCCCGTCGTAATCCAGAGAAATCAGCCAGCGACAGGGCCCTTGGAAGGGAGCTGCCTGCCCGGGCGGCGCCTGACCTTCCCGGCAAGAGGCAGCAGCTGGATCAGCGGTAGGGTTCATGCAGTGGCGCGGCGGAGAGAAGAGACGAGCTCGCGGCTCCCTCATTTTCTGTTTTTCGACTTGGACGAACGCCCCTTGGTGCTTTGCTTCGGCTTGGACTTCGAAGACTTCTGAGCCTTCTGAGCCTTCTGAGCCTTTTCAAAAGGATTGATGGAAGCGCCGGCGGCGGGCGCCCTCGTTCCCTTCAGCAGCTGAGTTCGAACCTTGGTCTTGAGATCGACCCGGTAAGTGTCCGGCACGCAGCCGGGAGGAAGCTCCTCATCCTGCGCCCTCATGTGAATCTCCACGCGGCGATTCAGCGCCTCTTCGGCGCGATCGCCCGAAGCCGGAGCAAGGTGACTGCGACTGCCGCAGGCGCGGATGTAGACGCGCTTCGTGGGCACGTGATTGCCGCGCAGCCACTCGCGCACGGCGGCCGCGCGCTGCAAAGAGAGCAGATCATTGTAGTCATCCCCGCCGATACTATCCGTATGCCCCTCGATGATGAAGCGCGTGTCGGGATTCTTGTAAATCAAAGCCGCCAGCTGAAGCAGCGAAACACGCGCCGCACTCTTCAATTCGCACTCATTGAAGCCGAAGAGAACATCGGTACCGATGCGCGCCACACCGCTGTTTTCCCCCAGTGAGGACAGCCCCATCAGCTCGCCGAGACTGCGCGTATCATCGGGCAACTTGCCCTGACTCTCTCGGGCCGTCTCGCGCAAATCACTGTCCGTCATCGCATCGAGCTCCTGCAAATCGAGCTCCTTGGGCGCGGCCGCCACCACGACATCATTGCTGTTGACGGGTTCGAGATCGGCGATGGCATCGAGAGACGGAGCCTGCTCCGCCGAGAGCAGGGCCGACATATCGAGCTGCTCCGGAGCCAGCTCATCCATGCGGAGAGGCTCATCGGCAATCGGATCCGGCGCGGCGACGGGTATGTTCGTCTCGCCCGGAGCCATGGTCAGCTCGGGGTATTCAACGTCGAGCAGATCGATCTCCTCCTCAATCTCCCTGCGCTCCTCGGCGACGATTTCCTCAGCCGTCTGCAACTCTTCCGGCTCGGGCTCGCGCTCCGGCTCGGGCGGCGGCTTGCGGACGATCAGTCGCTCGATCTTCTCTTCAACTTCCCCTTGAGGCGTCTGATCCCTGATGCCGAACTGAACGAGATCCGGCAGATAAAAATACGCAATCACATGGCAGATCACAGCCCCGGTGAGCGCACCGAGAACGACGGGCGTCAGATCGCGTTGCTTCGTGAGCTCAAAGCCCTCGCGTCGGCTGTTCTGCGCAGCCGGCCGGCGGATGGGCATGGGGCGGCTTGAGTGAGGCCGGCGCTTGTTGAAGAATGCCATAGTGAGGTTGAAAAGAAGTTGCAAGAGCGTCAGCGGCCGATCCCCGCCCCCATGTGAGGCCGCCTCGGCGTGGGAATTTGCGGAGCGCGGATGGCCGGCACCATACAATCATTGATCCAGTGAATGACGGCGGGCATCGTTTGCTCAATACCCGGCAGCAGCTTGACGTCGAGCGTCTCGCGAACCAACTTGCGACCGTCGTCGCGCGTGTAAATGAGTTCTCGACTCTCGGCATCGGGGGCGTCGGAGGCGCATCGCAGCGTCCACACCTCGCGGCAGTCGCCGGGAAGTTGCTTGTAGATGCCCACCGCGTCATCGAGCGTTCGCGTGGGATTATCCTGCTCCACATTGACGATGAGGACGGGCACGCTGCGCGGCAGGCGTGCGGCACTATCGACCGGAGAAACATCGAAACTTTCAATACCCGTGCACTGCCGGATCCGCAGATCGAGCAACGCCAGCGTCACCTGAGAGACAATCGTGTCGGGCATCAGTCGCTGCATAGAGGTGCGCAGCGACGAGTACGCATCAATGCACACCAAGCCCCGCAGCCGAGGCTCGCTGCAGGCCGCCTGCAGCAGCATGCCGGCGCCGAAGCCGCGCCCCACGCCGATGACCGTCAGCTCGCGACCCGGATTCAAGCTCTCCAGCTCGTCGAGAATGAGGGGAATATCCCGGCTCTCGCGCAGACCGTGCGTGCAGTAGCGCCGCGCATTGTCGAGGCCTCGGGGCTCCCAGACAACGCAGCGCAGGCCGGCAGCCGTCAGCGACTCGACGAGCGGCAGAGACGAGCGAATGCCGTGGTCCCACTCCACCGCCGTCAGCACGTAATCAATATGATGCAGCGACAGGGCTGGGTGTTGGGCCAGCTCGCTGCCCACCGTCATCTGCCGAGTCGTCTCCTCGTCCGGGTCTCGCTCGGCAATGAAAACGGACAGAGGCACACCGTCGGGCCCCGTCACCTCGAGCGGCGTCAGCTTGAGCCCCCTCGCCTTGTCGGGAACCTGCGACGTGTTGTCAAACTCCTGACTCAGAGGCTGCAAAACAGGTTCAGCCTCGCGCGTGATGTAGCTCCACAGATACACCCCCCCTGCGGCCAGACCCAGCAAGAAAAGAAGCAGCAGGCAGAGGCTGATTTTGCGGATGCTCATCGTCGCGGGCGATTATAGCAATGCGCCGCGGGCGCTGCAACGCTAAATTGAGACATATCGAATGACTCCGCCCGCATGACCTGCAGGCAGAGAACAAAGAGGCGGAACCCGGAAGCCTTCATCCGGGATCCGCCCCAAACGCGTCAAGAGCGCGGTGCCGGCAGAGCCGTCAACCGATTTCGGCGCGGCCGCTCAGGCGGGCGCCTTCGTCCATTGACAGAACCGCCGTCGTGATATCACCCGAGATCACGGCGTGATCCTTGAGGTGGCAGCGATTGCTCTTAATGTTGCCGTTGACGTGGCCGTAGACACTGACTTCACCGGCGTTGATATCGCCCTTGATGTCGGCCTGCTCACCGATCGTGACCTTGCCGGATTCCGAGAGAATCTGACCCTCGATCTTGCCGTCGATGTGCATGTCATTCGTGAAGCGGATGGAACCGATGATTTCAATGCCGGAAGCCAGCACATTGGTTGTGTTGTTGCTCATGTTGAAAGAGAATGATTGATGTCGTTAATGGTGTGGGGGGGGAATGAGAGAAACAGCGCAGCGGATGGCGGGGAAGCCGCCGATCAGACGGTCATGATTTCCTTCTCCTTGGCCTCGACAAGCTCCTCAATTTTCTTCGTGAACTTGTCCGTCAGCTTCTGCACCTTATCCTCAAGGCGGCGCACGTCGTCCTCCGTAATCACATTGTCGGCCTTCATCTTCTTGATCGCGTCCATACCGGTCTTGCGAACGCCGCGCACACGCACACGCGTATCCTCGGCGAGGCTCTTGACGTACTTGACCAGCTCCTTGCGGCGCTCGCCCGAAAGCTCGGGGATGGGCAGGCGCACCGAACGCGCGTCAATGATGGGCGTGATGTTGAGCTTGCTCTCGGCAATAGCCTTCTTGATATCGTTGAGCGTGCTCGGATCGAAGGGCTGGATGAGAATCGAGCGGGCATCCGGGGTGGACACCACCGCGAGGCTCTTGAGCTTCATGCTCGTGCCGTAAGAGGCCACGTAAATGTTCATATCGTCCACCAGAGAGGGGGAGGCCTTGCCGGTGCGGACACCGCCGAATTCGGAGTTCATGTGCTCGACGGCCTCTTCCATGGAAGTTTCCGTCTCAAGCGGGAGGGTTTCTTCGTCCATTGTTTTGCTGTGTGGTTGGGTGGTAAAAATCGTGAAGGATGAGGGGGAACAGCGTGCGAGCGAGCCTCAGGCGCTGATGATGGTGCCGATGCGCTCGCCGAGCAGGGCTCGCGTAATATTGCCGCTCTTGTGCATATCAAAGACCATAATGGGCTTGTGGTTGTCCTTGCAGAGCGTGAAGGCCGTTTGATCCATCACCTTGAGATTGCGCTCAATGCACTCGCGGTAGCTGATCGTATCGAAGCGCGTGGCTCCGGGATCCTGCTTCGGGTCAGCCGTATAGACACCGTCGACCGACGTCGCCTTGAGCACGACCTCCGCATTGATCTCGCAGGCACGCAGCGCTGCCGCCGTATCCGTACTGAAGAAAGGATTGCCCGTACCGGCCGCGAAAACAATGACCTGCCCCTTGCGCAGCAGCTCGCGAGCCGTATTGCGCACGTAAGGCTCCGCGACATTCTTCATCTCGATGGCGCTCTGCACGTGGCAGGGAACCCCCGCCTCCTGAACCGCCGAACAGATCGACAGCGCATTCATGACCGTCGCGAGCATACCGACGTAATCCGCCGTCGCGCGATCCATGCCGCGCACGCTCGCCTTGGCTCCGCGCCAGATATTGCCGCCGCCCACGACGACCGCAATCTGAAGATTGCCGATCTTCTGAGCCTCGGCGATCTCGCGTGCGATGCGTGCGACAATCTCGGGCGAGATATTGTCTCGACTGCCGGGTGCGCGAAGGGCTTCACCACTAAGTTTAAGGAGAATGCGCTTATAGGAAATGGATTGAGGTTCGCTCATGGAGTGGTATTCTTGGTCTTCGCCCGTTGATTCTGCCACTTTCGGCACCGAAAAGCGAGCCAAAAATGCGGCAGCCCTTCAGAAAAAGGAACGGACGACCCTCGGGACGGCTCGCGCAGGGGAAGGGCAGGGCAGAGCGGCAGCTCCTTTCGCGTGGCCCATCTCGCCCCCTGCTGCGGAGAGACGGGCGTATCTCCTGCCCCCGAACCCATGACAATCAATGGGTAGTCGTCGATATCCGAAGGCGCCGGACGTCGAAAAATTTGCCCTTTTCGTAAAAAAAAGACACTTTTTGCAATTTTTGTCTTGCCATGCGGGTTCAGCTGCGCTATAATCGCCCCGCACCCCACCGAGGTGGGCGGCGTAAGTGGCTCGGTAGCTCAGTTGGTAGAGCAGCGGATTGAAAATCCGCGTGTCGGCGGTTCGATCCCGTCCCGAGCCACCATTTTTATGCCCGCATCACAAGATGCGCGGCACTTTTTGTGTTCGGGGCGTAGCTCAGCCTGGTAGAGCGCCAGCTTTGGGAGCTGGATGTCGCAGGTTCGAATCCTGTCGCCCCGACGCGCGCCCTATGCCCACAGTTGCCGACAGTGTAACCGTGGGCATTGATTTTGGGTCAAGCGCAAAGTGTGTGGAAACCGCATATCAGACCACCGAGTGAGCCACCGCTGCACTCCACGAGCACGCGTAGTCGGTAGTTGGCGAAGTTGCGATAGCCGTAAGCGCGTCGCTGTATCAATTT
>DXFQ01000113.1 GCA_019114365.1 Candidatus Parakkermansia intestinigallinarum | reverse complement strand
CCCCCCCCGCCGTATCAACGGCGGGGCGTTTTCGTGTCGCGGAACAGCGGTCGGTGCCGGGCCGGAGTGCGCCGAGCGCTCAAGCGGACGCCGGGCAGTCAGGCGGGATTACTTGCTGACGTTGAAGCGGAACTCGATGACATCGCCGTCCTGCACGACGTAATCCTTGCCCTCGATACGCAGCTTCGCCTGCTCCTTCGCCTTCGTCAGCGAGCCGCAGGCAACGAGGTCCTCGTACGAGACGACCTGCGCCGCGATGAAACCGCGCTCAAAGTCCGTGTGAATCACGCCGGCCGCCTGAGGCGCCTTGGCGCCCGCCGGAATCGTCCAAGCCTTCGTCTCTTTGACGCCCGTCGTGATGTAGGTGCGCAGCCCGAGCAGGCTGTAGACGGCCTTGATGAGGTCACTCACACCGGAATCCTGCGCGCCGAGGTCTTTGAGAAATTCGCGCGCTTCGGCGGGGTCGAGCTCGCAGAGCTCCTCCTCGATGCGCGCCGAAATCACGACGGCTTCGGCGTTGTGGTGCTCGGCCACGTAGCGGCGCACGGCGGAGACGTAGGGGTGAGAATCGGGGTTGGCGATGGCGTCGGCGAGTTCGTCTTCGCTGACGTTGCAGGCGAAGATGCTCTTCTTGTTCGAGAGCAGGAAGAAGCTTTTGAGCAGCTTGCGCTCATCGTCGCTGAGCTCGAGCGTGATGGCGGGCTTGCCGGCGTCGAGATGCGGGATGAGCTTCTCGATGAGGGCGATCTCTTCCTTGGCTTCCTTGTCGCCGCCGCGAGCTTTCTTGATGCGGCTGTCGCGGCGCTTCTCCATCGCGGCGAGGTCAGCGAGAATCAGCTCATCGTTGATGATTTCAATGTCGCGCACGGGATCGACGGAACCGAGCTCGTGGATGATGTCATCGTTCTCGAAGCAACGCACGACCTGCACAATGGCGTCCGTCTCGCGGATGTTGGAGAGGAATTTGTTGCCGAGGCCCGCGCCCTCGGCGGCGCCCTTGACGAGGCCGGCGATATCCACAAACTCAATGGCGGCGGGCACGATGCGCTCGCTCTTGCTCATCTCCGCCAGCACGGCAAGGCGGGCGTCGGGCACTTCGACCATGCCGACGTTCGGATCAATGGTGCAGAAGGGGTAATTGGCAGCCTCCGCCTTGCGCGAGCGGGTGACCGCGTTGAAGAGAGTTGATTTGCCGACGTTGGGAAGTCCTACGATGCCTGCCTGTAACATAACGCGCGCATTATACACGATGGCGGCGGCGCGGTAAAGCCCGAATTGAGAGGCTGAGCCGCCTGACGGGCTGCGCTTTCGGCTTGCATTGCCGCGCCATCATGTTACAATGGCGGCAACATGAAAATAGCCGTCATCGGAAAAGGTGGCCGCGAGCAGGCGCTCGTGGAGACGTTGGCTGCAAGCCCCTGCAAGCCTGAACTTTACACGTATCCCGGCAGCGATGCTATTCTCGAGACTGCCGCCCAAATTCCCGCAGGCAGCTTCGATGAGCTCATGCAGTGGATGGTCGACGCGAAAATCGACCTGTGCGTCGCCGGCGAAGAAAGCTACCTCGTCAAGGAAGAGGGTCTCGCCAACCGCTGCGCCGCGCTGGGCATTCCCTGTTGGGGGCCGACGAAGCAGAGCGCACAGCTCGAGGCCAGCAAGGAGTTCGCGAAGGACTTTCTCATGCGTCACGGCATTCCGACGGGCACGGCCAAGGCCGTCGCGGGTTACGGCGAAGCGATCGAGGCCATCGGCGGGCAGTACCCGACCGTGCTCAAGTTCGACGGTCTGGCGGCGGGCAAGGGCGTGGCCGTCTGCATGAATGCAGCCGAGGCCGAGGCCTTCCTCAACGAAGTTTTCATCGACAAGCGCTTCGGCGAGGGTCGCCTGCTGGTCGAGGAGTATCTCACGGGGCCGGAGATTTCCGTCTTCGGCGCGATTTGCGATGACGAGTATCTCATCCTCTGCCCGGCGCGTGACTACAAGCGCCTGCAGGACGGTGACCTCGGCCCGAACACGGGCGGCATGGGCGCCGTGGCCTCGCGGCAGCTGGCCTCGCCCGAACTGATGCGCACCATCGAAGAGACGATTGTGGCGCCGACGGTGCGCGGTCTGCGCGAAGACGGCCTGCCCTACCGGGGCTTCCTCTACTTCGGCCTGATGCTCACCCCGCAGGGACCGAAGGTTATCGAGTACAACTGCCGCTTCGGCGACCCGGAGTGCGAGGCGGTCATGCCGCTGCTGCGCGGCGATCTGGCCAATTTCTGCCTGAGCGGCGCCAAGGGCGATTTCAAGCCCGAGCTCATCAGCTTCGATGAGGGCTGGAGCGTCTGCTGCATCCTCGCCTCGGCCGGCTACCCCGCCTCGTCGCACTCGGGCGACTTGATTCACGGGCTGGGCGACTGCGAGGCTCGCGTCTTCCACTGCGGCACGCGCAAGACACCCGAAGGCTGGGTGACGGCCGGCGGACGCGTGCTGGCAATTGTGGCGGGCGGCGCAACGCTCGACGAGGCCCGCACGAAAGCCCATGACGAGGCGGCGAAGGTCGATTTCGACGGTTCGCAGCGCCGCTCGGACATCGCCTACCGCAACATGTGAGCCGCATTCCCCCCCTTTTTGAAACAAACACCTCCTATGGCCATGAATTTATCTGACGAAGCCTCTGAGTTTCTGACTCAGATTCTGGACACGCCGGCACCGACCGGGCTGGAAATGGACGCCCAGCGCATCTGGGCCGCCTACATCGCTCCCTTCACCGACGAGCAGCACTGCGACGCCTACGGCTCGACCTGGGCGCTGCTGCGCGCCGAGAAGGCGGATGCCCCGACGCTGATGCTCGATGCCCATGCGGACGAAATCGGCTTCTCCATCCGCTACATTGAGGAGAACGGCTTTGTGCGCGTCGAACGCCTCGGCGGATCCGACGTCGCGATTGCCCGCGGCCGCCGCATCCGCTTTCAGGGGACGGACGGCGAAGTGATCGGCATCACCGGCAACACGGCTATCCACATCCGCGACGACGGCGACAAAGCGCCGAAGGTCTGGGATCTCTACGTGGATCTCGGCTGCGACTCGCGCGATGAGGTCGAGGCGCTCGGTCTGCGCGTCGGCGACCGCGGTGTCTACTGCGACGGCCCGCTGATGCTCAACAACGGCAAGCGCCTTGTCTGCCGCGCTCTCGATGACCGCCTCTGCGGCTTTATCACCGCCGAGGTGGCGCGCGCGCTCAAGGAGCGCGGCATCAAGCCGGCTTGGAACATCGTCTTTGCCAATACGGTGCAGGAAGAGGTCGGCTGCATCGGTGCGGGCATGCTCACCTACCGCATCCGCCCGGACGCCGCGATCTGCCTCGACGTGACGCACGCCACGGATTCGCCCGGGCTCGACAAGGGGCGCTACGGCGACGTGCGCCTCGGCAAGGGCGGCTGCCTCTGCTTCGGCCCGGCCTGCCACCCGAATCTCAACGGGCGCCTCGAGCTGCTGGCCTCGGAGAAAGGCATCCCGATGCAGCGTGAAACCTCGGGGCGCACCACCGGCACCAACACCGATCAGATTTTCCGCTCGCGCATGGGTGTTCCGGCCACCAACCTCTCGATGCCGCTGCGCTACATGCACAGCCCGGTGGAGACGGCGGACCTCGATGACGTGCAGTCCTGCATCGACCTGCTGGTGGCCTTCATCGAATCGCTGAAGCCCGAGGACAACTTCTGCCACAAGCTCTGAGCCGCTCAGCCGAGCGAGCTTCGCTTTTCACCCGCTGCGGGACGACCCCGCAGCGGGCTTTTTTTGCAGGTGCCAAGATGACTTTCTGATTGTCAACAAGGCCGCGGACTGGTACAATACACGACGTATGGACAAGACGCCTCAGCCCGGGATCAACGACACACAAGCGCAACCCACCGCAGCCCCGGCTGATGCAGCCCTCCCCCCTGCCGCCCCCTGCTCTCTTCCGACGCCGCCGGCTCGAAACACCCCGGCGGCGCCCCCGTACCCGCTGCCTCCCGCCGACGAAAGCCAACGCCCCGCGGACGAAGCGTCCGCGGCAGACAGCTCGGATAGCTCGAACGACACGGGCGACGCGAACAACGCCGGCGGTGCAGAGGACACGGACGCAGTGCTCGCCGCGGCCAGTGCTGACAGTGCAGACAGTGCAGACAACGCCGACGGAGCCGTCGACGCGCTCGGCGAACTCGACGAACTCGACGCCGGGGCGGACGAGGCGATCGGCCTGTCGGGCTCCGGCTCCCTCTCCGAGATTCTCGCATCGATGAGCAGCGAAGCGCAGACGCTCAACGCGCGCTTCAAGACCGGAGAATCCGCCCGCCGAAATGAACCGGCCGGCGCCGCGAAGTCCACGTTGCTCAACGCGACCCCCTACCCCGACATCCTGTTGCACTCCCTGCCGCGCCAGGATGCCCTGCGCTTCAAATGGCACTTGGGGCGCGGTTTGCCCGCTGTCTTCACCCCGCCGGAAGAGGAGGAAGACGCGGCGGCGCACCTGTTCTCCGACCCGGCCGAGGCCGCCCCTGCCAAGCCGGGCTTCCTGCGACTCTTCGGGCTCCTGCCCTCGGGAGAACCGTGGGAGAAGCGCATCAACTTCGCCGATTTTCCGCGCGAAGGAGAGGGCATCTTCATCGGTCGGGATCCGTCCATCTGCCGCATCGTCATCCCGGAAGAGAGCGTGTCGCGCTGCCACGCCAAACTGGAGCTTTCACCCAAAGGGCTGGTCATCACCGATCAGGGCTCGCGCAACGGCGTCTACGTCAACGGCCAGCAGCTTGCGATCTACGAGCGGCAGACCCCGATCAACGACGGAGACACCCTCAGCCTCGGCGATACCTCGCTCTGCGTCGAAATCAACACCTGAGCCAAGGCCAACGCAGGCGGCAAAGCGCCACGCCTTTCCCCTCTCCCTCCCCGCGCCGCGCCGGGCGCCCTGCGCGTGCAGCGCGGAAGCAAAACGCCCGGTCGGCGCTGTGCCGACCGGGCGTTGAGTGGAGGCGAGGGGAATCGAACCCCTGTCCTGGACACTGTTGACGCAAGCATCTCCATGTTCAGACGCAGATTGGCTGCTTCGCCGGCGGTCCGCTCTGCGTCAGCCTTCCGCCAAGCTAGAGACCTGTTGGTGTCATGCACGGCGCGGTCTCCCCGCCGTGCACCTGCCTGCTTGTTCTGAGATCGTCACCCCCAGCAGGCGTCAGGGTTCTGATCCGGCGGCGTTAGTTACGCGGCCATTGCGTATTCGTTCTTGGAATAGGCATTTAATTGTTTGAGCGGCTTTTAAGGAGGCCAGCCGTTCAACCTCCACATGCAGCCGGCGCCTCGAATGTTCAGTCGAAACCGGGACGCCCCCATGTCTCTTCAAGCTCGGCCGCTCAGACAAAAAGGCCGGTCGCGCGGACCGGTTCTCTTTGCTGCTCAGCTTAACATTGAAGGAGCACGCCCGCAGGGATTCGAACCCCAAACCTTCTGATCCGTAGTCAGATGCTCTATCCAATTGAGCTACGGGCGCTTTCTGTTTGCCACCCCTCTGCGGCAACCTCCTGTTCGGCTTCGCTCTTGGCTTCACTCTCTCTCGGTTGCCACCCTCGTGGTGACGGGGAGATTGTAGCAGGACACGGCAGCAATGTCAACATTATTTCTCACTTTTTTTCGAAAAATGCTCATTTTTTTCCGAGCGGGGGCGGAGAGCCGGACAGTCGCGCGAGCACTGAAGGCGCTGCACCGAGGCACCGCATCAGCCGAGTTGAGCCGCAAAGTTCTGATAGCTCGGGCGGTAGAGAGTTTCAACGCTGTCGTCCGCGCGTTCGAGGGCGATGGAGGGATGGGGCACGCCGTTGAAGTGCGTGGTTTTGACCATGGTGTAGTGCGTCATGTCGTCGAAGACGAGTTGGTCGCCGACGCGCAGTTCGCGGTCAAAGGAGTAGTCGCCGATGACGTCTCCGGCGAGACAGGTCGGGGCACCAAGGCGGTAATCGTACGCCTTCTGTCCGCTCTCGCCCGCCGCGATGTAGCGGGTGCCGCTGCGCTGCACGGCCGGGTACAGGGGCTCGCGCGAGGGATCGCCGGCAGGGGTGCCGGGAGAGGGCTCGGCCAAGTAGACGTCGGGGCGGTAGGGCATTTCGAGCACGTCGGGCATGTGGGCGCTGGCGCTGACGTCGAGAATGGCGTGGCGGTAGCCGAGGGATTCAAAGGTATCGAGGACTTGCGCCCGCAGCACGCCGGTGTGGATGAACCACGCTTCGCCGGGTTCGAGGTAGACGTCGAGACGATAGCGACGGCGGATGTCGCGCAGCAGGTCGACGAGGGCGGCGCGGTCGTAGTCGGGCTTGGTGATCCAGTGGCCGCCGCCGAGGTTGAGATAGCGCATTTGCGGCGAGGCGAGGAGATCGCCGAGCGAGTTCTCGAGGGCGCGGAAGGTTTCGATGAGTTCGGCGGCGCCCTGCTCGCAGAGGGTGTGGATGTGCAGCCCGCTCAGGCCGCTCAGGTCGGCACCGCTGAGGTTCTGCGGGGGGATGCCGAGCCGCGAGCCGGGTATGCAGGGGTCATAGAGCGGGGTGTGGCCCGTGGAGTGGCAGGGGTTGATGCGCAGGCCAAGCTGCAGCTCACCGCTCTGCACGCGCGGGTGGGCCAGGCACTCGCTGCGGTAGCGCGCCCATTGGCTGAGGCTGTTGAAGTCGATGTGGTGGGCGATGTTGAGCAGTTCGCGGAGTTCGTCGTCGCGGTAGGCCGGAGAGAAGACGGCGATGTGCCCGCCGTGGCAGACGGAGCCGAGTTTGGCCTCGTAGAGGCCGGAGGCACAGCACCCCCAGGCATAGGGCCTCAGCAGGCTGATGCAGGTGGGGTTGCAGAAGGCTTTGAGGGCGATGAGCATGCGAGCGCCGCTCTCGCTCCCCAGTCGCTGCAGCTCACGAGCATTGCGCAGCAGTGCCGCTTCGGAGATCAGGTACTCTGCCATGGGGTTGCGCGAAGGAATGCGGTTGCGTGCTCATCGGCGGCGCGAGCGCGAGCGGGAGGACTTTTTGGTGCGTTTCTGCGCTTTGCCGGAGGAGGCGGCGTTCTTATTGTCGGCCGTCTTGTTCTCAGCGGAGCCGGATGATGCGGCGGCAGCCCGGTCGTCGTCGGCGGCGGCAGGGGCGTCAGCGGATGCCGCTGCGGGCTCAGCCGAAGAACTTGCCTGATCAGCGGGAGCGTCCGCAGCGGGGGCAACGGCGGGCTCAGGCGCGGGTTCCGCTGCGGCCTTTCGGGCCTGCTCGAGGCGCTGGAGCTCCTGAAGAGCCCGGACGAGCGTTGTCTTCATGCGGTTCATGTCGAGGCGCATGCGGGGCGTGATGCTCGCCTGCGAGTTTTTTTCCAGCGTATTGATCAGCTGAAGGCTGCTGACCCAGTGCTTTGCAGCGGTGTCGTAGTTTCCGGTGGCGCTCTCGAGGTCGCCCAAGTCGCTGAGCAGGCGGCAGAGGCTGATGGTCATGGGCGGCGAGAGCAGCGAGAGCTCTTGCGCGAGTCGCACGCCGTCTTTGTAGACGTCGCGCGCGTCTTCGATTTCGCCCGTCTGCCGGATGCAGTCACCGAGGCAGCGGTAAGAACCGAGCAACTCGCAGACGGCGGGGGTGAGCTCGGGCTTCTTGCTGATGAGCTCGTTGGTGAGGGGTCGCTGTTCGGGCTCCAGACGGCGGAAGGCGGTGCGGTCGAGTTCGAGCGCTTGGCGGTAGCGGGCTTGGGCTTCGTCAAAACGGCCCTGGCAGTAGAGGCAGGTGCCGAAGCCGTTGTTGATGGCGCTCAGAACGCGCAGGCCCGCGTCGCTGTTGCGGCGCTCTTCGGGAAGGGCGTTGAAATCGCTCTCGGCTTTTTCGTAATAGGTGAGGGCGCGCCTGTAGGCGCCGAGGTCGCGGCAGACTTCGCCGATGCGCAGCCCGAGCCGCACGCGTTCGGGCGTGACTTTGCCGGAGGCTGCCAGCTCGTCGTAGTAGGCGACCATCTTTTCCAGCATCAGTTTGACGCTTTCGTTGAAGACGGGATCGGATGCCTGTTCGCTCATCGCCTTGCCGGCGGAGTAGACGAGGTGGTCAAAGAGAGCGTCGCGGGCGCTGAAGCCCGTCGCAGGCGCTGCCGCTCCTTCCCCGTTCGATGAGGATGTGTCTGCTGCCCGATCGCCGTCAGCGGCATTCGGAGACGCCGGGACCGTCTGCTCGGGCGCTGAGGAAGCCGAGGCGGATTCGGCCGTTTCACTCTCCTCATCTCCGCCGCAGGCACTGAGCAGCGCAACGGAGGAGCCGATCACAAGCGTTCGCCCGATGGAGGGCAACCATTTCATCACAGGCAACATATCGCTCACATTATGAACTTGCCCGAAACGTCCGTCAAGACATTTCTCAGCCTTGTTTTCGCTGTTTTCGGCCGCTCATTCAGGGCCCGTTGCCAGCGACGCAGCCCGGCGCGGAGGGTGCCCGCAGCGCGCCAAGTGCAAAAAAATGCCGCGGCTTGGAAGTTTTTGCTTGTGTTCCCCCTCATGCAAGAGATAGAATGGTGAACACATAGACGACATGAAACATCTTTCTCTTCTCAAGACAATGACCCTCGCCTGCGGCGTCGCGTTGTCCGCCGCGGCAATCTCTTCGTGCAGCAGCCCCGTCTCTCCCGTCAAGGCTGCGGAAAACATCAAGGTGGGCTCCGGCATTTCGGTGTTCAGCTACAATGATGCAGCTAAGCCGACGTCGCGCCACTGCAACGAGGCCGGTCTGCTGCCGGATCGTGCGGCTCGCGGCCTTCGCACTTGGCTGAAGCATTCGACGATTCAGCATCACACCTACGTCTATCCCCAGTACTACATCTCGATTCCGTCGGCTCCCGGCAAGCCGGACAAGGTTTGGGCGCTCTGCTCGGACGGCCACGGCAATCTCGTGGGTGTTCTGATTCCGCGAGACGGAACGCCGGCGTGGGATTTGCCGAATCTCGGCGATTATCGCGTTTACGTCTGCGAGACGGATGATCGCAAGGATCTGAGCAAGGCCATCATGGATTCTCTCGCCGATGCGGGCTACGATTCGTACCGCATCGAGACGCGCAAGGCTTCCGGGCTGACGCAGCGCCGCTTCCTGATCTCCAAGCCGATGACGGACGAAGAGCAGAAGGCTGAGCAGGCTCGCCTGCAGGAGGCGTACAAGAAGGCTCGCGCTGCCCGCGATGCCCGCGCCGCTGCCGGAGTCGGCGGCTCAGAGGATGATTTCGTCCCGGATGATCTCGATTTGGACATGGATGATTCCTCCGGCGACGATGATCTCGGCGATCCGCTCGAGGATGATACCGAAGCGCTGGATCTGTGATTCCCCGCTCTCGCGACAGGTCTTGCGCGGAGCAGGCTCCGCGCATGCACGCTCTCGATTTGTCTTTTTCCCGAAACGGCGCAGCAGCTCGGCTCTGCGCCGTTTCTCTGTCTCTTTGTCTCGCCGTTTCGCCGTCTCGCCGTTTCTCCGTCTCGCCGTCTCTCCGTCTCGGCGTTTCGCCGTCTCGCGGACCCTCCACCGTCTCGCGAACTCCCCCATCAAAGCCTTTCCGGCGCCGCAAAGACAAAGCGTTTCCGGCGCCGCAAAGGCAAGGCGCTCGCGCGACGCCGAAAGAGCTGTTGAGCGACGCAAAAAGAGCCCTGCGGGTGACCCGCAGGGCTCTTTCGGATGTAGGTGTCGTCTTCTAGTCCCGCCAGGGTTCGAACCTAGACAAAGAGAATCAAAATCTCTTGTGCTACCATTACACCACGGGACTGACGCAGCGCTCACGCGCAGGGGTATTGTAGCAGCTGCGGCACCGAATGGCAAGAGCAAAATCAACTTCCGGCGACAAATGCGGATATTTTGTGCTTGCGCGCCCATCGGCTGCGGGCTACAATGGGGCTCCGGCATGGACTACTCTTCCCTCATCGAGAAGCGACGCGCTCGTTTGGCCGAGCTTGAGGCCCTGATTTCCGACCCTGAGCTTTTCAGCGATCGGGCGAGGGCCGAAGAGCTGATGCGCGAGCACAGGCGCACGAGCGAGTTGATGAGCGACTGGGAAGAGCTCGGCTCCCTGCGCCGCCGGCTCGAAGAGAATCGCCGCTTGGCCGAGGGGGATGATGAAGAGCTCGCCGCTCTCGCCCGCGACGAGGCGGCTGAGCTCAGCGCCAAAATCGAGCAGCTTGAGCAGCGCGTGCAATACAGCCTGTTGCCCCGCGATGCCGCCGAGGACCGCGATGCGCTCATCGAGATTCGCGCGGGAACGGGCGGCGACGAGGCGTCTCTTTTCGCCGCGGATTTGCTGGGGATGTATCGCCGCTATGCGGAGCAGCGGGGCTGGCACTTCGAGATTCTCGATGCGGCGCCGAGCGATGTCGGCGGTTTCCGCGAAGTGACGGCTCGCGTCAGCGGCGATGAGGTTTTTCGATTCCTGAAGTATGAGAGCGGAGTGCACCGTGTGCAGCGCGTGCCGGAGACGGAGACGCAGGGGCGCATCCACACCTCGACGGCGACGGTGGCCGTGCTGCCGGAGGCCGAGGAGGTGGATGTCGAGATTCGCCCCGAGGATCTGCGCATTGAGACCTGCCGCTCGGGCGGAGCCGGAGGGCAGCATGTGAACCGCACCGAATCGGCCGTGCAGATTTTTCACCTGCCGACGGGGCTCATGGTGCGCTGTGAGCAGGAGCGCTCGCAGATCAAGAACCGCGAGACCGGCATGCGTATTCTGAGAGCTCGCCTATTCGAGATGAAACAGAAGGAGGCGCAGCAGAGCTACTCCGAAAAGCGGCGGGCTCTCATCGGCTCCGGCGGGCGCGAGGAGAAGATTCGCACGTACAACTTCCCGCAAAACCGCCTCACCGACCACCGCATCGGCTACAGCGCCTACAACTTGGACCTCGTGATGAGCACGGGGGCCCTCGGCGAACTCATCGAAGGCATGCAGCACGCCGAAATGCAGGAGCGCATGAGCGAGCTCGAGGGCTGAGCTCACCCGCCTATCTCTTTTCCGTTTCGCTTCCGCTCACTATGAAAACGATCCGCGATATTCTCAGCTCGGGCACCGACTATCTCCACGCGCGCGGCATTGACGCGCCGCGCTACTCGATGCAGAGTCTGCTCGTGCACGTTCTGCGCTGCGATCGCACGTGGCTTTATCTGCACTACGAGGACCCCGTCGCCGAAGAGCAGCTGGCCGAGTTGCGCGAGCTGCTGCGCCGCCGCGGGCGCGGCGAGCCCCTGCAGCACCTGCTGGGCAGCACGGAATTTTACCGACGCGAGTTTCGCACCGACGCGCGAGCCCTCATTCCGCGCCCCGAGACGGAGGAGCTCGCCGAGCTGGCTCTGCGCCGCACGGCGCGGCGCCGCGGGCTCCGGGTGCTCGACATGGGCTGCGGTTCGGGCGTGCTGGGCATCACGCTCGCCCTCGAACTGGCACCGCTGGAACCCGAGGTCGTGATGGCGGATCTTTCCCCCGAGGCCCTGGCGCTGACGCTCGAAAACGCCACGGCGCTCGGCGCGCGCGTGCGCACCTATCGCAGCGACCTCTTCAGCGCTTGGAGCGGAGGCGAAGGAGGCGATCGACTCGTGCCGCCGAGCCCCTACGACCTCGTCGTCGCGAACCTGCCCTACGTGCCCGATGGCGAGGCGCTTGCGGCAGAGGTGCAGCACGACCCGGCTCTCGCCCTCTACGGCGGCCCCGACGGGCTGGACGTCGTGAGACGCTTTCTCCGCGAGGCGCGGCCGTATCTTGCGCCGCGCGCAGTCGTCTTGCTCGAAGTCGGCCACGACCAAGGCCCTGCCGTCTGTGCGCTCATGGATGAGCTCGGCTACGAGGACAGCGAGCTAGTCTGCGACCTTTCGGGCAAAGCTCGCTTCCCCATCGCCTACGCGGCCGCCTCCTTCACGGCGGAGCCCGCCGACGAGGCATCGGCCGTCGATGAAGCATCGCTCGGCGACCCATCGTCGGCCGAGTCGGAGTTATCATCAGCAGAGCCGCCTGCCGAGCGGGACTGACGCCCCTGCCTGTCATGGACAGCGAACAGCTCATCCACCCTGCGGCCAAACGTGCCGTCTCCGTCGTCGCCCGCTTCGGGATTGTTGCCGCCTTCTGCACGGCGGCAGCGGCGGCGCTCGAGTTGGCGGCCGCCGAGGCGGGGGCGGTGCGCCTGAGCCTTGCGGGCGGCCTCGTCGGCGAGCTGGCTCTGGCGCTTCTCACGTCGGCGGCCGCGCTGCTCGCGCCGTGGTGTCACCTTGTGCTGCTCGCTGATCGCGGGGTGCCGGAGACGCGGCTCATCGCGCTTCTCAACGCCGCAGCCGCCTTCCTACTGGCCGTGCTGACGCTCGCCGGTCTGGTCAGCGGTCGGCTGTACGTGCACCCTTGGCAGCTCGATTTACCGGCCATTTGCGCCGCGGCTCTGGGCTCGGTGATTGTGTTTAATCTGCCGAACATGCGGGCGGCGAGCCGCCGCCTGCGCACCGCCCTCGTGCTCATCCCCGTTCTCATGCTGGCCGCCTACGTCACCAATGTGCCGCAGCTCGCGCTGTGGAATGACGTCTGCAAAATCGCCCTCGGCGCGGCAGCCATCCCCGTCTTGCGGAAACTGGCGCACTGCGCCCCGCTGATCGCCTCCTTGCCCGAGCAAAAGTCCTGAAGGCAACGGGCCCCGGCCTGCGGCCGTCCCCTGCCGTCCCCTGCCGCCCGCGCAACACCGCAGGCTCTGCGACACCGCAGGCTCTGCGACACCGCAGGCTCCGCAACAGCGCAGGCTCTGTAACACTGCTGCTTCTCCAACAGCGCAGGCTCTGCAACAGCGCATGCCCGCAACACCGCCGACCCCTCCTCCCAAAGAAAAAGCTCGGCGCTGCATACAGCGCCGAGCCTCACACGGAGCGGGGGGGATTCGAACCCCCGGTACGGCTTTATAACCGTACGACCATTTAGCAAACGGTTGCTTTCAGCCTCTCAGCCACCGCTCCATCTGCCGTGTGGGGGTGATCGTATCACAAACCGGCGCCCAGGTCAACAGCAAAATACAGCAACAGAGAAATAACTTTATCTTTTTCGCGGCGGCAGCGCCCTCGCGCCTCCGAGACCGCAAAAAAGCGAGAGGCGCGGGGCTCCATGCATCACTTTGGGATTGACTTGAACGCGCTCTCAGGCATAATGAGGGTCGTTATGAAGAAACCCGTAACCGTGACTGTGACCGGCGCCGCCGGCAATATTGCTTACTCTCTGCTGTTCCGCATCGCGGCCGGCGATATGCTGGGCGCGGATCAGCCCGTGATTCTCAAGCTCCTCGAGATCACGCCCTGCCTCGACAAGCTCAAGGGTGTCGTGATGGAGCTGGATGACTGCGCCTTCCCGCTGGTGCAGCAGATCGTCGCCACGGATGACCCCGATGTGGCCTTCAAGGACGCCAACTGGTGCATGCTCGTCGGCTCCGTCCCCCGCAAGGCCGGTATGGAGCGCAAGGACCTTCTGGGCATCAACGGCAAGGTCTTCGTCGGCCAGGGCAAGGCCATCGCCGCCAACGCCGCCAAGGATTGCAAGGTCTTCGTCGTCGGCAACCCCTGCAACACGAACTGCCTCATCGCCCTGCACAATGCGACGGGCCTGCCCAAGGAGAACTTCTTTGCCATGACAATGCTCGATGAGTACCGCGCCAAGAGCCAGCTGGCCGCCAAGGCCGGCGTGCCCGTCTCTGCGGTGACGAACATGGTCATCTGGGGCAACCACTCCTCCACGCAGTATCCCGACTTCAC
>DXFQ01000112.1 GCA_019114365.1 Candidatus Parakkermansia intestinigallinarum | reverse complement strand
TGCATCGGCGGGCTCTTGCCGTTTCTGCCGGCGAGGCGTTTCTGCCGAGGCCTTTCGGCGGAGGCCTTTCATCGGGGGCCTTTCGGCGGGGGCTTCAAAGTTGCAGCTGCCAGAAGCGCCGCGCCGCTGCGGCGGTGATGCCGGCGGGGTTGAGGTAGCGCGTTTGCAGCAGCGCGAGGCTGCGATGCCCCATGTAGAGTTGCAGCTCGGGGAGGTTGCGGAATCGGCGCGCGTGATAGCTGGCGTAGGTGTGGCGCAGCACGTCGGGCACCCAGTGCTCAAAGCCCGCGCAGCGCCGCAGCTCGCGCCAGCGACGCAGCCACTGCGGCGGGCAGATCGGCCCGCAGCCCGAGGCCGGGCGGCAGAGCCGCAGCATGCGCCGGAGCGGCGGGCTGAGCGGCACCAGACGGCCGCCGCCGGTCTTGGCATGCGTGGGGCGGATGCACACGGCGCTGTCTTGCCAGCAGATGTCCTGCCAGTCGAGGCGGGCCACCTCCGCCGGGCGCACCCCGGCGTGGAGCATGAGCCCCAGAGCCGGGCGGCAGGCGCGGTGGGCGGGGCGGCGGGCGGCTTGCAGCAGGCGTTCGCATTCGGCCGGGGCGAGCGGGCGTATTTCCGCCTCGCGCACGGGCGGCGCGTCGATGGCGTCGACGGGGTTGGCGCTGCACCAGCCCTGCCGCCGCCCGTAGGCGAAGATGCTGTGCAGGATGGCGCGTCCCTTGCGGTAGCTGTGGGCGCTGCGCCCGAAGGCGCTCTCGAGCATCCGGCGGCACTCGTCGGCCCCGATGCTGCGCAGCGGGCTTTCCGCGACGCCCGGCAGGCGCAGCAGGCGATTGGTGAAGCTGTGCAGGTCGCGCAGGGTGAGGGGGCGGCGGTGGGCGCGGGCGGCGAGGCTCAGGCGGGCGACTTCGGCGAAGGGGCGCGTCTGCTCGCGCCGACGCAGGGCTTCTGCCCCGGCCCGGAGGAGTTCGCGCAGGCGGAGGATGAGGGTGCTGCGCCCGGCGTCGGCGCGCAGCCGGAGAGCCTCGGCGGCTTCGAGGATGAGGCGTGCGGCATCGGCGGTGTCGATGCCGAGCTGCCGAAGCAGGATGCGCCCTGCGTGTTCTCGTTTCCTGATGTTCATGTCGTCTCCCGATGCCGCTGCGTTCTCCGCGCCCTGCGGACGCCTCCATGAAACAGCATCATCAATGCTGAAATCAAGCACGAAGTTCAATGAAATCATTATGTTCGTGGCGGGAACGCATTTCCCGACGTCGCCCCGTTCACGAATACACGAAGGCCTAAGAGCTCCAAAAATCTCTCACATATATGCAACAGACTTTTAATGAACGGAGTATAAAAATCAGCATTGATGATGCTTATCATAACAGGGGGAGGACTCATTCCGGTCTCTCTCCGTCCCCACTCGGATTCACCCCCTACACACGACAGACAGCTATGGCCAAAGATTATCTCAAAATGGCGGAGTGCCAACCGCCGCTCACGATGTGCGATGCCCTGGTATGGATTCGCGAGCCGCTCATGATGGAGACGGTCTCGCCGCTCGTGCTGGCGAAGTTCATGGATTTCTTCGGCCTGAAATGCTGGGCCGTGGCCTGCTCAGAGCCGGTTGACGTGATTGAGTATTATGCCGAGTGGTACGACAACTGCACGCGAATGATGCAGGAGGAGAACAAGGCTCGCATCATGCCGCTGCTCTCGGCGGCTGCGCCGGTTCTGTGGAATTTTGATCTGTTCGGTGAGAGGGACTGGGCGGGTTTCATCATCGATGAGTCGCAGAATCTGCTGGGCACTGACCGCATGTACCGTTTCATCTTCGAGCAGGCGAAGGAGAGGCGGGTGCCGGTATACATATGCACGAATGAGGATGAGGTGTTGCAGGCGACTCGATATACCCGCTTTTTTGAGGAGTTTCCGGAGGTGAAGGTGGTGTTGGTGCCCCGGTTTCTGAGTGAGTCGCTGCTCGGGCTTTTGGGGGTTTACCCGCAGGTGCGGCTGACGATGGCGAATTTGCATTCGCATGAGTTGCGGATTCTGCGGGGGTACGAGGAGCATTTGGTATACGGCTCGGGTTTTCCGCAGGGGCTGCGCCGCACCGACCATTTGTACCGCTGGCAGAACAAGAATTTGTATCTTGATCCGGACGGTGTGACGGAGCCGATGGAGGCGGTTTACCGCTCGCACCGCGAGTTTTGTCTGAAGTTGTTCGGGGAGGATGTGTTCGCCATGGCGTTTTTGAATTTGTTTTCGTCGCGCTGAGTTTGCCGAGCCGCTTTTCCTCATCAGTTTCCCCCGATCGGTTCCCGCGATCAGCTTCCCTGCCCGGAGGCGCGGGAAAGAGCGGGGGCGAAATGCGAGGGGCTGCCGCATCCCGGGCGATGCGGCAGCCCCCTTCGGTGTCTCTGCTGCGGGCCCGCCGACGGGTGGGCGGGGCGCCGAAGTGCAGGGCTCAGCCTTCGAAGAGCTCTTTGATGCAGCGGATGAGCGAGAAGGCGTGGCTGACCATGGCTCGGGTTTCGTTGAGCAGGGTGAGGTAGAGGATGCCGTTGCGCAGGCCGCTCTCGTCTCCGGCGCTGTGCATGAGGTGGCGCGTGATGAGCTCGGCGAAGTCGTTGCCGAGCTTGACGCTGTCTTCGAGCATGCTTTCGATGCCTTTGTAGTCTCCGGCGACGAGCATGTCGGTGAGGTTGGGGTAGAAGCGGCCGATTTTGTCGGTGAGGGCCAGCAGGTCGCGCCCCTGCTCTTCGTTGAGTCCGGCGTGGTTGTTGTCGATGTGGTTGAAGGCGGCTTTGACGAGGGTGAGCAGGCATTCGCAGGTGGCGCAGGAGATTTGCGAGATGCGGAAGATGAGCTGGCCGCGGTCGGCTAACTGGCTCGGCAGGCTGGAGAGGGTGGGGATGACTTCGTTCTCGCGCATGAGTTCGAGGTCTCGCTTGAGGGAGCGGGTTTTCTTGCGCAGGCGCTTGAGGCTGTCTCGGTCTTCGTTGAGCAGGGCCTGCACCATGGCTTTGTAGATGCCGATCATGCGGCCGAGGCGCCCGGCTGCGGCTTCACCGAAGTCGTGCACGGCGCCTTCTTTGTTGACGTCGAGCAGTTTGATTTCCTGCTTGTCACCTCGGGTGAAGAAGGTGGATTTGATGAGCAGGGCGCCGACGATGAGCAGCATGACGACGACGCCCCAGAAGCCGCCGAAGCACATGATGAGCGCGACGATGAAGGCGGCGAAGCAGGCCGCAAGCGCGGTGAGGAACCAGCCGCCGATGACGGTGAGTACGCCGGTGATGCGGTAGACGGCGCTGTCTCTCCCCCAAGCGCGATCGGAGAGGGAGGAGCCCATGGCGACCATGAAGGTGACGTAGGTGGTGGAGAGGGGGAGCTGGTAGGAGGTGGCGACGGAGATGAGCAGCGCGGCCAGGGTGAGGTTGACGGAGCCGCGAATCTGGTCGTAGAGCGCACTGCTTTCTTCTTCGGGGCGCAGGGGCTCGAAGCGCTTGGCGACGAATCCGGCGACGGGGGCGGGGGTGATGCGGCGCACGAAGCGGATGGTGTTGAGCGCGTAGCGCACCATGACGCGGGCGGGCGGGCTGGAGCCGAAGCGCTCTTTGCCGGCGGTGTTCGATGAGGAGAGTTTGAGCTCGGTTTCGGTGACTTTGCGGGCTTTCTTCGACATGAAGAGGGCGCCGACCATGATGAGCCCGGCGATGAACAGGTAGATGAAGTCGGTGTGGGCGGGTTCGGCGAGCGCACCCATGGAGAGGTCATCGAGGCTGCCGCCCTGGGCCAGCCAGGCGTCGGCGATTTGCATGGATGACTGCGCGGCCATGAAGACGCCGATGAAGTTGACGAGGTCGTTGCCGGCGAAGGCGAGGGCGAGGGCGCCGGTGCCGGCCAGCACGGTGATGCGCAGGGTGTTGACGTGCAGGAGGTGTTGCAGGATGGCGGTGATGACGACCCAGCCGCCGAAGGTTGCCAGCAGCAGGCTGCCGAGGTTGAGCTCCATGAGCTGCATGAGCTCAGGATCCATGATGGGGCTGCTCTTGAGGCCTTTGAAGATGGCGAAGTAGCAGATGGCCGTGAGGGCGGCGCCGCACCACAGCGGGCCGATGAGGCGGAAGGTGCGGTGGTAGCGGAAGCTGAAGAGCAGGCGCGCCAGCCACATGACGATGGTGCCGGCGATGAAGGCGATGGCGACGGAGCAGAAGATGCCGCTGACGATGATGACGGCTTTCTCTGTGTTGATGTACTGGCCCAAGCCGCTGCCGAGTGCGGAGTTTTGCAGGCTGTAGACGGCGGTGCCGAGGGCCGAGCCGAGCAAGGAGAAGACGAGGGAGACGGTTGTTGAGGTGGGCAGTCCCAGGGTGTTGAAGACGTCCAGCAGGATGACGTTGGCCACCATGACGGCCAGGAAGAGGAGCATGACTTCGCGGAAGGTGAAGTACTGCGGGACGATGACGCCGCTGCGGGCGATCTCCATCATGCCGTTGGAGAAGCAGGCACCCAGAATGACGCCGACGGCGGCGACGGCGGCCACCTGCATGTAGGTGCCGGCACGGCAACCGAGTGATGAGTTGAGGAAGTTGCAGGCATCGTTGCTCACGCCGACGATGAGGCCGAAGACGGAGAGGAGCAACAGCATGCCGTAGATCACATAGTATGTCGTGTCCATGTTGACACTTTTCGTATCATGTTCACGGCGGAATGGCAAGAAAAATGTGTCGATCTCGCCGCAGAGCATCACCTGTTTCAGGGGCGCGAGCCGAGATTTTGAGCCGCTTTCGGGCGGCTAAATCGCGATTCTGGCCCCTGCCCTGCGGCGCAGGACGGGGCGCTGCTTGGGGCCGGCTTCGCCTGCGCCTTCCGGGCGCCTCAGGGCGCCTCAAGACGCCTTCTGGACGCCTCAGGGTGGCTCAGGGTGGCTCAGGGCGGCTCAGGGTGGCTCAGGGCGGCAGGCGGACGACGTCCGCGTGACCATATTCGGCAGCTCGGCGCAGCGGAGGGGTGCCGTCCTCATCCTCGGCGTTGATGTCGGCTCCCGCTGCCGTCAGCAGGCGGATGAGCTCGGTGTCTCTCTCTTCACAGGCGCGGGAGAGTGCTATGGGGTATTTCTCGCGGGCAATGCCGCGCTCTGAGAGTTGTTTTCTCGCTTGCTCCGGGGTGCTCTGCGCGAGTCCTTCGGCAGAGGCTGAGTTGCAGGCTGGAGTTTTTGTCGGCGTCATGGGTGTTTACTCCTCGCCCTTGGTTGCCAAGGCGTCGGCGTACTCCGGGCTGAATGAGACGGGGCGGGTGATGACGGCTTCGCGGACTTCGCCGCCCGTGAAGACTTTTTCCTGCGCTTCGAGCCGCAGGGTCTCGGGGCGCTTTTCATGCGGGTCCGGGTACGCCACGAGGGTTTTAGCGGTGCCGAAGTCGATGCCGATGGCTTGCGTGCTCATGTGAAACCGGAGAGAGGGTGCGGATACTCTACTAAGCGGAGGGGAATTTGTCAAGGTTGCGTTTTGCGTTGCCAGAATCACAAAATCGCATGCAGCGTGAGTGTCCGCGCCGAGCCATCCGCCCCATTCTGCCCATTGTTACGCCTCGATTGTCTGCAAGAGAGCTCCTGCGCCAAACGAAGCGAACGCAGGAGCTTGAACGCGCGGGGGTGGGAATTCGCTTTTCTCTTACTCATGGGCTCCGTGTTCCCGCGTCAGAAGGACGACGTCGGTATGATTAGTCGCCGCAGCCGAGTGCAACGGGTAACAGCCGAGCATTGCCCCACCCGACCGTGAATGAAAACGGAAACGCTACGCGACAGGTGTTATTTCAGGTTCAAGGGTATGGCTTTATCGACCTGTTTCTGCCATTCCATACGGAATCACTTCCGCACGTAGTGCCCATATCAAGGATTTCACGAGAAAAGGGAGCTCATGATCCAGTAGATTCCATATGCGATCATGGCGTATACCAAAATTTTGAATATGAGTCGCAACAGGAATTTCAAAAGACGACCGAGAAGGTCACAAAGAAGGCGGGAGAGGCTCCAAAGAAGGCGGAAGAGGTACCCAAAAAGGCCGAAACCTCCCAACAGACGGCCGACAAAGTGCAAAAGACAACCGAAAAAGCTCCGAAGAACACCGAAAAAGCTTGTCCCCCGGCTGCGCTTGGCGCCAAACATGCGCAACACACTTATACACTCGGTATGTCCCTTCTGTATGGCAAGGTCGAGGGGAGTTGGTTTCCACCTGGAAGTGCCTTGAGCGTCGGCGCCGGCCTTTAGCAGCAGGAAGACGGCGTTGGTGCGACTCTCCTCGACAGCCCGGTGCAGCAAAGTTCGGTTGCCCTCATCCTTGGCGTTGACGTCGGCCCCGGCCTCCAGCAGCAGGCGAACGATATCCGCGTGCTCTCCGCAAACAGCTGCGTATAGCGGGGGTGAGCCCTCTTTATCCCTCGCGTTGACATCGGCCTTGGCTTCCAGCAGCTGGCGGACGGCGTCGGTGCGCCCCTCCAAGACAGCCCGGTGCAGCAGTGTCCGGCCGTCTTCATCCTTGGCGTTGACGTCGGCTCCGGCCTCCAGCAGCAGGCGAACGACGTCGGCGAGACCCTCCAAGACAGCTCGGTGCAGCAGAGTTCGGCCGCCTTGATCCTTGGCGTTGACGTCGGCTCCGGCCTCCAGCAGCAGGCGAGCGACGTCGGTGTGGCCCTTCAAGGCGGCACCGTGCAACGGGGTGTAGCCGGCCTTATCCTTGGCGTTGACGTCGGCCTTGGCCTCCAGCAGCAGGCGGACGGTGTCGATGTGCCCCTTCAGAGCAGCACCGTGCAGCGAGGTATCGCCGTCATGATTCTTCGCATTGACGTCGGCCTTGGCCTCCAGTAGCAGGCGGACGGTGTCGGTGAGCCCCTTCGAGGCAGCACCGTGCAGCGAGGTGTCGCCGTCCTTATCCTTCGCGTTGATATCGCTCTTGGCCTCCAGCAGCAGGCGAACGACATCCGCATGCCCCCAAAAGGCAGCTCGGTGCAGCGGGGTCCTGCCGACCTTATTCTTCGCGTTGATATCGGCTCCGGCCTCCAGCAGAGCGGGAACAAGGTCGGCGTGCCCCTCCAAAACAGCACAGTGCAGCGGGGTATCGCCGTCCTTATCCTTCGCGTTGATGTCGGCTCCGGCCTCCAGCAGAGCGGGGACAACGTCGGTGCACCCCCCCAAAACAGCACAGTGCAGCGGGGTATCGCCGTCCTTATCCTTCGCATTGATGTCGCTCTTGGCCTCCAGCAGCAGGCGAACGACGTTCGTACACCCCCAGTAAGCAGCCCGGTGCAGCGGGGTCCTACCAAATCCATCATCCTTGGCGTTGACGTCGGCTCCGGCCTCCAGCAGAGCGGGAAGCGCGGTGGTGCGATCCTGCAAGGCTGCCCAGTGTAGCGGGGTCCAACCGTCTTTATTCTTCGCGTTGACGTCGGCTCCCGCTGCAAGCAGCAAGCGAGTCGCGTTGATGTGGCCATTGGAGGCAGCCTGGTACAGCGGGGTGTTGCCGGCCTCATCCCTCGCGTTGACGTCGGCTCCCGTCTCCAGCAGTTCGCGAACTCTATCCGTCAGACCGCCGGCGGCGGCAAGATGCAATTCGCCCCATCCGTTACTCAGCGCTGCCGGCACGTCAGCGCCGATTCCCAGCAGCAGGCGCACTGCGTCCGTGCGCCCTCCTTCAGCAGCGCAGCGCAGCGGGGTTTTGCCGTCCGCATCCTTGGCGTTGATGTTTGCACCCGCTGCCGGCAACAGGCGGATGAGCTCGGTGTCTCCTTCGTTGACGGCGCGGAAAAGTGCCTTCGAGTACTCTTCTTGGGCAATGCCGCGCGCTGACAGTCGTTTCCTTGCCTTCTCCCGGGTGGTCTGCGCGAGCAATTTGGCAGCGGAGGAGTTGGGGTTTTGGGCGTTTGCCAGTGCCAGCGGTGTTTGCCCCTCGCTGTTGAGCGCCAAGGCGTCGGCTCCGCCCTCCAGCAGGGTTAGAATAAGGTCTGTCTTACCGGATTGTGCCGCTCGGTGCAGCGGGGTGTTGCCGGCCTCATCCTGCGTGTTGACGTCCGCCGACGGTTCATGCGTGTCCGGTGTGTCGCTCTTGGCGGCGGCGAGCAAAGCTTTGTCGGGTTTTGTACTTTCCTCGCGGTCGATCTGTCCGCCGTTGATCATGAGTGCGGCACCCAGAGCGACGGCCTCGCGCGAGTACTGCCAGCTGCGCGCCGGCAGTACTGTTGCGGCTTCGAGTTTTTCTCGGATAAGCGGGATCGCGCTGCTGCCGCCCACCAGCAGGAGCATCTCGGGCTGCATCTCCGCCGGGATGCGCGCCAGCAGGGTTTGTACCATGCCCGCCGCTTTGTCCACGTCGGCGGCTATCAGGCTGTTGAGGAGTTCTCGCGTTACCTCGAACGGCGGGCAGGCGCCGCTTTCCGCGCTCAGGCGCAGGGGGGTGCTGTTGCGCGAGCTCAGCTGCTCCTTGGCTTTGCGGACGCGCGGCATCTGGGTGACCGGGTTGAGGCGGGCGCCGCCCGTCTGCGCTTCCGCGTGCTTCCAAAGACGCTCGTCGAAGCGCTCGCCGCCGATGTCCATGTCGCCGTCCGTCAGCTCGCTGTGCCGGACGATGCGGTCGCCTTGGCGCGAGACCAGCGCGATGTCGAGCGTGCCGCCTCCCCAGTCGATGACTAGGGCGTTGCCCTTGAAAGCCTCCGCCGTGTTGAGACGGCAGAAGGCGAGCCCGGCGGCCTCAGGCTCGGTGGTGAGGATGACCTTGGAGAAGCCGGCGGCCAGCGCGGCCTCCTTGAGGGCTTGGCAGCGCGCCGGGCTGAATTGGACGGGGCGGGTGATGACGGCTTCGCGGACCTCGCCGCCCATAAAGACTTTTTCCTGCACCTCGAGGCGCAGGCGGCGCAGGAAGGCGGTGACGAGCTCCTGCGCCAACAAGTGTCTCACGCTGCCGTCGGCCTGCGTCAGCATGTAGAGCGGCGTCCCGGAGCCCAGCTCCATCTTGAAGCCGCGCAGGTAGGCGACGGAAGGGTCTTCGAGCATGTCTTCCGCCTCGTCGCCGAAAAAGAGCTGACCTCGGGCATCAATGGCGGCCGTGGTGGGCACGAAGTCGCTGCCGCGCCCGAGGCGAAGAGTCTCGGGGCGATTCTCGCGCGGGTTCAGATACGCCACGAGGGTTTTGGTGGTGCCGAAGTCGATGCCGATGGCTTGCGCGCTCATATGGGTGGGGAAAAAGGATGTGTTTCTGAAGGGGCTTCGTCAGCCTACCAAATTGTAAGCGATCCGTCAAGGGTGTAGCACTCTTGCTCGGAGGCACCGCGAGGTGTGAAAAGGGTGAAGAGCCGGCACGGGGCCGAGATGCGGAAGCGTGCGCGCGCCTCTTCAGGTGGCTGCGGTGACGGCGCAAAGCCTCATCGGGAGAGCCTCATCAATACCCTGTCTGCGAGCAGTGGTCGGACGCTCCGCACGAACGCCTTTCTCGGCGGTGTTCCAATGGCCTTGGTTGAGGGACGGACCCGGAGCTGGGGGGCCGCTGTGGCGGCGCGGCACCGAGCCATGCGCGGCCGGGGGGGCTTTTCACCGTACGGGCGGCCGCCATCCGTCAGGCTGTGCCGTGTTTCAGTGCCCCATGCGCCATATGGCTCGGCGAGCTTCTTCGTCTCCCTGCCCCGCGGCTTTGCGATATAAAGAGACTGCCTCGAGGGCGTCCGGCGCTACACCGAGGCCTTTTTTCATAACAGACACCTAGGTTGTATTGTGCTTCCGGGTTTTCTTGCCGAGCGGCTGCACGGTACCACTTCAGGGCTTCGGCCGTGTCCTGCGGCACGCCGATGCCGTCTCGATAACAGTTCCCTAAGTTGATCTGAGCTTCGGCGTCGCCTTGCTCTGCTGTGAGGCAGTCGACTTTTCGGGCGTTGGCCGACGGCGGTTCGGACTTAGCAATGGCACCGGCATCTTTTTGGCTGTCCCGCGGTCGCGTCCCGTTCTCTTGTTGCGAGGCTTGAGCTTTCCGGCTTTCTTCCTGTGCGTTTTTGCGCGCCTCTTCGGCATCGTGTTCTTCCTGAATCTTGACGATGGCAGCCAGAAACATAACCACTACGAAGCCGCGGAACAATGTTCTGCCTATGTTGCGGCGCTTTTTTTCGGAGGGGTGTTGCGGCTTGTTTGCTGAGAGTTGGCGGGGGGGGGGAGTCGTCATGGGTAGGTAGTTTACCCACATAGGTTACA
>DXFQ01000111.1 GCA_019114365.1 Candidatus Parakkermansia intestinigallinarum | reverse complement strand
GGTCGGCGGCGCGGCTGTTTTCTTCGAGCAGGCGGCTGAATTCGGGGTCGTCGGCGCGCAGGCGTGCGGCTTCGTCGCGGGGTTCGACGGAGGCGATGAGGTCGTCGCCGGGCTGTTTCCGGGTGTCCGGGTGGGCGCGCAGGAAGTTTTCAAACTCGGGGTCGGGCATGGCGCCGTTGCGGACGGCTCGGTCGTAGGCGCGTGCGGCGTCGGGGATGCGGTTGAGTTCGGCGTAGAGACGCGCCATGTTGTAGTGGGCGTCGCCCAGCTGCGGGCGCAGTTTGACGGCAGCGGCGTAGTATTTGAGGGCAATTTCGCAGTTGGCGGTGACGCCTTCGATGTTGGCGAGGTAAAAGAAGGCTTCGGCGTTGGCGGGGTCGAGCTCGATGGTGCGGCGGAACATTTGGCCCGCTTCGTCAAGGCGGTCGAGGCGGTAGAGGGCGACGCCGGCTTGGAAGTAGCCGATGGGCAGGTCAGGCGCGAGCCGCGTGGCTTTCTCCAGATAGCTGACGGATTCCTCGCACTTGTTGCGGTAGAGCAGGATGGTGCCGAGGTTCACCAGCCCGGCGACGTGGTCGGGCTGCAGTTCGCAGAGGGTGCGGTACATTTGCTCCGCGGCGGTGTAGCGCCCCTTGGAGAAGGCTTTGGCGGCCAGGTCGGCGAGGGTCTCGACTTGCAGGCCTTCGCGCACGGCTTGGACGCCGGGGCGGTTGTCGCGGATGGCTTCGAGGAGGCGGCGGTCGGCATCGGACAGGTCGGGGTTGCTCTCGTCTTCGAGCTTCTGCATGGCTTCGACGACTTCGGGCGACTGCTCTTTCATCTTGCGGTAGGTGTCGGTGAGCAGCTTGAGCCCCTCGGTCTGCATGGTGAGGGTGCGGCGCTGTTTGGCGATGACTTCGCGCAAGAGGCGGTTTTCTTCGGCGAGGGCCGGATCGACCAAGGGCTTTTTCTCTTGAGCATCGAGGTCGGCCTCGATGGCGTTGAGGCGCTCGGTGAGTTCGGAGACGCGGCGGCGGTAGCCCATGTTTTCTTCGTAGAGGGCGCTCATGTCGTCGCGTATGCGGTCGGCTTCGGCACGGGCGGCGGCGAGCTGGCGATCCAGCACGGTGTTCTGATCCTGCGAGCTGCCGACTTGGGCTTCGAGGTCGCGGACGCGCTGCTCGGCTTGTTTGAGCTGCTCGGCGAGGGTCAGGTTCTGGTCGAGGAGGGCTTTGGTTTTTTCAGGGCTGTTGAGTTCGACGATGGCGCGGAGTTGTTCGTTCTCGGCGCGGAGTTCGTCGCGCTCCTGCGTCACGCGGGCGAGTTCGGCGCGGGTGTCCTCGAGTTCCTGTTCGAGTTCCTGAACGCGGGCTTCGGCTTCGAGGCGGGCCTGCTCCGAGGCGCGGTAGCGGGCTTCCATCTCGGCGAGTTGCCGCGAGAGGGAGTCGACGACGCGGTTGCCCGCGGCGCGCTCCGAGGCAATCTGCTTCTGGAGTTCGTCGTAGCGGCTCTTGTACATTTGCCCCTCGACTTCGCTCGTGTTGAGACGCTTTTGGAGGTCGTCGTACTTCGCGCTGAGGTCTTTGTAGGCAACGGCCATGCGCCGGCACTCTTCTTGGGCGCGAGCCAAGGCGTTGTAGAGGCGCTTGTCGGTGGCTTCGTAATCGGGCAGTTCAATGGGGCGGTAATCGCTGCCGATCATGGTGGGGGGGCGATCGGCGGCGGGGACGTCCATCGAGACGGGACTCCCGGGTTCTCGCCCGGTCGGGACGCGTGCTTCGCGGGAGCGGGCTCGGTAGAGCTCCATGTTGTCGGCCAGCAGTTTGCGGCGGGCGGCGACGAGGTTCGGCCTCCATTCGGGGTGGTCGCGCACGATGCGGGCGAGGACTTTCTCGGCCTGCCGGCCTTTTTCCAAGGCTTTGTTGTAGCTTTTCTTCGCGGCCAGGTCTTCGGATTCGCGGCAGAGGCGGTAGGCCGTCAGGTAGAGCTGGTCAGGATCGTTGACCATCTCGCGGGCGGTTCGTTCGCGCGTCTGCCCGGTAGCCGAGCTGCGCCGCCCGGTCGTGTAGCCCGACTGGGCTTCGAGGGGGAGGGCGGCGGCCAGTATCAGCACCGCTGTCAACAGGTTGTGGCGCAGGGACGAGACGTACATGGAAGCGCGGGTATTGTAAAGAAAAGACGCAGAAGAATCAAGCCCGAAATCCCTCGGCGTCTCTCGGACGGCGGCCCTGGCGAGGCAATATGTTCAGCGCTTCTCGCGCACCGAGTTTTGCCTATTGCCGGACGCGCGAGGGGTAAATGGCTCCTCCTGTCGGGCTGAGCACCCGACCTGACTAATATTCAGGCGCGGCGCCGCATTTGTGTGCCGCGCCGCGCCTGTGGTGTTGTGTTGTTGATTTCCCGCACCCGCCTGCCATGCCGCTCACGGTCATGCAGCCGAGGAGACCGGCAGGCGGGGAGGGAATGACGGTTTACTCGACGATGGGCAGCGGTGCGGTGGTCTTCCAGTCGCCGCGCGTGAAGTCGGGGAAGACCTGCGGGGCGCCGCCTTCATTGACGGACTTCTCCGAGAGCGGGCCGACGGCGGACCAGAGGGCGCCTTCATACACGTTCTGATCCATCGGTTCGCCCTTGTGCAGGCACTCGATGACGCGGTAGAGCATGATGTAGTCCATGCCGCCGTGGCCGCCGTTCTTCTCGGCAGCTTCGCCCAGGCGCTTGTAGAGCGGGTGGTCGTACTGGCGGTACAGTTCTGCAACGGCTTCCTTGCCTTCGTACCAGCGGTGGTAGCCGCCGAGATCGGCGATTTCCTTGCCGCCGGGCTGGCCTTCCTCAGCCGCCTTTGATTCAATGGCGCTATAACCGATGCGCTCACCGGCGACGCGCGTCGGGAAGCCGGCCAATGTGCCCTCCGTGCCCTGAATCAGGTTTTTGCGATCGTAGGGTCGGGGGCTGGTCTCGTCCCACTGCACGAGGATGGTGCGGCCGGCTTTGGTTTTGATGATGGAGGTGCTGATGTCGGCGCAGCGGTATTCCATTTGGTTCCACTTGTGATCCTCGGGGAAGTTCTTTTTGGCGTAGGCGGCGCGGCCGAGCGCGGGGCTGCCGAAGGAGACGATGCGGTCAAAGGTGTCGTCGGTTCGGGCAATGTTCATGTACTGCGCCACGGGGCCGAGGCCATGGGTGGGGTAGAGGTTGCCGTTGCGGCCGGCGTAGTGGTAGGTGCGCCACGAGCCGCAGCCGCGATCCTCACTCTTCATCTGCATCCTCAGCTCGTGGATGTAGGCGGCCTCGCCGTGCAGCAGCTCGCCGATCAGGCCTTGGCGCACCATGTTGAGGAACATGAGTTCGTCGCGGCCGTAGTTGACGTTTTCGAGCATCATGCAGTGGCGCTTCGTGCGCTCGGAGGTGTCGACGACGCGCCAGAGATCTTCAAGCGTCAACGCCAAGGGCACTTCCACGAAGGCGTGTGCGCCGTTCTCCATTGCATCAATGGCCATCTGGGCGTGGGTCTCCCACGGGGTATTGATGATGACGGCATCGGGGCGCAGCTCGCGCAGCATCTTCAGGTAGGCCTTGGGGTCGCCGTGGTATTCCTTCGGTCGTTTGCCGGTCTTGCTTTCGATGAAGTCGGCGGCTTCATCCGTCGCATCGCTGTAAATGTCGCACACGCCGACGACCTCGCAGTTGGGAATCGCCGCAAAGTGTTCCGTCTGGGGCAGGCCGCGCTCGCCGAGGCCGATGACCGCAACACGCACGCATTCGATAGCCGGGGCGCGGAAACCGCCCATGTAAATGGAGCCTGCGGGACGCGGAGGAACCGCTGCGGTGTTTGCAACAGAAATATTCTTCTGGTGTGTCAAGGTTGCTTCCTTGAGGGCATCTTGAGCCAACGAGACGGTCGTCAGCGCCGTTGCGCTGACCAACCCCATGACGATGTGCTTGATCATAGACGGATGGATTTTCTGTTTGGTTGTGATGTACTGAGGCGGGCAGATTGCTGCCCGCTTTCGTTCATTATAACGGATGGGCGGCTTTTTTTCCACAAAAAAAAGAGTTACCGTTGCTTTTGCATACGGTGCGAAGAAGGTGCTGATTCGCTTTGGGGTTGACGCCGCAGCGCCTCTTTGGGTACACTGTGGACGTATGCCGGATGATTTGGAGCCATACTTGTCTCGACTTTGCGAAGAGGGCGATGCGCTCGACTGCAGTGCGTTTGCAGCACCCTCGGGAGGTGCCGCCTCTGTCTCCGGTCTTTGGATTACGCGGCAGGATGCCCGGCGATCACGCTTCGGCCGGTACTACGAGATTCACGGGCGTTCGGGGCTCGTCACGGTGTTGCGCGGAAGTCTGGATGTGCTGTTGGACGGCTGCCCTCTCAGCCTCTCGCAGGGTTTGAGTTTCACGTATTTTCCCTTTCAGACGCGCTATCTGATCCGCGAGTCACCGGATGCGCTGCTGTGTTGCATGGTGTTTGATGACGCCGATGCGACTGAACGAGCCTGCCTGCACAACACGGTGTTCGGCATGCCGGAGCACTGGAAACAGCGGTATAGTGAACTTCTGCGCAGCTGGCTGGAACGCGACGTAGCCGCCGCGGCCGGCCAACTCAAGGAGCAGATTGCGGACTGCGCCCGCCTCTACCGACAAACGGCGGCTCCCCTGCCCCCGCTCTTTGCCGACTTGCAGGCTTTGCTGGCGCAGCAGGAGAATTATGCCCTGCGCGTCAAGGAGCTGGCGACGAGGCTGGGCTTGACGCCCAATTATCTCAATTCCGCTTATCGGGATTTTTTCGGTGTGCCGCTCGGCAGCTACCTCGAACACCGTCGCTTCGATCTCTCCATTGCCCTGCTCTCGGATCCGGATCTGCCCATTCGTACCATTGCGGCGCATGTGGGTTTTTTGACGACGTCGTCATTTTGTCGCAAGATGCGCATCTGGTGCGGGCTGACGCCGCAGCAGATCCGGGAGATTATGCTCTCCGATACGCCGCGCGTCCGCTTCACTGCCTCCGGGCAATATGTTTGCTGAGGCGGCGGTCGCGCCGCGCTCGCGGGGGAAGCGGGCAGCGGCGCGAGGGGGAAGCGGGTCGCCGCGGCAAGGGGAGGCTGAGCGGCTTTAGCCGAGGGGGCTGAGGTCGGTGCCGTCCGGCAGTTCGATGAGTTTGATGCGGCGGCTGCTGCCGTGTTGCAGCGAAACGCTGCCGCGCGGCAGTTTGAGTTGCTGCGCGAGGTAGTCGACGAGCGCCTTGTTGGCTTTGCCCTCGACGGGCGGGGCGGCGATGCGCAGGCGCAGGACGCGGCCGATGCCGGGGTAATCCTCTTCCCAGCCGAGGCATTCGCTGCGGCGGGCGCCGGGGGTGACTTTGAGGGCGAGTTTCATGCGCGGGGGGCGGGGCGGCGGCTGCGGCGGGCAGCGGGGCTGAGGTCGCGTTGCAGCAGTTCGGCGATGACGGGGAGGCGCAGCAGGCTCTTGCCGCAGGCGGCCGCCTGCTCGCTGCCGGGCAGGTCGCAGGCGGCGTGGTAGCCCTCGGTGAGCAGGAAGGGGAGCAGCAGGACGCGCGAGCCGTGCAGCTGCGCGAGCCTTTCGTGCGCGGTCGGTTGCCGGCGCATGTAGCCCAGCGCAATCTCGACGCCCGGCAGCTGCCGGCGCAGGCGGCGGCAGAAGAGGGCGGGCTCGGGCGGCAGCTCGGGCAGGGCGGAGTCGTGCGCGACGACGAGCACGGCGCTCTGCTCGTCGAGCAGGGGGCGCAGGAGCTCGGCGGCGGCGCGAGCCAGCCAAGGGGAGGCGCCGAGCACGGGCTGGTAGTAGAGGTCGGGCTTGCGCCCGGCGCGGCGGAAGGCGTCGCCGAGGGCGGCTTCGAGCCGATCGCCGCTCGATTTGCCGGAGAGCATCATCATGGGGTAGACGAGCACCGGGGCGTCGTCGGGCGGCAGTTCGGCGGCGTCGAGCGCGTGGAGGTTGCAGCGGTAGACGCGCTCGGCGGGCATGCGGATGCCGGGCGGGTTGAGCGGCATGCCCTTTTCATTGTAGCTCACCAGCAGGTAATAGCGCTTCCATCGCGCATGGCGGGCGTAAAAAATCAACACGGCCCCCAGCACGGCAAGCTGCGAGAGGGCGAAGTGAAAATAGATCAGGCGCCGCAGGTGGGTGGCCTCGGCATCCGAGGGGTCGAGCGTCGCGAGCCGGGCTCCGCAGTCCGCCGCGCCCCACAGCGCCGCCGCGAAGGCGAGGGCGCAGAGCAGCAGCAGGAGCTTGGCGGAGCGACGGCTCACGGGTGTCGGGGTGCCGCCGCACCGACGGGCGGGCGGCGGCAGAAGGCGGCGGCGTCTCAGGAGGCGGCGGCATCGCGCTCGCCCTGCACTTCGGCGCGCAGGTCATGCTTGCGCGAGACCCAGAGCACCACGGGGGTGGCGATGTAGATGGAGGAGTAGGTGCCGATGAAGATACCCAGCAGCATCGTCAGCGAGAAGTCGCGCATCGACGGGCCGCCGAGTGCGAGCAGGGCGATGAGGGCGGCGACGGTCGAGAGCGAGGTGAGCAGGGTTCGCGACAGGGTGGAGTTGATGGCCTCGTTCATGATGTCGACGAGTTTCTCCTTGGGATCCGCCGTCTGGAGGCGCTCGCGGATGCGGTCATAGATCACGATGGTGTCGTTGATCGAGTAGCCCATCACCGTCAGGAAGGCGCCGATGTGGATGATGTTCAGCTCGGTGCCCAGCAGCACCACCAGAGCGATGATGCCGATGAGGTCGTGCGCCGTCGATACCAGCGCACCGAAGGCGAAGGACCATTCGAAGCGCAGTGCCAGGTAGAGCGAGATGCCCAGCAGGCCCGCCAGCATGGCCCAGAGCGCCGTCTTGAAGAAGGCCGAACCGAGCGAGGCGCTCACTTCCTCGACGGAGGCGGAGCCCTCCGGCAGCTCTTTCATGTGCGGCACCGAGGCTTCGAGCTCGGCGATGATGTCGGCGGCTTCCTGCTTGTTCGCGCAGCGAATCTTGATGTTGCGATCCATGCCGCTGTTTTGGAATTCCTGCACGGTGGGCGTTTTGGAGAGGGTCATCCCCATGACGGCAGCTTCGACTTTGTCGTAGTCGACCTGCGTGTCGGACGGCAGCACGTAGGTGATGCTCGCGCCGCCCGTGAAGTCGATGCCCAGCGCATCCTCGCCGCGCACGAAGATGCCGTAGGCGACGCTGGCGAGAATCGCCACGGTCGAGAGGATGAAGGCGGGCTTGCCGAGGCGCATAAAGTCAAAGCTCTTGCCGGCCAGAGGCGCCTTGCTGAACTTGAACTCGCGCAGCAGGCCCGTGTGCTCGGCCCAGAAGAAGAACACGCGCGTCACCACGACGGCACCGATGAGCGAGGTGATGATACCCACGCTGGTGGTCACCGCGAAGCCCTTGATCGAGCCGCTGGCCATCCAGAAGAGAATCAGCGCGGTGATGAGCGAGGTGAGGTTGGAGTCAAAAATGGCCGAGAAGGCTTTGTCGTAGGCCGTGCGCAGGCAGACGATGAAGGGGCGGCCCTTGTCTCGCTCCTCGCGCATGCGCTCGTAGATGAGCACGTTGGCGTCGACGGCCACGCCCAGCGTCAGCACGATACCGGCGATGCCCGGCAGCGTCAGCACGAAGCCAAAGAGGCTCATGAGGCCCAGCAGAATGAGGCCGTTGATGGCCAGACCGACCATCGCGACGATACCCGCAGTGCGGTAGTACCAGTAGCAGAAGAAGAAGATGCCGATCATGCCGACGATGCCGGCGTACATGCCCTGATCAAGGGCGCTCTGGCCCAGCTGGGCCGAGACGTCCTTGCGGCCTTCGACCTTCAGGTCGCTGGAGAGGGGGTTGGCGAGAGCGCGCGACACGTCCTCGGGCTCACCCTTGGCATTGAGGCCGGTGATGACGAAATCCTTGTGCAGGACGGCCTGCACCGTCGGCGCACATTTGACCTGATTGTTGAGCACGACGGCCAACCGATCGCGGCCGATCTCCATCGCGCCCGTCAAATCACCCATGCGGCGGGCGCCTTCGCGGCTCAGCGTCACGTTGACGGTGCCGCGCTGCACGCCGTCGGGGCGGGCGCTGACCACGTCCTTGCCCGTCACGTAGACGTTGCGCTTGGCGGCGGCGTAGGGGCGCTCGACAACGACGAAGTCGATGATCTGGTGGCCGTCGCCGTCGAGCAGCGGCTCACCCGTCTTGTCGTCGACGCGCGGGTTGGGCAGAATCATGTAGTCCTCGAGACCGGCGCCGATCGCATCGGGGATGGAGGGCAGCATCGGCTCGCGCAGCTTGATCTCGCCGGCGGCGAGGCGGCGGGAGTACTCGCGCCAATCCCTCTCGTAGCGCTCGCATTCGGCCTGCGTCTCGGGGTGGCTGATCACTTCGTCCGAGTTGCGATAGACGGAGAGCAGCTCGAGCTTGGCCATCTTGGTGAGGGTCTTGACCATCGCGTCGATCTTCTCCTCGTTGCGCACGGGGTCCTTGTCCTGCTGCGGGATCTGGATGAGAATCTTGTTGCCCGACCAGAGGATCTGCACCTCGCTCGTGCCGGTGGCATTGAGGCGCTCGTCGAGGATGTCGCAAGCCTGCTGCATGTCCTCGGGCGTCGGCTCCTCGAGCTTGTTGGTCGTCTCGTTGAGTTTGTCCTGCACCTCGAGCGTCAGCTCGACACCGCCCTTGATGTCGATGCCGTACTGCATGCCGTTGACGAAGAGGGAAAGAAGCGAGAAGGCAGAGAGACCGACGATGAAGAAGGTGCCGGCGTTGCGCTTCGTCCTGTCATTTTCCGCCGCCATGTACCAAGCGAAGAGGGCCAGCAGCAGCAGGCCGACCGTCAGGTAAAAGGCCGGGGAGTCGATTAGAGACTTGAGCGTTGTTAACATGTAAGTGATCGGTTGGTCGGCCTATTGTGCCACAATTTCGGTGAAGGTCAAGTCCGCATCGTGACAGCGCCGCGCGGCGGTTCAACTTTTCCCTTGCCGACGCAGTTTGAGCTTGCGTTGAGGGGGTTCTGAGGGTAAGCTCATGCCCGATATGAGTAAGGAACTGACCCCGGAACAGGAGAAGCAGCAGGCTCAGCGCCAGCGTGCGCTCGATGCCGCCATGTTGCAGATCCAGAAAGACTTCGGCGAGAACGCCATCATGCGCCTCGGCGACCAGAAGAAGATGGAGGTGGAGGTCATCCCCACCGGCAACCTCCTCATCGACCGCGCACTGGGCGTCGGCGGCTTCCCGCGCGGGCGCATTGTCGAGGTGTTCGGCCCGGAGTCTTCGGGTAAGACGACGCTCACGCTCACTGTTATCGCGCAGGCGCAGAAGGCGGGCGGTTTGGCGGCCTTCATCGATGTGGAGCACGCGCTCGACCCGTCCTACGCGGCGAAGCTGGGGGTGAATCTCGATGATCTGCTGGTCTCGCAGCCCGGCAGCGGTGAAGAAGCGCTGCAAATTTGCGAGGCGCTGGTGCGCTCGAACGCGATTGACGTTATTGTGGTGGACTCGGTGGCGGCTCTCGTCACCCGCCAAGAGCTCGAGGGCGAGATCGGCGACAGCACGGTGGGCGCTCAGGCGCGCCTGATGAGTGCGGCGCTGCGCAAGCTCACGTCGCTCATTGCGAAGGCGCGCACGATTTGCATTTTCACCAATCAGATTCGCGAGAAGATCGGCGTGATGTTCGGCAATCCGGAGACGACGCCCGGCGGCCGCGCTCTGAAATTCTACGCCTCGGTGCGCTGCGATATCCGCCGCATCGGCCAGATCAAGGGGACGGACGGCACGGTTTCGGGCAACCGCACGAAGCTCAAGGTTGTCAAAAACAAGGTGGCTCCGCCCTTCACCGAGTGCGAGTTTGATATTATGTACAACGAGGGTATCTCCTCGGTCGGCAGTCTCATTGATCTGGCGATGGAGTTCGACATCATCCAGAAGCGCGGTTCGTGGTTCAGCTACAACGGCTCTCAGCTCGCTCAGGGCCGCGATGCCGCCAAGGATGCCCTGCGCAACAACGCGGAGCTCTACGCCGAGATCGAGGACAAGGTGCGCGTGAAGCTCGAGGAGAAGGCGGCAGCCGGCAAGTAAAGCAGGGCTGCGGGCGGAGAAGGCTCGGGCTGCGGCGTCGCAAGTTGCGGCGCTGCGGCGGCGCGGGCTATGACACTTCGCTCTGCGGCGGAACAGGCGGCGGCGCGGCTGCTGTCTGCGGCGCAAACGGTGACGCTGCGGGCTGTGACGCTTCGCGTTGCGGCGTCGGCCGATCCGAGCGCCTCCTCCCGTCGGGATAGGAGTCACACATGGGTTTTTCACGCCATCGAAGGCGCCGAGGGCGAGCTTTGCCGCCGGAGCTGCTGCTGCCGCCGCTGAGTGCCCCGCCCGTCGAGGCGAACTGGCGGAGCCTCGATGAGCTGGAGGCCTGCGCACATGCCAGCCTCGCGGCTCTGCCGCTGCCGGGCTGGGGCTTTGCTTGGGATCGCGCCGTGAAGCGCCTCGGCTGCTGCAACCCGGTGAAGCGGCGCGTGAGCCTCTCGCGCTACTTTGCCGAGCATTTTCTGGAGCGCGACCGCGAGCTGATTCGCCGCACGCTGCTCCACGAGCTGGCGCATGCTCTCTGCTGGCAATACCTCGGCTGCGGCGGCCACGGAGCGGAGTGGCGCAGCTGCTGCGCGGTGCTGGGCATACCCGACGAGCGCAGCACCGTGCGCTGCGAGTCCTTCGTGCCCGAGAGACTGAAGCGGCGCCCCCGCTACGCCCTCTGTCTGGAGGGCAGCTCCGAAATCCTGCGCTACTACCGCCGCCGTCCCCGCCGACTCACCCCGGCCTACCTCAGCCACTGCTACCTGCCGGGGCGGCGCACCGAAAGCCTCGGCCGCCTGCGCCTCGTCGAGCTGGCCGAAGACGCGGATTTGCCGCCGGCGCCCGGGCTCGACGATTGAGGGCTCGGAATTCGCGCCCCGCACAGAGGCCCATCCGCCCCTTGGCCTCGTCGACGGAGCTGAGCCTTTCATCAGAAAGTTTCTGAATCGGCGGTATGAGCTTGCAAAGAATGCGCGAGGGAGAAGAGGGATTTTCCCCATTGAAACGCCGAGGCTGACATCGCGCCTGCACGGACGGTGCGTCGCTTTTGAGCATCCCTTGCATATTTGACTTGATTTTTTCATCGGACTGTGGCATACATCTGCAAGTTTACACAGAACCATGCCCAAAGACACCTCCATCAAGAAGATTCTCGTCATCGGCTCGGGCCCCATCGTGATCGGCCAGGGCTGTGAGTTCGATTATTCCGGAAGTCAGGCCTGCAAAGCCCTGCGTGAGGAGGGTTACGAAGTTGTGCTCGTCAACTCCAATCCCGCCACCATCATGACGGATCCCGAGACGGCTCCCCGCACCTACATCGAGCCGATCACGCCGGAGTATGTCGAGAAAATCATCGCCCGCGAGAAGCCCGATGCCCTGCTGCCGACGCTGGGCGGCCAGACGGCTCTCAACTGCGCCATGGAGCTGCACCGCAAGGGCGTGCTCGCCCGCTACGGCGTCCGCATGATCGGCGCCAACGCCGATGCCATCGACAAGGGCGAAGACCGCCAACGCTTCAAGGACGCCATGATCCGCATCGGGCTCGACGTGCCCGCCTCGGGCACCGCCCACAACATGACGGAGGCTTGGGAAGTGGCTCGCAACGTCATCGGCGGCTACCCGATGATCATCCGCCCGGCCTTCACGCTGGGCGGCACGGGCGGCGGCATCGCCTACAACAAGGCCGAGTTTGAGGAAATCGTGGCGCGCGGCCTCGATCTCTCTCCGGTGACCGAGGTGCTCATCGAAGAGTCGCTGCTGGGCTGGAAGGAGTTTGAGATGGAGGTGATGCGCGACCGCAAGGACAACTGCGTGGTGGTCTGCTCGATTGAAAACCTCGACCCCATGGGCGTGCACACCGGCGACTCCATCACCGTCGCACCCATTCAGACCCTCACCGATCGCGAATACCAGATCATGCGCGACGCCTCCTTCGCCGTCATCCGCGAAATCGGCGTCGAGACGGGCGGCAGCAACATTCAGTTCGCCCTCGACCCGAAGACCGGCCGCATGATCGTCATTGAGATGAACCCGCGCGTGAGCCGCTCCTCGGCCCTCGCCTCCAAGGCCACCGGCTTCCCGATCGCCAAGCTCGCCGCCAAACTCGCCGTCGGCTACACGCTCGACGAGCTCAAGAACGACATCACCCGCGAGACGCCCGCCTCCTTCGAGCCCTCGATCGACTACGTCGTCACGAAAGTGCCGCGCTTCACCTTCGAGAAGTTCAAGAAAGCCGACGAGCGCCTGACCACCTCGATGAAGTCGGTGGGCGAAGTCATGAGCATCGGCCGCACCTTCAAGGAGTCGCTCCAGAAGGCGCTCCGCTCGCTGGAGACCGGCCGCTGGGGCTTCGGCTTCGACGCCAAAGAGCCCAAGAACCCGACGCGCAACGAGATCTGCACCAAGCTCGCCGTGCCCAACGCCGAGCGCATCTTCTGGATTCAGACGGCATTCAAGCAGGGCTTCACGCTCGAAGAAGTGCAGGATCTCACCCAGATCGACCCCTGGTTCCTCGACCAGCTGCAGCAGCTCGCCGAGGCCGGCATGAAGCTCGCCGAGCTCGACCTGCGCGAGGCCAAGAAGCTGGGCTTCTCGGATCGCCAGATCGCTCTGGCTCGCGGCTGCAGCGAAGACGACGTGCGCAACGAGCGCAAGGCCAAGGGCATCATCCCGACCTACCGCCTCGTCGACACCTGCGCGGCCGAGTTTGAAGCCTACACCCCCTACTACTACTCGACCTACGGCGACGAGAACGAAGCGCGCCCGAACGATCGCAAGAAGATCGTGATTCTCGGCGGCGGCCCGAACCGCATCGGCCAGGGCATCGAGTTCGACTACTGCTGCGTGCACGCCTCCTTCGCCCTCAAGGAGCTCGGCTACGAGACCATCATGGTCAACTCGAACCCCGAGACCGTTTCGACCGACTACGACACCTCGGACAAGCTCTACTTCGAGCCGCTGACGCTCGAGGACGTGCTCAACATCTGCGAGCAGGAGAAACCCGACGGCGTCATCGTGCAGTTCGGCGGCCAGACCCCGCTCAACCTCGCCGCCGCCCTGCAGGCGCACGGCGTGCCCATCATCGGCACCAGCCCGCGCTCGATCGAGCTGGCGGAAGACCGCAAATACTTCTCGGCCCTGCTGGATGAAATCGGCCTGAAACAGGCGGAAGCCGGCACCGCGACGAACGAGGAAGAGGCCGTGCAGGTCGCGCACCGCATCGGCTTCCCCGTGCTGGTGCGCCCGTCCTTCGTGCTCGGCGGCCGCGCCATGATGATCGTCTACGACGAGCAGGAGCTGCGCACCTACATGCGCGAAGCCGTCGACGCCTCGCCGGAGCGCCCCGTGCTCGTCGACCGCTTCCTGCAGCACGCGATGGAAATCGACGTCGACGTCATTGCCGACGGTGAAACCAGCGTCGTGGGCGCCATCATGCAGCACGTCGAACCCGCCGGCATTCACTCCGGCGACTCCGCCTGCATGATTCCGCCCAACCGCGTCTCGCCCGCGATGCACGCCGAAATGATGCGTGCCGCCAAAGAGCTCGCCGCGCGTCTCAACGTCAAGGGCCTCATGAACTGCCAGTTCGCCATCAAGGACGAGCAGCTCTACGTCATCGAAGTCAACCCGCGCGCCTCGCGCACCGTGCCCTTCGTCTCGAAGTCCATCGGCGTGCCGCTGGCCAAGCTCGCCGCCAAGGTCATGAGCGGCCTGACGCTCAAGCAGCTCGGCTTCACCAAAGAGGTCGTCCCGCCCTACTACACCGTCAAGGAAGCCGTCTTCCCTTGGAACCGCTTCCCCGGTATCGACGTCGTACTCGGGCCCGAGATGCACTCGACGGGTGAAGTCATGGGCATTGATCGCGACCCGGAGATCGCCTACATGAAGAGCCAGATCTCGGCCTTCAACCCGCTGCCCGCCGAGGGTCTCGTGTTCATCTCGGTCAACGACCGCGACAAGGAGATGGTCACGGAGATTGCGAGGGACATCGCCAGCGCCGGCTTCAGCATCTGCGCCACCAAGGGCACCATGCAGCACCTGCAGGCCCACGGCATCGGCTGCGAACGCGCCTACAAGGTGCTCGAAGGCCACCGCCCGCACATCGTCGACCGCATCAAAAACGGAGACATCGTCTTCGTCATCAACACCCCGGGCTCGCACGACGCGCGAGAGGACGAGGTGGCCATCCGCGCCGCTGCCGTCAACAACAACATCTCGTACTGCACCGACCTTTCGAGCGCGAAGGCCTGCGCCGCCGCCATCCTGCACAACAAGAACAAGGTGACGACGGTCTGCACCATCCAAGAATTCCACGCCACATCGGCCGCTGCGTCCTGCGGCTGACGCTGCGGCAGGGCTCGTCCTGCCGCGCGCGCCGCACAGGATTGGCACCGCGCCGCCGCCTGACAGGTTCAGGCGGCGGCGCCGTCGTTTCTCCGCGCGAGCGCCCGCAGGCACGCCGTGCCGAATTTAACCCGGCTTGCGCTTTTAACCTCGGCTTGCGCTTGACAAAAGTGCCGCACTTTGTTACAAGCGCTCATCCCCGTTGCGGCCACTGTCGGCCTGACATCCGGACGGCGGGGAGCCAAGCGCAAGACGCCGCACACAGCCTGATTCACCCCCATCCTCGGCAGCATCATGAACAACCCGGTACCCATGCCCGACTTGTCCCACAGCACCAAAAACCGCATTGCCGCGGTGGACATCATGCGCATTCTGGCCGCCCTGGCGGTGATGTACGAACATCTGTACTTCTCGCTCGATTCACCCCTCATCGAAGAGCTGCGCTCCATTCCCGTTGAGATCTTCGGCCACATGAGCGGCATCTTCTTCGTGCTCGCAGGCTTCTTTGCCTGCCGGCGCATCAGCTGGCGCAAGGCGATCAACAACGCTTGGTGGTGCTTTGCGCCCTTTGTCCTCTGGAATCTCATCTTTATCGCCGTCGCTTGGTACAACGGCAACAGCTGCGTCATCGGCCACAGCCTTGCCGACCTCTTCGGCGTCACCCGCATCCTGCTGCCCGGCCTCTCTCTCGGCGATGCGCTCCCCTCGCACCCCGCCAACACGCCGCTGTGGTTCATGCGGGATCTCACGCTGCTCTTCCTGCTCTCGCCCCTGCTCTGCCGCGCCGCGAAGTATCTGGTGCCGCTCGCCGTCATGATGTCGCTGCTCCCCGTCTTTGAGCCCTACTTCCGCCCCGATTTCGAGGTCTTTTGTGCGCCCTACGCCATCACGCTCTTCTGCTTCGGCTGCTACTTGGGCTCCTTCGGCAAGGAAGCGCGTGCGCGCATGCTCAGCTTCAGCTCCCTGCCGCTGATTCTGCTCTACCTCGTCGTGACGGCCGTCGGTATCTATATCGGTTCGGAGTATTTGCCCCCGGAGGCGGCGGATCTCAAATCGAAACCCCTCATCGTGTCGCTCATCAGCTTCTGCATCTTCTACCAGCTCGCCCGCTACCTCGAACTGCGCCTCCCGGCGCTGGCTCGCTTCGCGCTGCTCTTTGCGCCCGTGACCTTCCTCACCTTCGCCACGCATGAAGTCATCTACTGGTTCGGCGTGCCCGATCTGCTGGAGCAATCCGAGGTCTTTTTGCTCTGCCTGCCGCTGATTCTCTTCTCGCTGCTGGCCCTGCTCTTCGTCGGGCTGCGAAACCTCTGCGCCCCGCATGCTTGGGGGCGCTACCTGCTGCACCTCGTTGCCCACTACAAGGTGCGACCCGATGACCTCGGCATGCTCCCCCGACCGAGCGAAGCGCCCGGCGACGGCCTGCCCGTCGGCGCTGCCTGCCGCAGCCGCAGCAGCGCGGATTGAGGGAGCAGGCCGCCGCACCCGGCCGTTGCCGTCAGCCCGGCGGTGGCCCCTGAGGCGTCTCCCCCAGGCGGCTCAACCCCACTCTGAAGCGTCTCTTGAGGCGTACCCCTGCGGCGACCCGGCGGATGCGCCGGGAAGAAGCGCCGCCGCCCCATCGGCTCGCGCGACCCTGTCCGCCCGCCCGGGGCGGCGTGATTCCGCCGCCGACTTTCGTCATCGCGGCGGTTGCGGCTTGCCAAAGCGGCGCAAGAGGACTATGCTGGCGGAGATGAAGCGTTTTCTTGCACTTGCACTAATCGTCTGCCTCTGCCTCGGGGCGCCGGCTCAAGCCTGGCAACAGGTCCATGAGAATGCACCCGAACCCGCGCGCGAATTCCGCGCCGCTTGGGTCGCCACCGTCTACAACCTCGACTGGCCCTCGCGCGCCGGACTTTCGGCGGCGCAGCAGAGGGCCGAACTGCTCAGCATCATCGAGCAGGCGCGCAAACTGCGGCTCAACGCCATCATCCTGCAAGTCCGCCCCAACGGCGACGCCCTCTACAACTCGCGCTACGAACCTTGGAGCGCCTGGCTCTCGGGCGCCGGCGTCAACCCCGGCTACGACCCGCTGGCCTTCGCCGTGGCTGAAGCGCACAAGCGCGGCATTGAAGTGCACGCCTGGTTTAACCCCTTCCGCGCGACCATCAGCGGGCGCCCCGTCGGGAAGGGCCACATCTCGCTCAAGCGGCGCGACCTGCTGCGCAAGGCCGGCAGCACCATGATTCTCGACCCCTCGTCCTCCGACGCCCGGCAGCACGTCCTGCGCGTCATCCTCGACGTCGTGCGCCGCTATGACATCGACGGCGTGCACCTCGACGACTACTTTTACCCCTACCCGCCCAACCACAACATCGCCGACGGCAAGACACCCGCCCAGCGCCGCGCCGCCATCAACAGCTTCGTCTCGACCCTCTACAGCGAAGTCAAAGACGCCAAACCCTGGGTGCGCGTCGGCATCAGCCCCTTCGGCATCTGGCAGCCCGGCTACCCGCGCGGCGTCGAAGCCCAAGTCAACGCCTACGAGCACCTCGCCTGCGACGCCCGTCTCTGGCTGCAAAAAGGCTGGGTCGACTACCTCTCGCCGCAGCTCTACTGGCGCATCTCGGGCAAGCAGAGCTTCACGGCGCTGATGCAGTGGTGGAGCAGCATCAATCCCGCCCGCCCCGTCTGGCCCGGCATCGCCTCCGTGCGCATCAAGAGCAAGGAGGACCCCGGCCGCACCGCTGCTGAAATCGGCGCACAGATCGCCGCCACGCGCAAACTGGCGCGGCAGAGCTCGGGCCAGCTCTTCTGGAGTTGGCGCTCCTTGGCCGGCAACCGCGGCGGCGTGCAGAGCGAGCTTGCGCGCTACTACACCGGCCTGGCCATACCGCCGGCCATGCCTTGGTGCGGCACGGCGCGCCCGGGCCGCCCGTCCGTGGCGGCGCAGGACGCCCGCGGCGGCTGCCGCCTGAGCTGGCGCCCGGCTGACAGCAGCGCGCGCAAGTGGGTCATCCAGCTCGGCAGCCGCGGCCGCTGGTTCACTTACTGCGTGCTGCCCGGCAACGTCAAGAGCATCATGCTGCCGAGCGTCGTTTCCTCGCGCATCGACCGCATCGCCGTACGGCCCATGTCCGCCTGCGGCAACAGCGGCATCCCCGGCGTGCTCGCCCGCTGAAGCCGAGCCCTCTCCCGCCCGCCGGAAGCGGCCGAAGGCAGGGCCGCAGTGAAGCGCGGGCATCCGGCTCCGAGCGACAAGGACAGCCTCTCGGTAAAGACAGCCCCTCGGCACGAACAGCCCCTTGGTAAAGGCAGCCCCTCGGCGTCTCAGCGGCACCGAGGGGCTGTTCGCGTTGTCATCTGCCGTCTCCGGCTTGCGGGCACGAGCGGGACAGGGCTTCGCTCAGCCCTTCATACCGCTGATGCGGCCCTCGGCATCGACGCGGAAATCGCAGGCCGCCGGCTGCTTCGGCAAACCCGGCATACGCATGATATCGCCGCAGAGCGCCACGAGGAAACCCGCGCCGTTGGCAATCTCAAAATCGCGCACCGTCACCGTAAAGCCGCGCGGGCGCCCCATGAGCTTCGGGTTGTCCGAGAGCGAATTCTGCGTCTTGGCCATACAGACGGGCAGATGCGTCAGGCCGTTCTTCTCCAGCCGCGAGAGCGTCCTGAGCGCCTTGGGCGTCAGCACCACGTCATCGGCGCCGTACATGCAGCGCGCGATGCAGCGCATGCGCTCCTCGATGGGCATATCCAGCTCATAGAGGCAGCGGAAGGGCTCCGTCGGCTCCTCGAGACTCGCCAGCACCTCGCGCGCCAGCTCGCGAGAACCCTCGCCGCCGGCGCCGAACACATTGGCCACCGCGCAGCGCACACCCTGCTCGCGGCAGAACGCGCGCACCACGTCAAGCTCCTCCTCACTGTCGAAGGCCTCAAAGAGATTGATGGCCACCGTCACCGGGCGCCCGAAGAGGCGAGCTGCCTCGAGATGCGCCTCGAGATTCGGCAAACCGGCGCGCACCGCCTCCGGGTTCGCCGCAGCGAGATCCGCCGCGGCCACCCCGCCGTGCATCTTCAGCGCGCGGATCGTCGCGACAATCACCACCGCATCCGGCGCCAGACCGCTGCATCGGCACTTGATATCCAAAAACTTCTCCGCCCCCAAATCAAAGGCGAAGCCCGCCTCCGTCACCGCGTAATCGGCGCAGGCCAGCGCCATCTTCGTCGCGATAACCGAATTGCAACCGTGGGCGATATTGGCGAAAGGTCCGCCGTGCACAAAGGCCGGCACGCCCTCGAGGCTCTGCACGAGATTCGGGTTGATCGCCTCGCGCATGATGGCCAGCATCGCATCCGTCACGCCGAACTCGCGGGCGTAGACTGCCTCGTCATCGCGCGTGAAGCCCACCACGATATTGTCGAGGCGGCGGCGCAAATCCTCCGGATCCTCCGCCAAGCAGAAGCAGGCCATGATCTCAGAGGCCGGCGTGATATTGAATGCATCCTCGCGGGTGACGCCGTTGCGATCGAGCCCGATAATGATGTGGCGCAGCGAGCGATCATTCATATCCATCACGCGCTTCCAGGTCACCTTGTTCTGGTCGAGGCGCGTCGTGCCGTAAAACAGCGCATTGTCAATCACCGCCGCCAGCAGATTGTTCGCCGCCGTGATAGCCTGAAAATCACCGTTGAAACACAAATTGATGCTGTCGCCCGGCGTCAGACACGAGCGCCCGCCGCCCGACGCGCCGCCCTTGCGCCCGAAGACCGGACCCATCGACGGCTCGCGCAACGCGAGACACACGCTTTTGCCTTCAGCCTTCAACCCCTGAGCCAGGCCGATCGACACCGTCGTTTTGCCCTCGCCGGCGGGCGTGGGCGTCAGCGCACTGACCAAAATCAAACGCCCCTTGAGCGGGCGCTTGCGAAGAACCTTGAAACTCACCTTCGCCCTGTCGCGGCCGTAGGGAATCACATCCTGCTCATCCAGCCCGAGAGCTGCCGCCATCGTTGCGGTGAAACTGCGTACTGCCATGCGCCCCATGCTAGCACAGCCCGAGCCGCTTGGCAAACGCAAAGCGGCTCGGCCGTAGCCCGGCGTGACGCGTTTTTGAACTTGACAGAGGAAAAAACATTGTTATGATGGGCGACGT
>DXFQ01000110.1 GCA_019114365.1 Candidatus Parakkermansia intestinigallinarum | reverse complement strand
GGGAGCGGAGTCGCCTGCGGGAACAGGCACGGCAGCGGGCTCAACGGCGGGCTCGGGAGTTTCGGGCAGTTCCGGCAGCTCGGGCGTGACATCGGGGAGCTGCTTGAGGCCGAGGCTTTGCAGCAGGCGGGCGGCTTCTTCGGGGTCAGCTTCGCAGCCGACGCCCTTCGCGAGGCATTCGACCAGCATGATGGCAGCGGCCTCACTGCCGGCGGCCGAGGCCTTGCGGAGCAGCTCGAAGCCGCGAGCCTCATCCTGCGGCACAAACTGACCGCTCAGGGCGAGCTGGGCGAGCACGAAGCTGGCTTTGGCGTAGCCGGCGCGATCGAGTTCTTCGATGGCGGTCAGAAAGCCCTGAATGTCCTGTGCCGTGCCGGTGCCGCGCAGCTTGCAGCAGGCGCGGGCGAAGCAGGCATCCGGCTGACCGCTTTGGGCGAGGGCTTCGAGGAGGGCGTAGCCGTCGCTTTCTCTGCCGCTGCATCCCTTGCCGTTGAGCCAGGCATCGGCGAGGCTGAGTATGGCGGGCACGTAGTTTTTGTCCGCGGCCGTTTGGAGCCAATAGAGGCCCTCGGACTGCTTGTCCGCCTCGCCGACACGCTCGAGCAGTTCGCAGCCGAGGCGATCCATGGCGGGCAGGTAGCCGGCCGCGGCGGCGTGGCGCAGGATGCTCAGCCCCTCTTCGCGCTGAAGCGGGTTGTTGAGCATTTTCTCGGCGTGGACGACCAGAGCCTCGGGAACGCCTCGGTTGACGGCTTCGCCGAGGTAGGCTTGCGCCTTGGCGGCGTCTGCCTTGATATCGGCGAGGCCGTCGCGGTAGATTTCAAAGAGATCGAAGCAGGCGCGCGCGTGATTTTTCTCCGCGGCCTGAGTCAGGTAATAGAGGCCGGTGTCGGGGTCTTGGGTGACGCCGGCGCCCTTGATGTAGCAACGCCCCAGCAAATAGAGCGCATCGGGCATCTTGCGGGAGGCGGCGGCTTTCAGCCAGCGCAGGGCCTCTTGTTCGTCTTTGGCCACATGACGGCCCTCCAGCAGGTAGAGGCAGCAGAAGTACTGGGCATCGGCAACGCCCTTCTCGGCGGCGTACTTGAAGAGGGAAAGGGCCTTGACGCGATCTTGGGCGAGGCCGCCGATGCCGCTGTAGTAGGCTTTGGCCAAGGAGCAGCAGGCCAGGGCTTCACCGGCGTCGGCCGCCTTGCCGATCCAGGTCATCGCGGCGGGAACGTCCGTCGGGCATCCGTTGCCGCTGAAGAGGTTGATGCCGTACTGATACTGGGCGGGAGCATAGCCGGCCTCGGCCGCAAGGCGATAATACTCGTTGGCTCGGGCGCTGTCGCGCATGAAGCCGCGGGCGTTTGCGTAGCTTCTGGCCAGTTCGTAGAGGGCTTTGGGGTGGCCGGCGTCGGCTGCCTGAGCCAGCAGTTTGTTGGCGGCATCGACGTCGAGCTCAACGCCGATGCCCTCCAGACTCAGCAGGGCGAGCTGATAAGCGGCTTCGGCGCTGCCGGCCTCAACGGCGCGGCGGTAGTGTTCGACGGCTTTCGAGATGCTCAGTTTGCAGCCGTGGCTGCCCTCCATGTAGTGCTGAGCCTGTTCGCAGAGGCTGCGGGCTTGCTCGCTTTCGTCTGCGAGGCTTGTGTTGGCGGCGAGGGCAAGAGCCAGAGTCGACAGAAGTTTGGCTGCGTTTTTTATCATGTGCCGAGGAAGTTCTTTCGGGATAACTACCATATCAAACGCGCTTTGTCAACGCGGCATTGTGTCTGCGGCCGCGCGGATTGCTCTCCCCTGCCCCGCGCGAACGTCTCTCCCCTGCCCCGCCTGCGGCTCTTCCCTGCCCCGCGGCGCGGCGGCGGGCTCGGGGCCGGCTCACTGGGCGCTGCGGCGGTAGTCGGCCGAGGCCAGCAGGGCTTTGGCTTCGCCCAGCAAAAAGAAGGAGCCGCAGATGAGGGTGCCGCTCGGCAAATCGCGCAAGGCGTCGCTGAGGGTGGCCGGGCAGCTGAGGGGGGCGCTGCTGCAGGCGCGCACTTTGGCGGCAAGTTCGCTCGCGGGCAGGATGCGGGGGGATTGCACGGGGGGCAGCACCCAGCCGGAGACGATGGGCGAGAGGATGCTCAGCACGCTGTCGAGGTCCTTGTCAGCCGAGCCCGCAAAGATGCAGCGGGCGCGGCGCTCGCCGAAGGCTTCTCGCCAGCTTTGCACCAGCACGCGCATGGCCGGGGGGTTGTGGGCGCCGTCCATGATGACGCCGGGGGCGATTTCTTCAAAGCGGCCGGGCCAGCGCACTTCGGCCAGCCCGCAGGCGACGGCTGCGTCGCTCGCCGAGAACCCGGGCAGAGAGCGCAGGGCGGCCAGGGCGAGGGCGGCGTTGCTCTTTTGGTGGCTGCCGCGAAGGCCGAGGGGAAGCTCGCAGGTCTCGTGTATGATGCGGCACTCGGTCCGTGCGCGCGCGGCGGCTTCGTCGATGGCGCGTTTGGCATCGGGCTGCTGGGGGGCGGAGACGGCGGGGCGATGCGGGGCGATGATGGCGGCTTTTTCGCCGGCGATTTCGTAGAGGGTGTCGCCGAGGTATTGGCGGTGGTCGAGGCCGATGGGCGCGATCACGGCGACGTCTTTGGGGACGGCGTTGGTGGCGTCGAGGCGCCCGCCCATGCCCGTTTCAAGGATGATGAGGTCGACCTCGCGCTCGGCAAAATACATCAGGGCGATGGCGAGCGTGAGCTCAAAAAAGGTGGGCATGGTCTCCCGGCCCTCGACCCTGCGCCGCAGCTGCCCGATGAGGCGGGCGAGGTCGGCATCGGGGATTTCTTCGCCGTTGACGCGGATGCGCTCGTTGAAGCGCACGAGATGCGGCGAGGTGAAGAGCCCGGTGCCGTAGCCGGCGGCGCGGGCGACGGATTCGGCAAAGGCGCAGGTGGAGCCTTTGCCGTTGGTGCCCGCGACGTGGATGACTTGCGCGCGCGGATGCAGCACCCCGCAGTCGCCGAGCAGCCGCGTGATGCCCTCAAGCCCGAGCTTGATGCCGAACATCTGGGTGCCGTAGAGCCAGTCGAGGGCTTCGCGGCAGGCGCTTGCGCTGTCGGTCGGCTCGCTCATCAGTAGCGGTAGGCGTCGCTCTTGAAGGGGCCTTCGACGGGAACGCCGATGTAGTCGGCCTGCTTCTGCGTGAGAGTGGTGAGGTGAACGCCGAGTTTGCCGAGGTGCAGGCGGGCGACTTCTTCGTCGAGGATTTTGGGCAGCACTTCGACGCCGGCCGAGCGCTTGCCGCGATCCTGCCAGAGGGCGATCTGGGCGAGGACTTGGTTGGTGAAGCTGTTGCTCATGACGAAGGAGGCGTGGCCCGTGGCGCAGCCGAGGTTGACGAGGCGCCCTTCCGCCAGCAGGTAGAGGCTGTGGCCGTCGGGGAAGCTGTATTTGTCGACCTGCGGTTTGATGTTGGTGCGCACGATGCCTTCGCGGGCCTGCAGGCGCGCCACTTGGATTTCGTTGTCGAAGTGGCCGATGTTGCAGACGATGGCCTGGTCTTTCATGGCTTCCATGTGCTCCAGGGTGATGATGTCGCAGTTGCCGGTGGTGGTGACGTAGATGTCGGCCGTGCCGAGGGTGTCTTCGACGGTGAGCACGCGGTAGCCTTCCATGGCGGCCTGAAGAGCGCAGATGGGGTCGACTTCGGTGACGATGACTTGGGCACCGAGGCCGCGCAGGGCTTGGGCGCAGCCTTTGCCGACGTCGCCGTAGCCGCAGATGACGGCGACTTTGCCGGCGATCATGACGTCGGTGGCGCGCTTGATGCCGTCGGTGAGGCTCTCGCGGCAGCCGTAGAGGTTGTCAAACTTGCTC
>DXFQ01000109.1 GCA_019114365.1 Candidatus Parakkermansia intestinigallinarum | reverse complement strand
TGGCAGCAAGCGGGGGTGCCGCATCAGCGGCACCCCCGCTTGCTGTGTATGAGGAGGGGTCGGGGCGGTGGCGTCAGAGCTCGTCGACGAGCTCCATGCCGGCGCGGCGCAGCATGGCGGCGTCGTGCTCGAAGGTTTCTCCTGCGACGGTGAGGTAGTTGCCGGTCATGAAGGCGTTGGCGCCCGCCGCAAACATGTCCGCCTGCCGCTCTTTGAGGACGCTGACGCGCCCGCCGCAGATGCGCAGGATGGCATCGGGGATGATGTGGCGGAAGAGGGCGATGATGCGCAGGGCTTCTTCCGGCGGCATGACGGGGCTGCCGGCCATGGGGGTGCCGGGGTGCGGGATGAGGAAGTTCATCGGGATGTTGCGGATGCCTTCCTCCCGCAGTTCGAGGGCGAAGGAGATGCGGTCTTCCCAGCTTTCACCGAGGCCGAAGAGGCCGCCGCAGCAGACGGAGAGTCCGTGTTCCCGCGCTTGGTGCACGGTGTCGAGGCGGTCGCGCCATTTCTGCGTGGTGCAGACGTTCGGGTAGAAACTTTCGTTGGTCTCGAGGTTGTGGTGCAGGCGGGTCATGCCGGCGGCTTTGAGGCGCTCGATGGCGCGGTGTTTGAGGCGGCCGAGGGAGCCGCAGAGGCGCGGGTGTTTTTTGCCGGCGGCGCTGCGGGTTTCGATGTAGCGGGCGAGTTTTTCAACGTCGTCGTCGGTGAGGGCTCCGCCGGAGGTGACGATGCCGCAGCGGCCGACGGGGTAGGGTTCCCAGCTTTCGATGATGGCGGCGAGGTCTTCGGCGCTCTTGAAGGGGTAGTGCTCGATGTCGGTGCTGTTGAAGCCGCTCTGCGAGCAGAACTTGCAGTTCATGTTGCAGTTGCCGCTCTTGGCGTTGATGATGTAGCAGGCTTCGACGCGCTTGCCCGAGCAGTGTTCGCGCAGGGCAGTGGCGGAGGCAAGGAGTTCGGCTTCGGGCAGTTGCAGGAGTTCTCGCGCTTGTTCGCGGTTGAGGCCGCCGTTTTGCAGGGCGAGTGCGGCGTAGGGGGTCATGGTGCGGGGTGGTCCGGTCGGGAGGCGGTTTAGTCCGTTGTTCGGGGGAAGGGAATAAGCGGATGTCTGGATGAGGCAGCGATTAGCCGAAGAGGGGGGTGGAGTAGTAGCGGTCGGCGGAGTCGGGGAGGATGGCGACGATGGTTTTGCCGCTGTTTTCGGGCCGCGCGGCGATGCGGGTGGCGGCGAGGAGGGCGGCACTGCCGGAGACGCCGACGAGGATGCCTTCGAGGCGGCCGAGTTCGCGGGCGGAGCCGTAGGTTTCTTCGTTGCTGATGCAGACGACTTCGTCGAGCAGCTTGGTGTCGAGCGTGGCGGGGATGAAGCCGGCGCCGATGCCCTGAATGGCGTGCGGGCCGGCCGCGCCGCCGCTCAGAACGGCGGAGGAGGCGGGCTCGACGCCGATGATGCGCAGCTCAGGCTTGCGCTCGCGCAGGTAGCGCCCGCAGCCGCTGATGGTGCCGCCGGTGCCGATGCCGGCGACGAGGATGTCGATGTCCCCGTCGCAGTCCTGCCAGATTTCGGGGCCGGTGCTGCGGTAGTGGGCTTCGGGGTTGGCGGGGTTGCTGAATTGCCCGGCCAGCAGGCTGCCGGGGGTGGAGGCGGCGAGTTCTTCGGCTCGGGCGATGGCGCCTTTCATGCCTTCCGCACCGGGGGTGAGGACGATTTCCGCTCCGTAGGCACGCAGGATGTTGCGGCGCTCGACGCTCATGGTCTCGGGCATGGTGAGGATGCAGCGGTAGCCGCGCGAGGCGGCGATGGCGGCGAGGCCGATGCCGGTGTTGCCGCTGGTCGGTTCGATGATGACCGCGCCTTCGCGGAGTTGTCCGGCGGCTTCGGCTTGTTCGATCATGGAGAGGGCAACGCGATCCTTGACGCTGCCGGCGGGGTTGAGGTACTCGAGCTTGAGCAGGAGGCGGGCGGTGAGTCCGTGTTGCTTGTTGTAGCGCTGGGGTTCAAAGAGGGGGGTGTGACCGATGAGGCTGGTGACGCTGTGGTGTATCATGGTGCTTGCAGGGCGCTCGCGAGCATACACGCGGCGGCGGGCGAAGTCAAGTTCATATGCGCCGCGGCTGCGTCATGCGTCCCGAGCCCGCGCGGGCCCGCGAGGCTGAGGGGCGCCGGATGCGTTGCGGCGTAAGACGAGGCGGCGGTGCGGAGGGTAGGAGGGTAGGAGGGTAGGAGGGTAGGAGGGTAGGAGGCGGTTTGTTTTTCGGGGTTATTTTGTCGGGGCGGGCATTTCCGGCTTGCCTGTGGGGCAGAAGATGCTTTAATGAGGGGGCTATGAGTACGATTTATGAGATGATTACTGCCGGAATGAAGAAGGCGATGCTGGCGAAGGATACGGTGGCTCTGGGAGCGCTGCGCGGCCTCAAGTCGGCGTTGCAGAATGCTCAGGTGGCGCGGGGCAATGTGCATGATGAGTTGCCGGAGAATGAGGCGCAGAACGTGGTGCGCAAGCAGATGAAGCAGCGCGAGGACGCCATTGCGATGTATGAGAAGGCCGCGCGCCCGGAACTGGCCGAGAAGGAGAGGGCGGAGATTGCCGTGCTGGCGTCGTTTTTGCCGCAGGAGATGTCTGAGGCGGAGGTGCTGCCCATTCTCGAGGCGGTGCTGGCGGAGCTGGGCGCCACGAGCAAGAAGGATATGGGCCGCGTGATGAAGGAGATGCAGGCGCGGACGGAGGGGCGTGCGCCCGGCAAGTTGCTGTCGGCTCTGGTGGCGAAGCGTTTGTCCTGAGTGCGGCGATGTTTGCGGCGGTGATTGTGGCGGCGGGGTCTTCGCGCCGCGCAGGTTTTGATAAGTTGGCGGCGCCGCTCGGCGGGATGCCGGTGCTGGGGCGCAGTGTGCGGGTGTTTTTGCGCGCGGGCTGCGTTCCGGTGGTGGTGGTTTGCCCGCCGGAGCGCTGGGCGGCGACGGGGCTGGCTGAGCTGGCGGAGTCGATGCCGCTCTGCCGCGTCGACGGCGGAGCCGAGCGTCAGGATTCCGTGGCGGCGGGTCTGGCGGCTCTTCCTGAGGGGGTGGAGTGGGTGGCGGTTCACGATGGGGCTCGCCCGCTGGTGACTCCCGATGGGGTTTGCCGTTGCCTGGAGGCGGCGCAGCGCTCCGGGGCGGCCGCTTGCGCTCACCCGGTGGTCGATACGCTCAAGCGTGCGGATGCACGGGGGTGCACGCTGCCGGAAGCCGTGAGCCGCGACGGGCTCTGGGCGATGGAGACGCCGCAGGTCTTCCGCCTCGATTTGCTGCGGCGCGCCTATGCGGAAGTCGCGCGACGCGGCTTGAGGGTGACGGATGAGGTGTCGGCGCTCGAGTTGATCGGGCAGCCGACGACGCTGGTGCAGGTGGGTCCGAATTTGAAGATTACGCTGCCGGGTGATTTGGAGATGGCGGAGTTGATTTGGTCTCACCGAGCACGGGTGGGCGATATTTCCTGAGGGCTGTGGCGGAGGTGTCGGCCGACGGCGGAGCGGGAGCACCCCGCGTTTTGATCTTGGGCTGCGGGTTTTTGGGCTCGCAGCTGGCGCGTCGCTGTGCGGAGTCCGGAGCCCGCGTGCTGGCGGTGGATGCGGAGGCGGGGAAGGATGCGACGGATGTGACGGAGGCGTCGGAGGTATCGGCCTTGGTGCGCTGCGGGGCGGGGTGTGCGGCTGTGTTGCGCGGCGATGCGGCGGAGGCTCGGGTGCTGTCGCGCGCGCTGGGGCTGTTGGGCGCTCCCGATGAGCTTTTTGTGTGTACGGCGACGCACGGGGGATCTCCGGCGGCGTATCGGCGGGCCTACGGAGGGGTGCTGGAGGCCTTGCTGCCGCTGCTGCCGACGGGGGCGCGCTTGGTGTTTTGCTCGTCGGTGTCGGTGTATGCGGAGTCTGCGGGCGGGGCGGTGGATGAGTCCTCGCTTTGCGTGCCGTCTGCGCCGCGCGTGCGGGCTTTGCTGGAGGCGGAGGCTCTGGCTCTTGAGGCGGGCGGTGCGGTGGCTCGCCTGTCTCCGCTCTATGATGCGGGGCGCTGCGAGTTGTTGCGCCGACATGAGGCGGGTGAGCCGCGGCTGCCGGGGCCGGGGGCTCGCTGCCTGAATTATGTGCACCGCGAGGATGCCGTCGAGGCGCTGCGCCTGATGGCGCGCTTGCCGGGCGGCGGGGTGTTTAATGTGTGCGGTGAGTCGCTGTCGGTGGATGAGGCGTATGCGATGCTGGAGGAGCTGACGGGGGTGTTGCGGGCGCCGGAGGAGGCTGCGTGTTCGCGCCGAGGGCTGAGCAACCGCCGGGTGCTCTGCCCGCGTTTGCGGGCTGCCGGGTGGCGCCCCCGCCATTCTCTGCGCGCTTTTGTGAGCGAAGGCTTGCGCCCTTGACTCGCTCGGGGAAGCTGTGTTAAGTTATCGACGGGTGCGAACGGATTATTACGAGATTCTCGGGGTGGGGGCGTCGGCGGATGCGTCGGCGCTCAAGGCGGCGTATCGCCGTCAGGCAATGCGTTTTCACCCCGATCACAATCAGGGTGATGCGCAGGCGGAGGAGCGTTTTAAGCTGGTGGTTGAGGCTTGGCAGGTGCTGGGCGATGCGGAGAGCCGGGCGGATTACGATGCTTGGCTGGAGCGGCAGCGGCGCTACGCCATGGCTCCGGAGCTGGCGGGGCTGGGA
>DXFQ01000108.1 GCA_019114365.1 Candidatus Parakkermansia intestinigallinarum | reverse complement strand
GACCGCGACGTCGATCGCGCCGAGGGCAGGGGAGACATCGGCCGCCTCTGCCCGGTCTGCGGCGGCGCTCGCTTAAACGCCTTTGCCCTCAACGTCAGACTCTTCGGAATCAACATCGCCGAGATCGGCCGCCTCGACGCCGTCTCGGCCCTCTGCCTCGTGCAGCAGTGGCGCTTCGAAGGACGCGACGCTGAGATCGCCCGCAACGTCGTTGCCGAAATTGAGCCGCGCTTGCGCTTCCTGCAGCGCGTCGGGCTCGGCTACCTCTCGATGGATCGCGCCGCCACCACCCTCTCGGGCGGCGAGACGCAGCGCATTCGCCTTGCGGCACAGCTGGGCTCTGATCTGCGCGGCGTGCTCTACGTACTCGACGAACCGACCATCGGCCTGCACCCGCGCGACAACGAACGCCTGCTCGGCACGCTGCGCGACCTGCGTGCACGCGGCAACACCCTGCTGGTCGTCGAGCACGATGAAGACACCATGCGCTGCGCCGACCACCTCATCGACCTCGGCCCCGGAGCCGGCATCCACGGCGGAGAAATCGTCGCCGAGGGGCGCTTGGACGACCTGCTTGCCAACCCCGCCTCCGTGACGGGGCGCGCCCTCAGACAGCGCGAAAAGCACCCCTTCTGCTCCCCTTGGCTGCCCGTCGACAAGGCCGAGTGGCTCGAGCTCACCGGATGTTGCCTGCACAACCTGCGCGACGTCACCCTGCGCCTGCCGCGCGGGCGCTTCACCGTGGTGACGGGCGCCTCGGGCGCCGGCAAAACCTCGCTCATCACCGGCACGCTCGCCGTAGCCGTGCGCGCGGCGCTCGGCGGCCGCCTCAGCCGCGACGAGCGCGCGACTTGGAAGAGCGCCAAGGGCTTGGAGAGCATCCGCGCCCTCTACCAAGTCGACCAGTCGCCGCTGGGCAAAACACCCCGCTCCACCCCGGCCACCTACATCGGCATTTTCGATGAAATTCGCCGCCTCTTCGCCCAGACGGCCGATGCGCGGCGCCTCGGCTTTGCGGCCAACCGCTTCTCGTTCAACACGGCGGCGGGGCACTGCGAGTCCTGCAAGGGAACCGGCTACGTGCGGCGCGAGATGGATTTTCTGCCGCCCTGTACCGTCCCCTGTGAAACCTGCCGCGGCGCGCGCTACAACTCGCGCACCCTCCAGGTGCGCTACAAGGGCAAAAATATCGCCGAAGTGCTCGAAATGAACATGGAAGAAGCCGCCGCCTTCTTCGAAGGGCAGCCGAGCCTCTCCGACCCGCTGCGCCTGCTTTGCGAGACCGGCCTCGGCTACCTCACACTCGGGCAGGCCAGCAACACCCTCTCGGGCGGTGAAGCGCAGCGCATCAAACTCGTCACTGAGCTGATACGCGGGCAACGCGCCGTCCGGACGGCCATTCGCCGGGGCAAAGCCCTGCCGCAGGACCTCTACCTCATCGAAGAACCGACCATCGGCCTGCATCCCAACGACGTGCGCCTGCTCGTCGGCGTGCTGCGCCGCCTCGTCGACATGGGCAACACCGTCGTCGTCATTGAACACAACCTCGAACTCATCTGCGAGGCCGACTACGTCATCGACATCGGGCCGGGCGCCGGCGCCGAAGGCGGCACCATCGTCGCCCAAGGCACCGTGCAGGAAGTCGCTCGGAGCAAGCGGAGCATCACCGCTCCCTTCATCCGCGCCGAACTCAGAGCCGCCCGGAGCGACGCCCCGCGCCGACGCGCGGCAGAGGAGTGAAGCCCGGCCGCCCCGCATTACCGACTTGCAGAACGGCGCCCTTTAGTGTAGCATAGCGGCATGATCTCCTTCCTGCGAGGCGTGGTGGCTGAGGCCTTGCCGCAGTGCTTGGTGCTCGACGTCAACGGCGTCGGCTACGAAGTCATCGTGCCCCTGTCCACCTTCGACAGCATCAACCCCGTGGTCGGGCAGACCGTGACGCTCAAGACCCACCTGCACATCCGCGAAAACATGCAGCTGCTCTACGGCTTCGCCAGCGACGCCGAGCGCGACATCTTCCGCCTGCTCATCGAGCGCGTCAGCGGCATCGGCCCCGCAACGGCCATTTCCCTTTTGAGCGGTCTGAACGTCAACGCCTTCAAGTCCGCCGTCGTCAACGGCGACGTCCGGGCCATCGCCCGGGCCAAGGGCGTCGGCAAAAAAACGGCCGAGCGCATCGTGCTTGAACTCAAGGACAAAGTCGGTCTCGCCGCCACTTGGGAGGCGCAGCAGCAGGGCACGACCTCGCAGGCTGCCGCCGATGCCGAGCTCGCGCTCGTGGCTCTTGGCTTCAAGCAGGCCGACGCCCGCAAGGCCATTTCGACCCTGCTGCGCGACAACCCGCAAGCCGGAACGGATGAACTGATTCGCGGCGCCCTGCGCCACATGAGCTGAGCCGCACCATGAGTGACACGAAGGACGGAGCGCCGTCTGCGTTCGGCAGCGGTCTGAGTTTAGAGCTGCTCAAAGCGGTTTCGCGCAGCTTTTACCTGAGCATGGTCTGGCTGCCCGCACCCATGAGGCGAGGCGTCGCTCTGGGCTACCTGCTGGCGCGCGCCACCGACAGCGTGGCTGACAGTTCGTCGGCGCCGTCGGAACGGCGCGAATCGGTCCTCGAAGCCATGGGGCGTTGCATCGCCGCGCCCGCCGCACTTCCCGAAGAGCCCGAACTGCTGCAAAGCCTGAGAGAAGAAATGGCGGCCGCGCAGCAAAAGCCCTCGGAAGCCGAACTGCTGCGGCGCTTCGGCGACGCCCTCCGGGCCCTGCGCGCCCTGCCCGTGGGCGAGGCCGCTCTGCTGCGCGAGGTGCTCGACTCCATCATCGAGGGCCAGCTGTGGGACCTGCGCTACTTCCGCCGCCGCGAGGTCGTGGAGCGGGATGACGACACGCGTCGCTACACACAGCTCGTCGCAGGTTGCGTCGGCATCTTCTGGACGCGGCTCGGGCGAGTAACCCTCGGTGAGCACTTCTGCCCGGCCGACCGCGCCGAACTGATGGAGCAGGCTGCCGCCCGCTACGGCCGGGGGCTGCAACTCATCAACATCCTGCGCGACCGCCGCGAAGACGCCGCCCGCGGGCGCCGTTACCTCTGCTCCGACCCGCAAATCTGGCTGAGCCGAGCCGAGCGATACATGCGCGACGGACTGGACTACAGCCGTAGGCTCGGCCTCATGCGCCTGCGCTTCGCCTCGATGCTGCCGGCCCTCATCGGCCTGCGTACCCTGCGGCTGCTGCGCCGCAACCGCGATGAAACAAAGCGCGTGCGCATCCCTCGGCGCAGCGTCTGGGCCGCCCTTGCCCAAGCCCTCTGCCTCAGCCTGCGCCGCCGCCGCACGCGCCTCCTGTGAAGCCTCCTGCAAAGCCGCATCACTCGATGCGCGCACTCTCCCCTCAAGACCCGGCGAGCGGCGGAGCACGCAAGCCCTGCGCCGCGCCCGGATCATCGGCCGAGACGCAGACCTCCGCGCCTCAGCCCAAGCTCAGCCCCGGCTCACCGCGAACAGCTCGGCATCCGCGCCCGCAGCTCAAAGGCTCCGAGCTCCGAAACTCCGTGTAAGGGCGAGCCTCAGCGCCCCGAAGCCGCCAGACGCTTAAGCCTCTTGGCCAGCGTGATTTTAGCCGCCGACGACACGCGATCGACAAAGAGGAAACCCTCCAAGTGGTCGCACTCGTGCTGCAGGCAGCGCGCCAGCAGGCCATCGCAATCAACCTCGAGCACCGAGCCGTCAAGCTGCGGCAGCGTCGCCTTCACGCGTTCGGGGCGCGACACATTGGCGCGGATATCCCTCACGCTCAGGCAGCCCTCGGTTAAGAGAAGCTGGTTGCCGTAAGGCTCCAGCGTCGGATTGACAAAAACGAGCGGCATGATATCCCGCACCTTTTTGAGCTCACCGTTCACCATGGCCATGGCCGGCGTCTCACCCTCCTCCTCATCCTCGGGAATGTCGATGACAACCATGCGGATATTCAACCCGACCTGAGGCGCCGCCAAACCGATACCGTTGGCGGCGTACATCGTCTCGAGCATGTTTTGCGCGAGCGTATGATGAGACTCATCAACCTTCTCCACGGGAGCGCAGCGCACACGCAGACAGGGATTACCGTACTGACTGATGGCAAGAAGCATAACGTACATCGACGCGAGTTCTGTCGCCCGCATCGCTGCTCCATTTTGCCGCCTCAGCGACGAAAAGTCAAGCCGTAAACACCCGGCAAACACACTTCGTCGGGGCTCCGGCGCGGAAACAGCCCGGCGCAGCTTCCCCCGTCCCGCTCGGCAAGCAGCTCCCCCAAGCCCTCGCCGCCCCTAAAGCGCTCGCCGTCAAACCGCCGCGAAGCCGACGCCAAGCCGACGCCAAGCCGACGCCAATCCGACGCGAACCCGCCCTGCGGGCTCAGTCCTCGGCATCTTCCGCATCCTCCGGATCAAGAAGCGGATCCTCGCCGGACGCCGAATGCAGGCGCGGCTCCTCCGCCGGCCAAGGCGGCAGCTCGAGACCGACGAGCCACGGCGTGTACTCGGGCGGAATCGGCGCCTCGAATTCAAGACGTCGATCGGTGCGCGGGTGGCGGAAGCCGAGGCGCCAGGCATGCAGCATGAGGCGCCCCGGGCGAGCCTTCTGCCGCGCCGGGTGCGCGTAAATCGGATCTCCGATCAGCGGATGCCCGAGGTGCAGCATGTGCACGCGAATCTGGTGAGTTCGCCCCGTGTGCAGCGTGCACATCACCAGCGAGGAATTCGTCGACGCATCGTAGCGCAGCACCTTCCAGTCCGTAATCGCCGGCTTGCCCGAGCCCGGGTTCACCACCGCCATGCGCATGCGGTTGACGGGGTGGCGCCCGATGTTGGTGAAAATCGTCCCGCTCTCCTCCTTCGGGCAACCCTGCACCACCGCCAGATAAATCTTCGTCGTCTCGCGGCGTGCAAACTGCGTCGTGAGCGAAAGATGCGCCGCGTCATTCTTCGCCACTGCAATACAGCCGCTGGTGTCCTTATCGAGGCGGTGCACGATACCCGGGCGCTCCACCCCGCCGATACCCGACAAATCGCCGCAGCGGAAGAGCAGAGCATTGACCAGCGTACCGTCGGGATTGCCCGCCGCCGGGTGCACCACCATGCCGCTCTCCTTGTTCACCACCACCACATCCGCATCCTCGTAGAGAATATCGAGCGGAAGATCCTGCGGCTGAGCCTCCGCCGGCTCCGGCTCGGGAATCGTCACCTCGATGTGCATCCCGCGCTCCACCGGCGTCTTCGCCTTCGTCGCCCGGCCGTTCACCGTGATGGAGCCCTCCTTGATGAGAGCCTGAATGCGCGCGCGCGACAACTCGGGGAGGCGCCCGACCAAGTACTGATCGAGACGCATACCGAATAAATCCTCAACAACGAAAAGCATAGCTCGGCAAAAACCTCACATCCCCGTGGGGCGATCGATGAACATCGTCGGCAGGCCGAACTCCCGCTCCAGCAGCTCGCCGAGAGCCTTCACGCCGAAAGTCTCCGTCGCGTAGTGCCCGGCAAAAAGCAGATTGATGCCCATATCCTGCGCCGCATTGAGCACCCAGTGATTCTCCTCCCCGGTCAGGTAGCAGCGGTAGCCCTTGGCCTGAACCTGATAAATCTCCTCACCGCCGCCGCCGGAACAGACCGCCACGCGCCCCGCCGGAGCCTCCGCATCGTGAACCACGCCCGTCACCGCACTGCCCGTAATCGCCGCATATCGCTCGCGCAACTCACCCACCGAGCCCTCAAACAGACCCGACAGACCAATGAGCGTGCCGTGATAGTCAATCTCCGGCTGCACATCGCGCAGCCCCAGCCCCCGAGCAATTCCCGCATTATTGCCCAGCTCCGGGTGCAGGTCGAGCGGCAAATGCGCCGCATAAACAGCCAGATTGCCCGCCAGACAACGGCAGAGCTTCCTGCGCCACCATCCCGTCAGCGGCCGCAGACCGCACCAGAAAATACCGTGGTGCAGAATCAGCAAATCGGCACCTGCCGCCACCGCCTCGTCGATCGTCGCCTGCGAACCGTCGACCGCCAGAGCCACCAGCGTGACGTTGCCGTCGTTCTCCACCTGCAACCCGTTGAGAGCCACGGGAGCATCGCGAATCTCGGCCACGCGCAGACGCGTATCCAGCAATTTGACAATATCAGCTAACTTCGTCATAAAACATCAGGCATCAGCGCTTATGGCGCTGCGAGCGCTCGCGGATCTCCTTGTGCAGGCGGCGGTTGAACTCTCCCGCCATATCGTAGCCGCTCTCGTGCAGGTAATGCCCCAGAGCCGCCACCTCGACCAAGCGCGTCATATCGCGCCCGGGAGCCACCGGCAGATTGATGCGCTCGACATCGACGCCGAGAATCGAAAACATCTTGCGCTCCAGCCCGAGGCGATCCATCTCCGTCATCTCGCCGTCGGTCAGATTGATCACCAAATCAATCTTCGACGCGCGGCAGTACGCACGCAAGCCGAAGAGATTGGTCACATTGATGATCCCCAGCCCGCGAATCTCGATAAAACCGCTGCTGAGCTTCGGCGCCGTCGCAATGAGCGCCCCGCTGATGTTGCGGATGCGCACCATATCATCAGCCACCAGCGCAGCCCCGCGCTCGACGAGACCGAGGCTGATTTCACTCTTGCCGATGCCGCCCTTGCCCGTAATGAGCACCCCCACGCCGCGCACATCCACCATGCAGCCGTGCATCGTCGTACTCTCCGCAAACTCGTTTTCAAGAATGAGCGTCGCGCGATTGACAAACTTCATCGTCGGCAGCGTCGAGCGGAAAATCGACACCGAGCAGCTGTTGGCCATATCCAGCAAATCCTGCGGCACCTCGGCGGCTCGCGTGATAATCAGGCAGGGAACATCATCGCTCACAATTCGCCGCAGGCGCTCCGTGCGCTCCTCGCCGCAAAGCGTTGAAATATAGGCCATCTCCGCCGCGCCGAAAATCTGAATGCGCTCATGGGCAAAATAGCCGAAATAGCCGGCCAGCGCCAGACCGGGGCGATTGAGAGCCGGCTGCTGAATGCTGCGCGACATCCCCAGCGGGCTGTTGAGCAACTGCAGCTCGAGCGTGCCGCGATGGCATTCGTAAAAATGCGACACCGTGATCTGTTCGACCTTGCGAATGATGGGAGCCTTCATAACCTGAGTTTATTCTACAGGAAGCGACGGCGGAGTCAAGGGCAAAGGCATCCGCGCCTCACATCAACCCGAGCGCAACCTCATCAGCCACGAGGCGCCCGGAGCGCGTGAGACACAGCGCCCCGGCCTCATTGAACTCCGCCAGCCCCTCCCGTTGCAGCATCCGAGTGAAATCAGCATCCTGCGGCCGCAGAAAAACCGCCGGCAAACCCTCATCCGTTCGCAGGCGCAGCCCCAGCATCTCGGTGCGCCTCTGCTCCGGCGTCAGATGCTCCTGCTCGCCGGGCGGCAGATGCCCCTGCGCCAGCGCGGCAATGTAGGCCGCCGTATCCTCCCCGTTGTGGTAGCGCACACCCTCCACCGTGCCGTAGGCACCCGGCCCGAGACCGTGATAATCCTCCCCGCGCCACGTCGCAAAATTGTGCAGCGATTCACAGCCCGGGCGAGCGTAATTTGAAATCTCGTAGTGGCGCATCCCGGCCGCCGCCAGCAGATCATCCGCCAGCTCAAACATGGCCGCATCGCGCTCCTCATCTCCCCCGCGCGCACCGTAGGCGTCGAAAAACGCCGTATCCTCCTCGTAGGTGAGGTTGTAGGTCGAGATGTGATCGGGGGCCAGCTCGAGCGCCGCTTCAAGGCTGTGGCGCCATTGCTCCAAACTCTGCCCGGGAAGCGAAAACATCAAATCCAGATTCACCTGCGCGATACCCGCCTCGCGCAGCAGGCGGACACTCTCGGCAATCTGCTCGGCGCTGTGCTCGCGCCCCAGCACATGCAGCAGCTCCGGCTCAAAACTCTGCGCGCCGAGCGAAACCCGCGTGATGCCGAGAGCCGCCCACTGCGCCGCCTTGGCCGCATGAAAGGTCGCCGGATTGGCCTCAAAACTCCACTCCCGCAGCCCGCTGAGATCGAGCCGGCGGCGAAGCCCCTCGACCAAGCGCCCGAGATGCGTCGGCGAGAGCATACTGGGCGTGCCGCCGCCGAAATAAATCGTCTCGGGCGCATAGCCCTCCGGCAGCCGCAACTCCGCCTCGCGGATGAGCCCCTCGACAAAGCCCCGCATATCCGTGCGCCCCGGAGTATGTTTGAAGAAAGCGCAGTACGGGCAGATGCGATGGCAGAAAGGAATGTGAACGTAGAGATGAGACGGCATGGCAGAGCGGAAAATAAGGCAAAACTAACGTAAAAACAACGCAAAACAAGGCGCGCGACGCGCTGCCGTCAGCTAAACGACACACCCGTCAACTCGGAGCGGAAAGCTGCCGGGCACAAGAGCTCGGGAAATGAAGCCGACGATAACGTCGGCTCAAAACACCGAGAGCTGATGTCGGGAAAGCCACGTGCAGAAACAACATCGGGAAAACCTGTCAAAACCGACGGGAACGCGCCGCCGAGACCCGCCGCCGACTGCGAAAAAGGGCCGCGGCGCAGCGGCCGCGACCCTTGAAAAACGCGTTGGAACTCCGAGAAAGAGCAGCTTTACAGGTCGGCAGCAGCCTCCTTGTCGAGGAAGAACTTAGCGTCCGGGTGCTTCTGCAGGAAAGAAGCAGCCACATCCGCCGTCACCGGACCCTCGATAGCCTTCTTGACAATGCTGGCCTTCTTGGCACCCCAAGCCATGAGGCGAACCTTCTTCGCGCCCATGATCGTGGCCACACCCATCGTAATAGCCGTCTTGGGAACATTGTCGAACCCGCCGAAGGCCGGAGCAGCATCCGTCTTGGTGAGATCGTCGAGCGTCACCTGACGAGTGATCGTCGTATCATCGGAGCCGGGCTCGTTGAAACCGATGTGGCCCGTGCGGCCGATGCCGAGAATCTGGAGATCGAGACCGCCGCAAGCCTTGATCTTATCCTCGTAAGCCTGGCAGTGAGCGGGAATCTCCTCCGGAGCGAGCGTACCGCAGGGCAGGTTGATGTTCTCGGGCTTGATGTCGATGTGGTTGAACAGATTGGTGTGCATGAAGTACCAGTACGACTCCGGATGCTCGTGAGGCAGCCCTGTGTACTCGTCCAGGTTGAAAGTCGTCACATTGGCGAACGACAGACCCTCCTCCTTGTGGAGGCGAATCAGCTCGGCGTAGAAGGGAAGCGGCGTCGCACCCGTGGCCAGACCCAGCACCACACCCTTGCCCTCGGCGGCCCGGCTGCGAATGAGTTCGGCGACTTCGGCGGCAAGCTGCTTGGCAGCCTCCTGCGGCGTATCAAAAACTTCGTATGTCATAGCAACCTTATTCTATCCGATCAGGCCTCAAATGCAATCCCGAAATGCCGCCCGCGAAAAAAAATGCACGAGAAATGAAATTTTGCTTGCAATGACGGTTGGGGTGTGGTTTAATTGCGCCGCACTCAGCATCGCCGCTGTAGCTCAGTGGTAGAGCAACGCATTCGTAATGCGTGGGTCGTCAGTTCAAATCTGACCAGCGGCTTCCCCTCCGGGGGAAGGGTGATGCGGGGGTGCCCACAGACACAGTGCCTCCTTAGCTCAGTTGGTAGAGCAGCTGACTCTTAATCAGTTTGTCCGCGGTTCGAGCCCGCGAGGGGGTACCAGCCTGTGAGCACGCGAGTGCGCGAAAAGCCTCCTTAGCTCAGTTGGTAGAGCAGCTGACTCTTAATCAGTTTGTCCGCGGTTCGAGCCCGCGAGGGGGTACTGAAAGCCTTGCGCCGATGGCGTGAGGCTTTTTTGTTGAGGCGGAGAGAACGTATGGGTCAAGCGCAAAGTGTGGGGTCAAGCGCAAAGTGTGTGGAAACCGCATATCAGACCACCGAGTGAGCCACCGCTGCACTCCACGAGCACGCGTAGTCGGTAGTTGGCGAAGTTGCGATAGCCGTAAGC
>DXFQ01000107.1 GCA_019114365.1 Candidatus Parakkermansia intestinigallinarum | reverse complement strand
CCCCCCGCCAGCGCCTTGCGCACCGTCAGCAGATCGTCGCCCTCGAGCGGCTCGGCTTCCGGAGCATCCTCCGCGCGGCAAACGTCGCAGTGCCCGCAGGGGCCGGCATCCGCCTCGCCGAAGTAGTCGAGAATCCACTGCTGGCGGCAATTCGTCGAGTAAGCGTAGCGCGTGATGGCTTCGATCTTGAGGTGGTCGCGGCGGGCTTTCTCTTCGAGAGACTCTCTGTCGATGTTCAAGGCGGCGAAGGGCCGCTCGGGGTCCTTCACGCGCGTGCCGCGCACGCTGCGTCCGGGCAGGTCAAAGCGCTCGATGGCGCCTGCGTGAATCAGCAGAGACAGCGCCGTGCTGACCGCCATCGGATTCACCTCGCGCCCCAAGCTCTCCGCCATCTCATCCACCGTCATCGTCAGCTCGTGAGCTTCGCGGCTGCACTCGGCGCAGAGCATGGCGTAGAGTGCGCGCAGCAACTGAAGCGGCGGATTGCTGCCCTCGAAGAAAAACTCCTGCGTTTTGAGGTCGACATGATTGAACAGCAGTTCGCAGACGGCCGGCTCGCCGTCGCGTCCGGCGCGCCCCGCCTCCTGATAATACGCCTCGACACTGCCCGGAATTTCGAAGTGAAGCACAAAGCGCACATCCGCGCGGTCAATCCCCATGCCGAAAGCGTTCGTCGCCACCACCACATCGGCCTCACCCGAAATAAAGGCGTTTTGAGAAAACTCGCGCTCCGCATCGGACATCCCCGCATGATACGCCACCACGCGCAACCCATCCCCGCGAATCTCGTCGTAGACCTTCATCACGTTCTTGCGCGTCGAACAATAAATGATGCCCTGACGCCAGCGCCGCATCACCGCGCGAATGCGATCGTACTTGGCGCGGTGATTCTCGCAGTGCGTGATGGAGAAATCGAGGTTATCGCGCCCGAAACCGCTGATGACAACGGCCGGATCGCGCAACTGAAGCGTGCGCAGAATATCCTCGCGCACCGCCGCCGTCGCCGTCGCCGTCAGCGCCATCGTCTGCGGAAAGCCCAGTCGCTCGCGAGCCAGCCCGAGCCGCAGGTAATCGGGGCGAAAATCGTGTCCCCACTGGCTGAGGCAGTGCGCCTCGTCCACCGCCAGCAAGGACACCTGCAGGCGCGAGAGCGTCGCCATGAAGCCCTCTTGCGCGAAGCGCTCCGGCGCCACATAAATCAAACGGAGCGCACCCGAGCGCAAATCCGCCATCACGCTGCGGTATTCATCGCTGCTGAGCGACGAATTGACGGCAGCCGCCGGAATGCCGCGAGCCGTCAGCGCGTCCACCTGATCCTTCATCAGAGCAATGAGCGGAGACACCACCACCGTCAGCCCCTCGCGGCACAGCGCGGGCAGCTGGTAGCAGAGCGACTTGCCGCCGCCCGTCGGCATAATGGCCATCACGTCGCGCCCGTCCATCACCGCTTCCACCACGGCATCCTGCCCCGGCCGCAGCGCCGAAAAGCCGAAAAAGCGCTCGAGGGCCTCCTGCACCACTGCTGACACCCGCTCATCCATGCCCGCGCATTGTACCAGCTTGCGGCGCCGCTTGCAAGTCAACAATCCGAGCGAGTGCGCCGCAAGACGCGGGCAACAACTGCCCCGCGTGCGGCAGCATGCGCCCTGCCCCGGCACAGGCTCGCCCCCGCCCCCGTCGCCGTGCTAAATCAGAGCCTATGACCCTACCAACCATCATCTCGCGCGTCTATGCCGTCAGTTCGGCGGCGGGCTGCACCGTCAGCACCGTCAGCGGCATCACCCTGTTGAGCATTCCGGCCAACAGCCAGGGCTTCTTCGTCGCCCCGGAGACCCAAGTCGTCCTCAGCGATGAAAACGCCCTCGTCACCTGCCTGTCCTAAAGCGGCGCCGGGCGCCTCTGCGGGATAAAAAAAACCGGGGCTCCACTCGGAGCCCCGGACGTCCTGCGGAAGAGCGCGGACGGCGCCCTCCCCGCCGGACTGCTACTTACTTGCTGTGGATGTTGAGCATCTGAGCATAAGTGGGCACCGGCCAGAGGTCGGCATCCACGATTGCCTCGAGGGCATCAACGGTTGCGCGGGCGTCGTCCATGCACGTCTTCATGCACTCGGGGCAGCCCTTATCGATGGCTGCACTCAGAGCAGCCGTCTTGTCGATCATCTCATCGTAGAGAGCACCGACGCGCTCAGCCTTCTCCGTCGCAGCCTTGAGACCGGCCTTGAGACCGGCGGCCTGAATCGAAGCCACCGTGCCGCAAATCTCGGTCATCTGAGCAGCAATGGCCGGCGCATAAATCGTCTGAAGCATATTCAGGCAAGTCTTGGCCTCAATGTCAATAAGCTTCTCGTAGTTCTCCTCCTGCACCTCAATGCGGGCCAGAAGCTCGGCCTTGGTGAGCACCCCGTACTTCTCCATCAGCGCGATCGTCTCGGGCTTGGCGAGCACCTTGAGAGCCTCGGGAGTCGTCTTGAGATGCGGCAGGCCGCGGCGCTCGGCCTCGGCGATCCACTCGTCGGAATAGCCGTTGCCGTTGAAGATGACGCGATCATGCTTCGTGATCATCTCCGTGATGAGCTCGGTCACCTTCTCCTTGAACTCGGGCTTGCCGACCCAGGGTTCGAGCTTCGTCGCCACGTCATCGAGCGTCTCGGCCACAATCGTGTTGAGCACGGCCATCGGCCAGGCGCAGGTCTGCGACGAGCCCACCGCGCGGAACTCAAACTTGTTGCCCGTAAAGGCGAAGGGAGACGTGCGGTTGCGGTCCGTCGTATCCTTCGGCAGAGCCGGCAGGATATCGACACCCAGCTCCATCGTGGTCTTAGCCGCCGAACTCTTGGCGCCGCCGGCCTTGATCTGCTCGATGATGTCGGTGAGCTGGTCGCCGAGGAAAATCGAAATAATCGCGGGCGGAGCCTCGTTGGCGCCCAAGCGGTGATCGTTGCTCGCCTTGGAGATCGACGCACGCAGCAAGTCCGCATGCACGTCCACCGCCTGAATCACACTCGCGAGGAAGGTCAGGAAGAGCAGATTGCTGTGCGGCGTCTTGCCCGGGCTGAAGAGCGAACCGAGCTCAGGCGTCGAAAGCGACCAGTTGTTGTGCTTGCCCGAACCGTTCACCCCGGCATAGGGCTTCTCGTGCAGCAGGCACACCAGATTGAACTTGAGAGCCTGGCGCTGCAGGATATCCATGATCATCACGTTGTGATCCACCGCCACATTGATCGGCTCGAAGAGAGGCGCAATCTCAAACTGCCCGGGAGCCACCTCGTTGTGGCGCGTCTTGGCGGGAACACCGAGAGCCCAGAGGGCGTGGTCCACCGAAGTCATGAACTCGAGCACGCGCTCCTTGATCGAGCCGAAATAGTGATCCTCCATCTGCTGGTGCTTGGGCGGCAGGCAGCCGAAGAGCGTGCGGCCCGTCTCGATGAGGTCGGGGCGCTGCAGGTAGAGATCGCGATCGATCAGGAAGTACTCCTGCTCCGCGCCGAGATTGCTATCCACAAAGCTCGGCTCAATGCCGAAGCAGTTGAGCACGCGGGTCGTCTGGCGAGCCACCGCCGTCATGGCGCGCAGCAGCGGCGTCTTCTTGTCGAGAGCCTCACCCGTGTACGAACAGAAAGCCGTCGGAATGCAGAGCGTCGCCGTGTTGGCCGTGCGCTTGATGAAAGCCGGCGACGTCGGATCCCAAGCCGTGTAGCCGCGAGCCTCAAAGGTCGCGCGAATGCCGCCCGAGGGGAAGGACGAAGCATCGGGCTCACCCTGAATGAGCGACTTGCCCGTGAACTCGCAAATCATGCCGCCCTTGCCGTCAGGCTCAACAAAGGAATCATGCTTTTCAGCCGTTGCATCCGTGAGCGGTTGAAACCAGTGCGTGTAGTGCGTCGCACCCTTGGAAATCGCCCACACCATCATCGCCTGAGCCACCTCATCGGCAATGCTCGGATCGAGGCGACCGCCCTTCTGGATGGTCACCATCAGCTTCTTGTACGAGGACTTCGAGAGGTATCTCTCCATCGTCTTGATTCCGAAGGTATCGCTGCCATAGAGAGCCGAAAGACCCTCTGCCGAATCAGTCATGGTGTGCGTAGACATAGTGTTTGGGGAAATGAGTCTGTGAGGCCGGAGGTGCCGAATCACGCAAGCACCTGCCTTCGCCTTTCTTTAAGCAAAGCGCGTGCCAACTTTTGCACAATCGCGGCAAATCCTGCTCTGTAAAGGCTTTTTGGGGTAAAAGAAAAAGGAGACGAGAGTTTCATATTGACAAAAACGTAAAACACTCCGATGTTGTTTACATTTTTGTCATACATTTTTGTCAAATCAGCTCACCTCGCCTGCGGAGATCGGCGTTGATAGCCTCCATGATCTCCAGCTCGGGGCTGAAGTTGGCATCGTGGTGAGAGGAGCGGATGAGCGGGCCGCTGGCGACATGGCGGAAGCCCTTGGCAAGGCCGATTTCCCTCAGCTCGTCAAACTCTTCGGGGCGCACATAGCGAATCACCGGCAGGTGGCGGGGCGAGGGGCGCAGGTACTGGCCGAGGGTGAGCACGGTGACGCCCTGCTCGCGCAGGTCGTCCATGCTGCGCTCGAGCTCGTCGCGAGTCTCGCCCAAGCCGAGCATCAGACCGCTCTTGGTCACCACCATCCCGGGAGCCAGCTCCGACGCGCGGCGCAGCACGTGAAGCGAGCGCCGGTACTGCGCGCGGAAGCGCACCATAGGCGTGAGCCTCTCGACCGTCTCGAGGTTGTGGTTGAAGATATGCGGGCGCGCCTCCATCACCGTTGCGAGAGCCTCCTCATTGCCGTTGAAATCCGACGTCAGCACCTCGATGACCGTCTGCGGACTCGCCTTGCGAATCTCGCGAATGGTCGCCGCGATGTGTCCGGCCGCGCCGTCGGGAAGGTCGTCGCGCGTCACCATCGTCACCATGGTGTGGCGCAACTTCATCTCAGCGACCGCTTCGGCCACCTTGCGGGGCTCATCGGCATCGAGCGGCTTCGGGCGAGCCGTGCGCGTCGCACAGAACCCGCACGCACGGGTGCAGACCTCACCGCAGACCATGAACGTAGCGGTGCCGTGGCTCCAGCACTCGCCGCGATTCGGGCAGAGAGCCTCCTCGCAGACCGTCACGAGGCCATTGTCGCGCACCAGACGATTGACGTTTTTGTAAACCTCTCCCTTGGGAACCTTGACCTTGAGCCACGAGGGCTTGTGCTTCATATCATCCGTCATGCTGCCCCCTTTATGCCTGAAAGGCCGGAGAAAAGCAAGGCCAAAGGTCGGCATGAAGCAAAAAGCGGCACCTTGCGTGCGCGTGCGCGCGAAAGTTTCGCTCGGCGATAGGAATTAAGCTTGCATTCCGGTGTCAACTCCGCTATCATCAAGCCATGTTTGTCGATAACATCCGAATCTTTGCCAAAGCAGGCAAGGGCGGCAACGGTCTGGCCAGTTTTCGCCGCGAGAAGTTTGTTCCCCGAGGCGGCCCTGACGGCGGCGACGGCGGCGACGGCGGCAGCGTGATTCTGGAAGTCAGCGCGGGCACGAACGACCTGCGCAGCTACTTCTACGACCCGAAGCTGATCGCCACGGACGGCATGCCCGGCATGCACGCCCGCAAACACGGACGAGACGGCAAGACCGTCATCGGCAAAGTTCCCCCCGGCACCACCGTGTACCGCAGCAACGCCTCCACCCTGCAGGAAGCCACCTGGCTCGAACGCGAGGGCGACGGCATCGAGCTCGAGCAGATTGCCGACCTCACCGAGCCCGGCGAGCGCTTCGTTCTCTGCCAAGGCGGCAAAGGCGGGCGCGGCAACTGGCACTTCCGCACGGCCACCAATCAGGCGCCGCTCGAGTTTGAGTACGGCACCGAGGCCGAATCGGGCGTCTTTTTCTTTGAGCTGCGCCGCATTGCCGACGCCGGGCTCGTCGGCTATCCCAACGCCGGCAAAAGCACCCTGCTGGGCGCCATTTCGCGGGCCACGCCGAAAGTGGCCAGCTACCCCTTCACCACGCTGCAACCTATTGTGGGCGTCGTCGAGTTCCCGGACTACAGCCGAGCCATCGTGGCCGACATTCCGGGCATTATCGAGGGAGCCTCGCAAAACCGAGGTCTGGGGCATGAATTTTTGCGCCACATCATGCGCTGCCACCTTCTGCTGTTCGTGGTGGACATGACCGGGCTGGAGCACGACCCGATCGAGGCCATTGAAACCCTGCGAAAGGAAGTCAAGCTCTACTCCGAAGAGCTCGCCGCACGCCGCTGGGTGATCATCGCAAACAAGATGGACGGCTCCGGAGCCACCGAGAATCTCGAAGCGCTGCGCCTCCGCTTCCCGAAGCAGGAGATCATCCCCATCTCCGCCGCAATGGGTGAGGGCCTGCCGGCCTTCAAGCAGCGGCTTCAGGAGCTTCTGCAGACCTCCTGAGCTCCCGGCGCACCGCATCACCCACCCCTTTTCTCTCTCCGCACCTAGTTCTCATTCACCGCTCTCATCACTTGTCATGCTGCTGGCCATTCTCAGCGATATTCACGCCAACCTTGAAGCTCTCCGAGCCGTTCTGGCAGATGCCCGAGCGCGCGGAGCTTCGCGTTTTCTGAGTCTCGGGGATCACATCGGCTTCAACGGAGACCCCTCCGCCTGCCTCGATGAGCTGATGCCCCTGCTGCACGCCGCCGTTCAGGGCAACCACGAAGCCGCCATCACGCACCACGGTCTCTTCGGCGTTGCGCTCTACACCCGCATGATCACCAAGAGTGCCGCGATGCTCAGCAACGCGCAGAAGCAGTGGCTCGCCGCCCTGCCGCTCACCACCGTGCACGAAGGCCTGCGCCTGATGCACGCTCCGCATCGCGGGGTGCGCTGGGGGCGCGTCAGCAACTGCGAACAGGCCGCCGGCGTCTTCAGCCTCTATCCCGAAAAGCGACTTCTCAACGGGCATACCCACCGCCCCGCCGTGTTCAGCAAAAATGCGGAGGGCATCATCGAGGAGCTGAGCCCGACCTCCCCCGGTGCCGACGGCGACACCCTCACCCTCGCCCTCGACCCGCAGAGACGCTACCTCATCAACCCGGGCTCCGTCGGACAGCCGCGCGACGGCGACCCCCGCGCCGCCTACCTGCTCTTCGATACCGAGGCCGATGCCGTCACCTTCTGCCGCGTCCCCTACGACGTCGAAGCCGCAGCCGCGAAAATCGCCGCTGTCGGCCTGCCCCGGAGCTTTGCCGAAGCCCTCAAGCGCGGCGAATCACCCACGGGAGATTGATCTGCACCCGCCGACCGCGACCCGCGGCGCACCGGGCTGACTCCCTTTCGACGCGCGAGACCGACTCCGCCTCAAAGCGCCGGGCTGAATCCGTTTCGGCGCACCGAGCCGACTCCGCCTCAGAGCGCCGGGCTGAATCCGCTTCGGCGCGCGGGGCGGCGGACAGTCGGGCGCCTCAATCGCCGAGCCGGGCGCCTCAGTCGCGCAGTCAGGCGCCTCAATCGCGGCTGGCCAACATCTCGCGAATCACCTCGCGGATGCGCGCCTGCGTCTCATCGACCTCGCCGTCTGCCTCGATGCGGCGCAGCCAAGGCATCTCCATGCTCGAGTAAATCTGAGCGCAGCGCGCCAGAAAGGGCTCCTGTTCAAACGCATCGCCGGGGCCGCCGCGAGTCTTCCGGCGTTCGAGAGCCGTCTCAATCGGAATATCAAGCCAGAAGGCAACATCGGGAATCGTCGCGAAGGCTTCGTTCCACTCGCGAATATCCTCAACGCCGGCGCCGCTGGCTCCTTGGTACGCCATCATGGAGAGGTAATAGCGGTCCAGCAGCACCCACTTGCCCTGCTCCAGCGAGGGCTCGATCACATCGCGCACATGCTCGCGCCTGTCCTCGAGCAGGCAGGCAATCTCATCGCTCAAGCTCAGGCGCTCGCCCGCGAGCGCCGCCTCGCGCACCTTCATACCCCAAGGACCGTGCGTCGGCTCACAGTCCGTAACCACATCAATACCGCGTGCACGCAGATACTGCGCCAGCAGCTGAATATGCGTTGACTTGCCTGTGCCGTCAATGCCCTCAAAGACGACCAGGCAGCCCCTTAGGTGAGGAGAATCCGATTCCATGGCGAGTAGCGTAACACAGCCCCCCTGCATCAGCAAGCATAAAAGCGCCGACGCACGAAATTAAGCTTCTCCTGCCCGCGTGCCCTCAGCTCGGCCGCTCAGCGCGGGCGGGCGGGCGGGCGGGCGTCGGGCGGTGAGCGGTGAGCGGCGGACAGCAAGAGCAGGCGGCAAGCACGTCCGGCGAGAGCAAGCGGCGAGCACGTCGGCGCGGGCAGGCGCCAAGCGCGGGCGGAAGAGCGGCCGGGCTAAAAAACGAAAACCCCGCCTGATTCACATCAGGCGAGGTCTCAGAAAACTTCCCGAACAATAGGGGTTCAGGCCTCAGGAGTCGCGGGGGTCACGGCAGAAGCCGGAATCTCTTCCTTGTTCGTAAAACGCCACTTGACGCTGTTGCGCTTGTTGGCGGAGCGAGCCTTGCGGCGCTTCTCATCCATGGGGCTTTCAAACGCGCGGCGGCGGCGCATTTCTTCGAGGATACCCTCGGTGTCGAGCTTGGTCTTCAGGCGCTTCAGAGCGCGGTCAATCGGTTCTCCTTTACGTACGGTGACGGAACGCATGATGTTGGTGATGTTGTTTATTTGTCCGGGAACGGGGCAGCAGAATATCACGAGCCTACCGAGCTGTCAAGAATTTTATCACGCCGAACGCAAATTTTGTGCAATGACGCACGGGGGACAGCCGCCGATGAGACCGCCGCACCGCAGCCTCAGATGAGGCTTGCCAAGGCGGGCATCGGCGGGTACAATACGCGCACCGTGGCTACGCACCCCTCTTTTTCGGAAATTGATTACGCGCAGCGTCCCTTCATTCTGTTCTGGGAGCTGACGCGAGCCTGCGCCCTCGCCTGCCGCCACTGCCGCGCCGTCGCCCAGCCTCAGGCCCATCCCGACGAGCTCAGCGCGGCGGAGGCCCTGAAGCTCGCCGACGACATCGTACGCCTCGCGCCCCCGATGCTCGTGCTGACCGGCGGCGACCCCATGATGCGGCGAGACATCTTTGAGATCATCGAGCGCGCCGCCTCGCAGGGGCAGCGCGTCGCCCTGAGCCCCGCCGCCACCCCGCGCCTCGTCAACACGGACTTTGCGCGCCTTCGCGACGCCGGCGTGCGCAGCATCAGCCTCAGCCTCGACGGCGCCACGCAGGAGCGCCACGACGCCTTCCGCGGCGTGCCGCACACCTTTGAGCGCACCCTCGAAGCGGCTCGCAAGGCCAAGGAAGCCGGCATCGAGCTGCAAATCAACACGACGGTCGCTCACTCCACCCTGGATCAAACGGACGCCTTCATCGAGCTCATGAAGCAGATTCAGCCCGACGTCTGGAGCGTCTTTGTGCTCGTGCCCACGGGGCGCGCGACGCGCGACGACCTGCCCGGCGCCGACGAGCTCGAAGCGCTCTGGAACCGCCTTGAATCGCTGCGGCGCGAGCTGCCCTTCGCCGTCAAAACCACGGAGGGGCACCACTACAGGCGCACCCTGCTGCAGGCGGCGCGGCGCACGGGGATACCGCCCAAGCACCTCGCCAAGACGCGCGACGGCAAGGGCGTCATGTTCATCTCTCACGTGGGCGAGATACAGCCCAGCGGCTTTTTGCCGCTCACCGCGGGAAACGTCCGACACGACGACCTCGGCGAGGTGTACCGCACGCATCCCCTCTTCACGACCCTGCGAAACGACGATGCGCTGGGCGGCAAGTGCGGCGTTTGCGAATACCGACACATCTGCGGCGGCTCGCGAGCCCGTGCCTACGGCATGACCGGCGACATGATGGCCTGCGAGCCCCTCTGCAACTACATTCCCGCAGCGCTGCGAAAGGCGCCGGGGCACGGCTCCGACGCCGCAGCAACCCCGACCGCCGACTGAGCAGCCCCGCTCCCCCTCCCTCTTTTTCTCCCTTCCCCGATTTCCCCCGCAACACATGATCAACATCACCCGACTCTGGACCGGCATGGCACAACCGGCCGATCACCTTCGCTACGGCAGCGGCCACGGCTCTACCGACCACCTTGCCAGCACGGCCGCCTGCACCCCGACCTCCTCGCGCACCCGCAAGCCCATCGTGGTCTGGAACATCACGCGCACCTGCAACCTGCGCTGCGTGCACTGCTACGCCGACTCGCACGCCGAAATCTACCCCGGAGAACTCAACTGGGAGCAATGCTGCGACGTGATTGACGATCTGGCCGCCTACGGCGCCAGCGCTCTGCTGCTCTCGGGCGGCGAGCCGCTGCTGCACCCGAGGCTCGCCGACCTGCTGCGCCGCGCCACCGAGCGCGGACTCAAAGTCACCATCTCGACCAACGGCACGCGCATCACCCCCGAACTCGCCCGCCTCTTCAAGGAGCTCGGCGTTGCCTACGTGGGCATCTCTCTGGACGGCATCGGTGAGGTGCACGACAAGTTCCGAGGTGTCCCGGGCGCCTTCGAAGGAGCCATACGCGGCTTCCGCCTCTGCGAAGAGGTGGGGCAAAAGACCGGCCTGCGCCTCACGCTCACGCGCAACAACGTGCAGTGCATGGGGCAGATTCTCGACTTCATCGAGCAGCAGGACATCAAGCGCGTCTGCTTCTACCACCTCGTGCCCACCGGGCGCGGCGTCGACGTCGCAAGCCTTGAGCCGAACGAAGCGCGCGCGGCGATGGACATGCTCATCGAACGCGCGAGCCGCTGGAAAGAGAGCGGTCATCCCCGCGAGCTGCTCACCGTCACGCAGCCCGCCGACGGCATCTACCTGCTGCTGCGCCAAATCCGCGAGGGCTCGCCGCTGGCCGCCGAAACGCTGCGCCTGCTGCGCTGGAACGGAGGCGGAGCCAACAGCTCCGGCCGCGGCATCGCCAACATCGACACGCAGGGCAACATTCACCCCGACCAATTCTGGCAGGGCGTCACGCTCGGCAACGTCAAGACGCAGAAGTTCTCGGAAGTCTGGGAGGCCTCGACGGCTCCCTCCGCCCCCCTGTTGCAGGAGCTGCGCGGCAGCGAGGACCCGGCCGAGCGCCGGCGCAAGCTCAGCGGCCGCTGCGCCGGCTGCGTTCACTTCGGTCTCTGCGGCGGCGGATTCCGCACCCGCGCGGCCTTCGCCAACGGTCACTGGTACGGTTCGGACCCCGGCTGCTACCTCAGCGATGAGGAAATTCACACGCCTCTGCCCGATTCTCTCGAGGAAATCCCGAAAAGTAGCACTTTCTGAGACTTTTTCTCTTGCATGAACCGGGCTAATATGGTATGACTGGTGGTGTCATGAAGCGCTTACTCCTTACAACACTCCTCTTCGCCGTTGCCGGCACTGCGTACGCCGATATTCAGGCGCCGCCCGCCTCCGAGTACACGGCTACCCGCAAGCTGGGACGCGCCATCGGCAACATTATTTATGCTGTCGAGGAAATCCCCGTCACGATGATTCGCTGGAACTCGGCACAGGGTGACTACGCCGGTTTCTCCGTCGGTATCGTCGATGGTGTCGCCCGCACCTTCACCCGCATCGGCTACGGGTTCTACGAGCTGGTGACCTTCTGGGCTCCGACCTACAAGTGCACCTACCGCCCGCCCTATCAGGGCAGCTGCGGGCGCAACGGCCTCAAAGAGTACAACGTCTGGTCGGGCTTCTCCGAATTCCCCGAAGAGCTCGGCTTCCAGAGCAAGTACAACTACAGCCGCGTTCAGGCCGACTGATCTCGGTTGACGAAAGTCTTGTCGCAGCGCCCCGCCTGTCGCGACGCGGGGCGCTGTTTTGCTTTTGGGTTACGCACCCCCGACGGGACGGCGAACTTGCCCTCCGACGCCCCGAGGCGGCGATTTTTTGTTGTGATGATGCGTTGCGCCCGGTGGGGCTGCGGGGGTGGGCTCTGCTCCTCGCGGGGTGAGAAAAAGGCGCCTCCCTGCCGGCAGGAAGGCGCCTTTCACACACAACAAACGGCCCTCGGCCGCAAACCTTGCCAAGCTCACATCAGTGCGCGTCTGGCACTGTGGCGCAGCGCGACGGGAGCAACCATGCCGTGGCTGAGCGCCTCGGCAAACATGCGCGCCGCGTCGGCACTGTGCGAGCAAGCGTCGTGCAGCGGAGCGTCGCGCAGCGTCCCCGAAGCCCCGGGCGGGGCCGTGCGATAGCGCTCAAGACAGCTGAGCCCCGAGGGCTCCGCCTCTCCGCGGGCATTGACCCGCTGCGCAAGCGTGCGACGGTGAAACCAACTGCGCGCCAGCAGCCCGCGCAGACCATTGATGCCTCGCCAGATATCGGGCGTGCGGGGAACGACCCGCACCGCGCTGATGCCGCAAGCGTCGAGACTCTCCACATAGGAGTGGCCGTGGGGATCGCGGTGTGCGGCATCGTGCGGCAGAAAGTGCGCGGCAATGGGGCCGTAAGCCTGTTCCCACTCGCGAATCTTTCCGGCAAAATGCTCGAGAGGCAGCTGATTGGCCGCGTAATGATCGAGCCAGTAGACCTGACCTCCGTATTGCTGAATCAGCCAGATGGCCGTGTGATCACTCAGCCCGAGATCCCACGAGGTGTAGAGCGGCTCATCGGGGCGGAACGCAAAATCGACACCGATGCGCCCGGCCTCGCGCAGCAGCGCAATCTGCGAGCCGTAGATCGCGCCGTCGTTGCCCGTGCAGAAAGCCTCCTCGGGCGTCGACGGGTACTCCTGCCGCATGGCGGCCCCCATCGTGCGCTCCATGCGTGCGTACCAGAGCCTCTGCTCCGTACTGAGACGCACCCCCGCCTCGGAGAGCTTATCGAAATACGCCCCCATGGAATCGCTCCAGTGCGGGCGCCCCTTCAACGCGTAGTCCGGGTTGTCAAACCAGCTGAAGAAAAAGAAGCGAAAATCGAGCGGCAGCAGCTCATCCCGCGCCGCATTCTCCATCGCCTGTTGCATCATCTCGTAATTCACCCCGTAGCGACCGCCCTCGTGGGTGCTCTCCAGAATGACGGTACCGTCCGCCGCTACCGTATTGATAGCGCCCGTGCGAATCTCGCGTGCTCGCCACGGCGCATGAACCGACACATGAGCCAGCTCGGAAACATGCAGCAACTGGAGCGTCCCGCCGCGCAGCGTCGTGCCCAGCCTCACATCACTGCCGTTGGCGAAGGCGAGCCGCGTGCGTGCATCACTCAGCGGCTTGCAGGCGCCCGACTTCATCTGCCCGCTGCGCTGCTTGATCATGGCGCCGAGGCAGGCAAGCGCCCGCTCCTCCGCCTCGGCGCCCGGCGGCTCATAGTCGAGGTGCTCCCAAGCAAAGCGCAGCTTCTCCAGCTTCTGCTCCGCATCCGGAAGCGTCTTATCAATGATACCCGCGTGATAATTCGGCGTAAAGAGGCAGCGGTCAAGCATCAGCAAAGCCACATAAGTTGAAATGCCGAGCTGGCGCGCCTTGAGCACCGCGTTGCGAAACCAGAGCCCGCGATGCAGGCGCATCTGAGCCGCATTGAGGCGGAAGCGCCGCATGCGTCCGGCCTTATCCTCTATCCAGTAGAGATTCTGCAAGCGCCACAGCGGATCATCGAGGCGCCCGCGCAGAGGCTCGGGCAGCACCCTCATGCCCCCTCACCTCCCCGGCCCCGTGTCGACGCCCTGTTTGCGCGGCGGCGCTCGGCGCGGCTGCGTTCGAGGCAGTTGCTCAACTCGTCGATCAGAAGGCGACGCAGATCCGGGCAGCTGCGGAGGCGAGAGGCCAAACGGCGCAAGCGCTCGGGAGCCTCGGGATCACTGCCCGCCTGCGTCAGTATCATCTCGCGAGCCAGAGACAGCGCCAGCGCCTGCCCCGCACGCATCTGCGAAGGCTCCAGCTCCGCGAGCACATAGCTCAGCGATGTATCCTCGCAAAGCCTCATCACCAGCTCGCGCCAACCGAGAGCCGAAGCCGAGCCGTCGAAAGACTCGCCCGCTTCCGCCATCGCCCCGTCGGGCGAACCCGCTGCGCCGGACTCATCGGCCAAGGGCATCATCGCCTCGGCTCGCGCCACGATACCGTCGAGCGTGTGCGCAATCGCCTCGCGCCCCCAGCTCGCCATATTCTCATCCGAATAGAAGCGCAGTTCAAAGGGCCGGAAGTAGTTGAGCGGCACCACACCCAGACAGAAATCCGCCGCTTGGCGCACGCGCATGCGTTTTTTGTTCTGCACATAGAAGCCGTGGCAGCAATTCACCACATAGGGGCGGCGCATCGGCACGCCGGGCGCATCGGGCTCCCCCGGCATGAGGCGGTAGAGCAACTCGGGATGCGCGGGGTCGCGATAAAGCGAGACAAGCTTCCAAGGCGACAGATCGAGAGCCTCCCCCGTCGGCAGCAAACGCACACCGCAGAGCTGCATCTCACCCTGCCCCGAAGCAGCGAGCTGCGCGTCGATGCGAGCCAGCATCGAGCGAACACCCTCCAGAGCCGGACGATCGAGCCAATTTTCGGAAAGATCCGGCAGCATCGCGCCATCGGCACCGCCATACCGCCGCCCGCGCCACCAAATCCCCTGCTCCGTCGCATACGGGCGAGAAACCACGAAACTGCGGAGCGCATCCAGCGTGCGAAGAGCCGGCATCACGCGCGCATCCTCGCTCAGAGAAGCCGGCAACTTCCCGGACTCGCTCACGCGATAATCCACCCTCGGCAGCGTTTGATTCACCACGCGGAACGGGCCGCCCGCACCGCCCACGCCATAGCGCAGATGCGTGGGCAGAACCTCCACCTCCGACGGCGGCGTCTCCACATAAGGCTCCGGCAGCATCTCGTGCACCTGTCCCGGCACGCCCGCGCTCTGCGAATAGGAGTGCAATTCGGGGAAATCGCGCAGCGTCTCTTCCAGCTGCCCGAGGCGCGTCGTCAGCTCAGCCGCGTCCGCCGAATCATCCGCAAGAGCCAAGCTCTCCCTGAGCTCCCGTTGATCTTCGGGCTGCATGTGGCGCCAAGCATCAAGCGGATGCAGCAGCAGGTTCACGTAGTCCTGATACACATTGAACTGCCCCTTCACATCCTCGAAGTGATAACACCAAGCCTGTTCGGCATTGGTGCCCGGGTCGAGCCCCAGAGAAGCACGCAACAACTCGGCCAGCCTTTCGCTCGGCTCAAACATCTCCGTCGCAAGTTCCCGCCCCTTGCCCAAGACATCACCATAGCGCCGCAGGCGCAGCATGCTGCGGCGATTCGCCCAGCGCAGCAGCTCCGGCGCGCCGCCGGAAATCGGGATACTCGTCTCGCGCTTCTGACTTTGGTCATTGATGCGAACCTCCGGCGTCGCGCGGCAGAAAGGAGCGAGCGACAACCACTCGCGCACCGACGAGGGCAGCGACAAGCGGTCCATGTGCGTCATCATGTAAAAGAGACTGATGCGCGACAAATAACGCCCCAGCACCCGGTTGCGCCTCTCGACCGCCGCAGACGTCGGCCCCATGCCCCTGAGGCGTGCGGCCCCTCGCGGCTCGACCATGCGGGAAATGCGCTCCACCTGACTCCCGGAAAGCAAGTGCTGCTCCCCGAGCATCCGGACAAGCTCATCGGCACGGATCGACTCGCTGTTCAACTGGCGCATCCAATACGTGTTGAAGCGCGCCTGCATCAGAGCCAGCGGCGTCGCCACCGAGTAGGCATCAACATCATAACCGCCGCTCGCCTCACGGCTGAGCTGCAACTTCGGCGAAATCCCCACATTGCGCGTGCCGATGCGGAAGCGGTAACGCATCGGCTTGATATCCATCCCCGGCTGCATGCGCAGCACGGAGCCCTGCCAAAACTGACTCAGATCGCGCAGAGCCACACTGCAGAGCCTGTCGTAGGCCGAATACTCGTGCCGAGGCTCCGGCAGCCACTCGGACAATCGGAAATCGCGCCGAGCCGCCGCCTCCTGCAACAGGCGGCGCGCCGGCACCCCGTAGAGCATGAAAGCAAGCGACGACTGAGCCGCCAGCTCATTAATGGCCTGATCCGGCGTTTGGTGCCAGTGAGTCAACTCCCCGTTCGGGCGGCGCACGCGCCAGTAGCTCTTGCCGTCCTCGCCCGTACAGGACTCCAGACGGCGCCCCGTCATGCGGCTGTAGACTTCGTAAAGCCTGCGATTCTCCCTCGTGTAAGCCGACTGATCCGGCGGCTCCGCCTCGTTGAAACGCACCTCCGGCGGCAGAGCCTCCACCTGCTTCTCGTCCAGCTGCAACTCGCGAATCAGCAAATGAGCGTACGCCTGCACGGGAGACATCCCGCGGGATAGCGCCGTCACGAAGTCAGGGCTGAGCGGCAGCAATTCGAAAAGAGCGCGGGCATTGGCCTCCACCCCGCTCATCACGCGCACGGCCTCGACCAGCTCGGGCGGCTGCCCGTCCAGCCCCACCCTGTTTGCATCGTGCAGCAAATCGCCGAGGTGATTCAGGAGGTGATACGGCGTCAGCCGCATCCACTCCGGAGCCGACAACTGCGAACTGCGACGCGAATAAGAGCGACTGAACTTGCTGCGGAAAAACGCGCGCACCTTGCTCGGCTCCTCGCCAGAAGCCAGCCGCAGCACCACATCGCCCACCAGCCCCAGCAAATTCTGCCGCGAGCGCTCCGCCCGCTTGCGAATGACCGCCTCCGTCTCGACGGAGCGCGTCAGCGCATCCAGCGAGTAAGAGCTCAGCAAATACTGATACGAAAGGTCCTGAATCTCCGCGAAACGATCCGCGAGCACCACGCGTCTCTCAAGCTCGGCATTCGGCGCATACGCCCCGCTGAGCTCAATGCGCGAGGGGACAAGCTTCTCCGGGTGCATCAGCTCCCATTCATAGCGCAGGCGGCTGCGGTAGCCCTCCGTCAGAAGGCGGCTCTGCAAAGCTCGGGGCGTCTCGGGGCGAGCACTGAGCAAATGCGACTTGGCCCACCACTCATCCCAGAGCGGCAACACCGTGCTCAAGCGCTTCGATTTCCTGAACGCCTCCACCCGAACACCGGGGCGAGACAACAACGACGCCTCGCGCGCCGCAGCATCGCCCTCGGGCGCAGGGAGCTCCGGCCGCTTTACCTGAGCACTATCAGCGGGCAGTTTCAGGAAGTCGCGAACCACCTCCGGCCGGGAAAAACCGTCGAAATACTCCGTATGGAGCAGGCGCAGCGCACGCGCGGCCTCCTCGGGGAAGGAAGGCGACGACCAGCGAGGGCTGCCGCGCAGCGCCTCGAGCAGCATCCGGCTCTGAAGATCAGGATCCGTCTCCCTCATAATCGCCTCCTTCTGTTGCTCGGAAATTCCCCACCCGAGCAGCGGAGACCCGTCGCCAAGCACCTGAGCCCGATTGCGAAAGTGGCGCAGCGACACGCGCCCGGAACCGATCAACACGTAGGGAAGCAGCATCGCCGCCTCGCGCATGTTCGTCTCAATATCCGTCACACTCTCGCCGTAAGCGCGCCAGTCGATGTGAGAAGCGGTACCGTCGATGCGAGCCGCCAGCTCCTGCAACCCGAGATCCGTCGCCGCCGCAGCCTTTCCGGCCAGCAGCAGCCGCACCCCCTCACCCGTCATATGCTCAAGAGAACGCAGCGCCGCCATCGAATACCCGGCGGCACCGGAACCCGAGGCCCGTGCAAACTCTGCAAGGGACTGCTCCAGCGCCCGGCCGCCCAGCTTGCTCATTCCGGCGTAAATCCCGGCCTGAATCGCCCCGCCGATCACCCCGGCAACCAACTGCAAATCGCGATCGCCCTCGGGTGCCCTCAAACGCGCCTCGGCCACCGACTCGCCCACGCCGCTGAGCGTCAGGCCGGCAAAGCCTGCCCCGGACGAAAAGGCCAGCACCGCGCCGGGCGTCGCCTCGGCCGCATCAATCATATACTGCTCCATGCGGGAAGCCCCCGCCGCACGCCCCAGAGGATAAACCTCGTGCTGGGCCAAGCGGCGCAGCTCCTCGTGAACCGCCAGACGGCGATCAAGAGCCTCCGCACTGCTGCCGAAACTCGTCCCGACGCGCTCATCGAGACCGCGCCCCACACCCCTCAGCACAGCCGCCGACAAATGCCCCAGCCCCTGAGCCGCACCCACACCGAGATTCAGCGCCCCGCGTCGCGCGGCACGCATCACCGAAGCAGCCGTCCCCGACCGCTGATCGGGGGACAGCCCCTGCGCGATGTGATAAACCACGTGGCGCTCATCCTCCGACATCTCGCTGAGCTCGTCCGCTGCCGCAAACAAATCCGGCGCCGCAGACAGCACATCCGAAGCCGAGAAAAACTCACTCTCCGCAGCATGATACCCCTTGAGGCCCTCGGACAAACGCGTTGCCAGCGGCAAAAAGCGTTCGCGTTGCAGGCGCCCCTCATCCAGGCCCCTTTCAACGATACGGCGGGCGGCTCTCTGCCGCCGCAGCGGCAACTCGGCCATCTCGCGTCCCGTCTCAAGAGAGCTGCGACCATCGAGCCCGGCGACGTAGGCGCGCTGATAGAGATCGGACGCCATGCGGCGCAACGGCTCCTCATCCTCGCGCAGAGAAATTGCCCGGTAAAACTCCTCCTCATTGTCGATAATGCCCATGTTGCGAGCCATATCGGCGCGCAGACGCCCCCAGTTCTCGGCAATCTCCTCGCGGGTCAGCGTGCTGTGATCGGCCACCCACGAACGATTAATCGCACTTGCCAAGCGGTAGCGCCGCTCCTCCTCGCTCAGGTCGGCCTCGTCCGCCCCGGCGCGGCGGCGCACCTCCTCGGGCACGCGGCGCAAATCGCCCACCAGCACCCGCTTCCAATAGCGAGCACTCTCCGGCGAACGCAGAAAAACACCGCTGTGCCGCAAGACACTGCCTGCCCCCTCCCCATCAGCCAAGGCCTCCTCCTCTTCCGCCAAGGCTTCCTCTTCCGCCAAGGCCTCCTCTTCCGCAACCGCTTCTTCATCCGTCAAGGCCGACTCATCCGTCGACGCC